>NZ_JAJGQG010000003.1:0-250670 GCF_020783795.1 Xanthomonas sp. NCPPB 1067
GTGAATGCACTTTCGCTGGACTGGTCTGAGTGCTGGTTAATTTTAAAAAGAAGTAATCAACGAGGTGCGGCGCGATGAAGATGTGTAGGTGGGCGATGGTTGCTGGACTGATGTCTGCCGCCTTGTTGAGCGGTTTCAGCAACAAAGACACAATGCGCTGGAAGGAGCAGGTGTGGCTCAGCGATGGGCGTCGCATTGATGTGGATCGATATTCAGTAGCTCTGAAGAGTGGCTTTCCCAACTCGACCGATGGGCCGCCTATTTACCAGGAAATAACCTACGCGCCATTGGGTGTGCACTGGTCAACCAAGGGTGCCGGTATGGAAGGAGCAACTAGCCTGCGATCTTTCGATGTTATCCAAGGTGACGCTTATCTGGTTGTGTATGCTAGTGAAGATGCTGAAAAGTTTTGTGTCGGCAAGCATCCGGGTTCCTATCTGATCAATGTCTATCGCTGGCGGAAGGGTGTGATGCAGAAGATTGATCAGCGTGAAGCGCCTATCGAGCGCATGAGTATCAATCTGTCGGGAACCGGGAATTGGGGCTTTCGTCATGCCGATAGACCTGTGACCTATCTGTCCTGGGATGATATCTCCTATGTAACGGGACAAAGAAGTGCCGGGCCGCCGATGCGAATTTCTGAGTTCTACAGTGATCGTAAACACGCAATTTGCCAGTGAATTAAAATTCAAAAAAGGAGTGGAGATTCATGGAATTCAATCAACTGCAGCTCGATTATGCATTGTTGGCAGCGAATGTGTATGGAGCTAAATCAAGTGTCAGGACCGATCTGAATACGCTTCGGCTTCTTGGTGCTTGGAGCCAGATCGCCGAATCGTTTAAGGGGTAGGATTGATGTCCAGGATTTGTTGCAACCATGAAGTGCGCTTGCGCAATGCGGTAGGTATTTCGCAAGTACATTTTGGGTTACCCGCGTGCAGTGTATGAGCTGTTTCACAAGAAGGATTTAACGAGGGCGATGCGATGACGATGCGCGGATGGGTAGTAGTTGGGGGGCTGGTAATGGCTGCGGTGTTGAGTGGTTGCAGCAATAAGGACACCATGCGCTGGAAGGAGCAGGTGTGGCTTAGCGATGGGCGTCGTATCGATGTGGATCGGTATTCGGTAGCACTGAAGAGCGGTTTTCCTAATAGCAATGATGGCCCCCCTATCTATCAAGAAATAAGCTATGCCCCATTGAAAGTTTTTTGGTCAACAAAAAATTCAGGGATGAGAGGCGCGAGTAGTATGGGGTCTTTTGATATTATTCAAGGTGACGCATATCTGGTCGTTCATGCCAACGAAACAGCCGAAGTGTTTTGTGTCGGCAAGCCTGCGGGTTCCTATCTGATCAATGTCTATCGCTGGCGAAAGGGCGTGATGCAGAAGATTGACCAACACGACGCACCTATCGAACGGATGGGCATCAATTTGTCGGGAACGGGTAACTGGGGCTTTCGTCATGCAGACAGGCCCGTGACTTATCTATCCTGGGATGATATTGCTTACGTAACAGGACAGCCCAGTTCAGGCCCTCCAAAACTGATTTCCGAATTTTATAAAAAGCGCGATTACGCGGTTTGTAAATAACTACCTAAACATTAAAAGGATGGTATGCCATGGATTTTAGCAAGGCACAGCTTGATTATGCATTGTTGGCGGCGAATGTGTATGGAGCTAAATCAAGTGTCAGGACCGAGCTGAATACGCTTCAGCTTCCGGATGGTTGGACGCAGATCGCCGAATCCGTATCCGTGACAGGCTTCATGGCCCGGGCCTACAGGAACGTAGCTACCGGTGAGGTGGTCGTTTCGTATGCAGGGACGACCAACGAAGAAGGAGCCACGGTGAACGATTGGCTGTCGGGCAATATTCCGGCGGGCCTGGGGACAATCTCTCAGTCATTAGAGGCGACCGTCTTCTATCTGGAGGTCCTTAAGCTGCAAAATGTGGATCCGGCCAAGACCAGTTTTACCGGCCATTCTCTCGGTGGTGGCCTTGCTTCGTTGATGGCAGTCTATTTCGATAAGAAGGCGATTGTCTTCGACCAAGCGCCGTTTGAGTTGTCGGCGGCTTCATTTACGTACGAGGCATACGAGACTATATTGGAAGTTGCTGGGTATGATATCCCGCAGTCGTTCCGAGATTACGATCAGCTTGAGTACAACGCGCGGAAAGCCAATGTGCAGCAGATCGTGGTTGCGGGAGAGGTGCTTAGCTACGTAACTGACAATGCATTCAAGATAAATAATGGAAGTCCGATTGTATTAGATCCCCAGGCAGAAGATCTCTTTGGGTGGGGAGGTAGCATTGGCGCTGATTTCTCAAGAGCCGTCAATCTCCACTCAATGACACTGCTCGCCGGGTTCATGAGTTCCGAAAATTTTCTTCAGGCTTCCACGAGTTACAAAGAGCTGCTACCAAGAATTTTTGAGGGTGCGTATAAAAACATATCTCCCGAAAACGATAGAGACAGCACGTTGTTGGAATTGTTGGTGCAGCGCCAACTTTCAGGGGAATCTTCGCTAGATACGCTTGCGGCTGACCTGGCGAAAATCGCCGCCACGAATTTGCGTGGAGCGGAAAATTCATTTGTGATCCATGAAAATGGCGTTGAAAAACATATTAATTTGGCGGGTGCCTTGGTAGACGTCTTGCTCGCCGGAATCTATCAACAGGCGAATGGTAGAACGCCCGATAAAAAATTCACCGGTTGGCTCACCGAAGTTCTGACGCGCGGTAACGGCTACATCGTTTTCGATGCGGAAGCACTCGGCGACCAACGGAAGCGAGGCATCGAATCACTCAGCCAATACGTCTCTGCAAGAACACAAAATCTTGCCCTCGATATGAATCTTCTGGAGCGTGCACGCTGGGGCGTTCAGGATGGTGCCGCCATGCGCTACGTCGGTTCCGATTTCGACGTTCGCTCGGACGTTGTGGTGGCTCTGCACGGCAACAACACCATCGCAGTTGGCGGCGGCGACGATCTGGTCCTGGGTGGCAACGGCGACGACGATATCAGTGGTGGATCGGGCGATGATCTCCTGTACGGTGGCGCTGGATTCGACACATACCGCTTTCTTACCAACGAATCCCTTCTAGTCAGTGCAGACCGCATCTACGACAGCGGCGGCGATGGCGCTGTGTATGTCGACAACGTAGCAGTGACGGCAGGTGTCCGCCTGACGGAGACGACGTGGGCCGATTCCACCGGTAACTTGCGATTGACCATGATTGTGGATCCGGTCCATAGATTAATTATCACCAATCTGCTTAGCGGCGACACGATCCATGTCGAGCGGTGGCAGAACGGCCAATTAGGAATTTCTCTCGGCGGAGAGATAGGTGTTCTGCCACCATCGGGCACGAAGTGGGATGGCGATCTGACGCCAGAAGGTGCCAGCATCAATGGCGTCTTTCAAGGTAATGAAGAGGCAGAGGCGTTCTATACGGGTTTCGGCGATGATGCCATCGACGCCGCTGGCGGTATCGATGTCATCAATGGCGGATCTGGCAGCGACATCATCAATGGTGGCGATGGCAACGATTTCATCGTCGAAGTGGCCAGGACGGCGCGTAATCTGGATCGCTGGATCGGCGATCCGCCCACCGACAGGATGTTGGCCAGTGGTGTGGGTTTCATGGTCGGTCTGCGCAGCGGCAATGCGGAAGATGCGCGCACCTACTATGAAGACGTCTTTCTGGGGTTGGTCGGCACCGTCCGGAACGGTGGGCCGTCGTTCTTCCCCGACCCGGAACTATTCGCCGATGGTGGCGACGTCATCGACGGTGGCGGCGGTTCGGATCTGATCATGAGCGGAGAGGGCAACGATATTGTCGGCGGCGGCATCGGCAACGACGTGATCTCCGGCGGACATGACAGCGATATTCTGACGGGCAACGACGGCGACGACCTGATCTTCGGGGATCGGATCAACGGCGTCCTTGCAGGCGAAGAGGTTGCCAATTTGTCGTCTGCAGCGCGTGCCGACGGCGATGACATCATCGATGGCGGTGCCGGCAACGACGAGTTGCGGGGCGACGGCGGTAACGACCAGATCTGGGGCGGCCAGGACGACGATGTCCTTCTTGGCGATACCGTGGGGATGGACCCGTCTCGCCAGGGTAACGACAGCCTGCATGGCGGTGACGGCCAGGATCAGATCTGGGGTGGCGGCGGCAACGACACGATCTCTGGCGATGCGGGCAACGACACCATCTACGGTGACTTCGTGGTCGGCCAGTTGGGTCTCCAATTCCATGGCGCTGATCGCATCAGCGGCGGTGTTGGCATGGATTGGATCAATGGACAGGGCGGCGATGATGTTATCGACGGTGGCGATGATGCCGACACCTTGCTGGGGGGCGCTGGTGCAGACGTCATCAACGGCGGCACAGGCTACGACCTTATTGTCGGCGACGATTTCGATGCCCCGGAAAGCGAGCAGGGCAACGATACGATCAATGGCGGTCTTGGGGACGACACGGTTCTCGGCATGGGCGGCAACGATCAGTTGGTCGGCGGCGAAGGCAATGACAGCCTCTACGGCGACGATCAGGTCGGCAATTTCGCCGGCAACGACAAGCTCTCTGGCAACACGGGCGATGACTACCTCGACGGTGGCCGGGGCGACGATCAACTCGACGGTGGCACCGGCAACGACACCCTCATCGGTGCAGAAGGAAACGACACTTACCTGATCAGGGCCGGTGATGGTCATGATGAGGTGATTGGTTTGGGTAGCCAATCGGCGGGAAGCGACACCATCGCGCTAAGCGGATTGTCGCGAAATCAGGCGACGTTCCGGCGCAGTGGGAACGCGCTGGTAATGACATTCAGTACAGACCAATCGGTTCGCCTGGAAGGTTTTCTTGCGCGCGACAGCGGCAGGCACCGGATCGTGTTTGGCGATGGCTCGACGATGGATCGAGCTGAAGCTCTGAGCTTACTTGGCGGTGGTACTGCGGGCGATGATGAGTTGCAAGGCAGCGACCAGGACGACGAACTGTACGGCGAGGCGGGTAACGACAGACTGTACGGCCAGGAAGGCAATGATTCGCTCAATGGCGGAACCGGCAACGATCTTGTATTCGGTGGTGGCGGAGATGACCTGCTCGAAGGCGGCGACGGCGACGATCTTCTCGATGGTGGAGCTGGCGACGACCATCTGTCCGGCGGAGCGGGCGCCGACGTTTTTCGTTACGGTACCGGCTACGGTAACGACAGCATCGCCTTCGACCCCGCTGCCGATGTTCGGCAGGTACAGCTAGTTGATATCGCCAGACCAGAAGGTATGCGCTACGCGCTCAAGAATGGCGCTCTGATAATGACCGTTATCGAGACTGGCCAGAGCCTCGCCATTGAGGGGTATGCTGGTGCAAATGGGCCGACCGCACGTATCTTGCTGGCCGACGGCAGCGAGCTTTTGCCAGAAATGTTGTGGCGCGGTGCGGATGAGATTGAAGGAAATTCGTGGGACGATGAGATTTACGGATATGACGGCGATGATCGTCTAGTTGGAATGTTGGGGAACGATAGAATTTATGGTGGAAACGGCCAGGATACGCTGAGAGGGGACTTTCTCCACGTTTATTATTATTGGCAGTTAGATGCGGGGGGTGACGACTATCTGGACGGCGGGGAGGGTGATGACTTTATTTATGGGGATGACGGAAACGATATTCTTATAGGTGGCGCAGGCAATGACTCAATCAGTGGTGGGGATGACACTGATATCCTGAATGGTGGAGCAGGTAGCGATGCACTTTATGGAGGTTGGGGTGGGGATACCTACGAGTTTGGCCGCGGTTACGGTCGCGACTTCATCCATGAAAAAGGTGGTTGGCACCGGGGTCTGCCGCAGTTCGATGACATCGACACGCTTAGGTTCGATGCCAGTGTTCTGAAAGAAGATATCATCTTCTATAACGACGATATTTATGGCGGTTCTTTGCAAGTCGTCATTGAAGGGACCGGTGACTCCATTGCATTGGAAGGATTTTACTATTATCAATCTTCGGGGGTTCTTACTTTTGATTTGATCGAGCAGGTCGTATTTGCTGATGGCACTGTATGGGATGCACAGGAGATATTTTATCAATCAATGCGAGGGTCGTATCGTAACGACAATATTATTGTATTCTATCCGGGCGATGAATTTATCGATTCTGGTTTAGGTAATGATATTGTCCAAGGGCTGGAGAATGATGACGTCATCTTCGGTGGCGCCGGAAATGATAGCTTGTCAGGTGGTGCGGGTGACGATATTCTGGTGGGAGGCGGTGGTTCGGATATTGTGAATGGTGGTGCCGGGAATGACGTTTATCGCTTTGGCATTGGCTCGGGACTGGATTTCGTTAGTAATTGGCGTACAGAGGAGCCCGGCCACGATTTGATTGAGCTTGGTGAAGGAATTACCACGGAAAACATCCGCCTCGCGCGCTCGGGTGATGCTTTGGTGATCGATATCGATGGCTACACCGACCGATTGATGGCGTTGGGTCATTTTCTGACAGCCGAACAATGGGGGAGTGGGGGGGCGATAAATGGTTTGCGCTTCGCCGATGGCAATATCTGGGATCAAGACGAAATTCTGAAAAAACTTGGTGCACCTCTCGAACCTATCGAAGTCAACATCGGCGGTTCGAGCTATACCAATTTCTATGATACTGGCGGCTACGTCATCGGCATTCAGAGTGCTGCGCGTGATCATCATTATGAAATGGCGGGAGCCACCTGGTTCGATCTCGGGCCAGGTGATGTACACATTTCCGGCGGTAATGCCGGAGATACCTACGTGTTCGGCAAGGGCTATGGAATCCAGGCGATACAAGACCACGGCGGAACAGATCGGATAATTTTCAACGATGACCTATCCCCAAGCGATTTCACCCTCTACAAGCTGGGCGATGACTTGCAGATGTATGTGGAGGGTCAATCGCCGCTCACCATCATTGGATTCTTCAGTGAAAGTGGCATGGCAGCGATCGAATCGATGGTCTTCGCCAACGGAACTGTCTGGGATTCCGCATGGGTGCGTGCCAGTGCCGTGAACCCCGACCTGACCTTGAACGGGACTGCCACCGGCGACATCTTGCGTGGAAACATCGGCAATGATCGGCTGTTCGGGTTGGATGGTAACGACCAATTGGAAGGCGAAAGCGGTGATGATCTACTCGACGGTGGTGCCGGTGCAGATGTGATGCGCGGGGGAAGGGGAGGCGATATCTACGTGGTAGATGATGCTGGTGACTCCATTTTCGATGATGGATACAACAGCGGATTTGAAGATTTTTGGCGGACAGACATCAATACGGTGATCAGCAGTATCGACTACACGCTCGGCGTGAACTTGCAGCAGTTGATCCTCGATGGGTCTGCCGATCTCAACGGGACCGGGAATGGAAAATCCAACAGCCTGCAGGGCAATGCAGGAGCCAATATCCTGACCGCGGCGGCCGTGGGCGATTATTCTTACCAAGCCGACTGGATGGATGGTGGAGCGGGGAATGACACCTTGATCGGTGCGTGGGGTGACGACACGCTTATTGGTGGGTCCGGCGCCGATCGCATGGAAGGAGGTAGTGGAAATGATCTCTACTATGTCGACAGTCTTGGTGATGTCATCGTCGAAACCGAGGGCGAGGCCCCTTCATTCCCAATGGCAATGCAGTTCTCGAGCAACGCGACGGCATCCTATGCCGGCGAGTTGGCAGCGCCTGGCATTCCCGCAATGAGTGAACACCCTGATCGCAATGGCGACACGGTGGCCGCCAGTATCGATTTCACTTTGAATGGAGACCTGGAGTCGCTGATCCTGATTGGCGCCGCCGTCAACGGTACTGGGAATGATTCTAGAAATTGGTTGCGCGGGAACGCCCAAGACAATGTGCTGAGCGGCTTGGGAGACTATGACACCATCTATGGCGGTGCCGGCCGCGACGTTCTATATGGGGGCGATGGTGGTGACGATCTGGATGGCAACGATGGGGACGACACGTTGGTTGGCGGTGATGGCGATGACTTTTATGGCTACACCGCTGGGCAAGGCCACGACACCATCGTCAATGTCGATGCTTATGGTGACGATATGCTGCAGGTGGACGGTGCAGGCTTCGATCAATTCAGCTTCACCCGAGTGGGCGATGACATAGTTGCAATACTGAACGACCAGTCCGGTAGTTTGACGTTCAAGGACTGGTACGCGGACGCCGCCAATCGTGTCGACCGTCTGCACGACAAGAACCGGATGGAGCTCAGCGCAGATCAAGTGGACAGCTTGGTCGGTGGGGCGGAATTGAGTCAGTTGATTGGTGCGATGTCCCAGGGCGAAACGGGTAATGAGGTCTATGTGCAGACCTGGGGCGAACGCGGCAATCAGCCACATCTCCTGATTGCTGCTGTCTGACGGTCAGCTTGTTGCTGAATCCATACCCCGCAAACATCAGGACGGGCTTGCGGGGTGTGGGCTGTAATCCATTGGCGCTGATCGGTGGTGGATGTCGCAAATGGCAGTGAGCGTAGAATCCCCCCATGAACACGCCTTCCCCTGATTACCCCACCCTTCAATCCATCGGCTGGCCCTGGCCTGGGCCGCCGGAGGAGGCGGCCTGGCAGGCGCTCTTTGCTGCGCACCCGCAGGCGTTACCGGCGCGGGTGGTGGAGCAGCATCGCACCGGCTATGTGGTGGCCGATGCGCCGGAGGCGGGCCTGAAGGCCGAGTCGCTGCCGGAGTGGCAGCGACCGCGCTTTCCCAGCCATGAGCGGGCGGCGGTGGGCGATTGGGTGCTGATGGAGGGCAGGCGCATCGTGGCGCTGCTGCCGCGGCGCACGTCGATCAAGCGCGGGGCGGCCGGTGAGCATTACCACCAGCAGGTGATCGCGGCCAATATCGATACGGTGTTCATCGTGTGCGGGCTGGATGCGGACTTCAATCCGCGCCGCATCGAGCGCTACCTGTTGCTGGTCGGCGGCGGCGGGGCGCAGCCGGTGGTGGTGCTGACCAAGGCCGACCAGACCGAATACGCCGACGATGCGTTGGCGGTGCTCGAGGAACTGGAGGCGCAGGACATCCCGCTGCGCGCGGTCAATGCCCGGGATCCGGACAGCGTGGCGGCGCTGCGGCCATGGCTGGGCGATGGCCGTACCGCGGTGCTGGTGGGCTCGTCCGGTGCGGGCAAGTCCACCCTGACCAACACCTTGCTGGGCACCGAGAAGATGAAGACCAACGCGGTGCGCGAGAACGATTCGCGCGGTCGGCATACCACCACGCACCGCGCGTTGATCCCGCTGCCGACCGGTGCGTGTCTGATCGATACGCCCGGCATGCGCGAACTCAAGCCCACCGGCGAGGAAGATCTGGCCGAGGGCGGCTTCTCCGATGTGGAGGCGTTGGCGGCGCAGTGCCGCTTCAACGATTGCGCGCATGTCGCCGAGCCGGGTTGTGCGGTGCGGGCGGCGATCGAGGCCGGCGAGCTGGATCCGGAGCGGGTGGCCAACTACATGAAACTGCGCGTGGAAGTGGCCAGCGCGGCGGAGAAGCTTGCCACCCGCGTGGCGCAGAACAATCGCGGCAAGGGGTCGGGCAGGCGCCCGGCCAGCGTCGATCGCCCCGGGCGGCGCTGATGCCATCGCGCAAGGGCCCGCCGGACATCGTCCACCACGCAGCGCTGGATGCGCGCCTGGTCAAGGCCGTGCGCGGTGTGCGCCTGCTGGCCCTGGCAAGCTGGCCGCGCGCATTGCAGGAGCCGTTTCTGCAGAGCGTGGCGCGCGGGCAGCCGGCGCTGCCGCAGGTGGACTACCCGGCGCTGGACTTTGGCGAGACCCGCCGCGAACTCGCCGCGATCGCCAAGGCGGCCGATCCGCACCATCCGCTCGGCGCCTACCTGATCGATTCGACCCATAGTTGGGACCTGGCCGCCGGCCTGCTGGAGTCGCTGGGCACGGCGGCGGTCAGCGATTACTCGGCGCAACTGTTCGGCGTGCCCGACGATCCGATGCCGGGCAACGGCCCGAGCACGCGCGAAGCGGCGCGGCACTTCATCCAGATCGCGCAGGAACTGGATCGCGAACTGCTGGCCCCGGAAGAGCAGGTGCCGGTCTCGGCCACGGCCTTGCGCATGCAGTTGCAGAACGATCTGGACGGCTTCTTCGAAGGGCGCGTGATCACCGTGACGCTGGATCCGGACCTGCTCGCCAAGGCGGCCGCAGGCGCGCACCGCATCCGCCTGCGCAGCGGCGCCACCTTCAGCGATTACGACCGCGCGCAGCTGTTCCATCACGAGGCGCTGGTGCATTCGCTCACCGCGCTCAACGGGCGCGCGCAGCTGTATCTGCCCAGCCTGGGCATTTCCTCGCCGCGCACCACCGCGACACAGGAAGGTCTGGCGACCTTTGCCGAGCAGATCACCGGCAGCATCGATATCGAACGCATGAAGCGCATCAGCATGCGCATCGAAGCGATCGCGATGGCGCGTGCGGGTGCGGATTTCATCGAGGTGTTCCGCTATTTCACCGACGGCGGGCAGAGCGCCGCGGAGAGTTTTTCCTCGGCGCAGCGGGTCTTCCGCGGCGTCCCCACCCATGGCGGCGGAGCGTTCACCAAGGACACCGTGTACCTGCGCGGGCTGGTGGCCGTGCACACCTTCTTCCGCCACGCCCTGCAACGTGACCAACTGCAGCTCTGCCGTTATCTGTTCGCCGGCAAGATGGCACTGGGCGATGTCGCGCGGTTTGCGCCGCTGTTCGACAGCGGCGTGCTGGTGGCGCCGCGCTGGCTGCCGCCGTGGGTGAGCCGCGCCAGCGGGCTGGCCGGCATGCTGGCGTTCTCGTTGTTCGCAAATCGCATCCGCATGGATCAGCTGCAGCCGCCGGCGATCAACGTGTGATACGGCGGCGCGCGTTGATGCTGTCGCGATGATGCATTGCCCACATTGATGAACGGTGCGGTGCGCGCAGCGTGCTCTACACGACGCTGCAACGGGCCGAACCGCACACTGGCTGCCTCGCCCGAGTGGGCCATGATGCGAGGCAATGCGATGAAAGTCCTGATGGTACTCACCTCCCACGACCAGCTTGGCGACACGGGCAAGAAGACCGGTTTCTGGCTGGAGGAATTCGCCGCGCCATACTACGTGTTCAAGGACGCCGGGGCGGACATCACCCTGGCCTCTCCCAAGGGCGGCCAGCCGCCGCTGGATCCGAAGAGCGACGAGCCCGATGCGCAGACCGACGCCACCAAACGCTTCAAGCAGGACCCGGATGCGCAGAAGGCACTGGCAAGCACGCACCGTCTGGCAGACGTCAAGGCGGACGATTTCGATGCGTTGTTCTACCCGGGCGGCCATGGCCCGCTGTGGGATCTGGCCGAAGATACGCATTCGATCGCGCTGATCGAGGCCTTCGCCAAGGCCGACAAACCGCATGGCCTGGTCTGCCATGCGCCGGGCGTGCTGCGCCGGGTCAAGGGTAGCGACGGCAAGCCGCTGGTCAACGGCCGTCGCGTCACCGGTTTCACCAATGGTGAGGAAGAGGGCGTGGGCCTGACCAAGATCGTGCCGTTCCTTGTCGAAGACGTGCTGACCGAGCTCGGTGGCAAGTATCAAAAAGGTGCGGATTGGGGCGAGTACGTGGTCACCGATGGCACCCTGGTCACCGGTCAGAACCCGGCTTCCTCGGAGAAGGCTGCCGAGGCGCTGTTGGCGTTGCTTGCGCGCTAGGAATGGGCGGTGGCAAGGCGGTAACCGGTATGTCCACGCCGGGTGCTGGGTGGGCAGATCGCGTTTCGGTTTTTAGGGGACTGCTTTACGTGTCTGTCCCCATCCGCCCTGTCGGGCACCTTCCCCCGCAGGCGGGGGAAGGGAGTGCGATCTGGGCTTGACCAAGCCGGTGCTTTCGTCCGGTTGTGGCTCGCGGTCAGCAACGCTCCAGCCATCGCACTGCGTAAGCCGGAAGATGCAGGTGTGCCCCTGCGCTCAGCGGTTCGGTCGCTATGTGGTCGCCATTGCGTGAGGTAGTGCATTGCGTGGCTGCACTGAACTTCCATTGCGTCTGTGCGTTGACCGGAAGATACGCTTGCACTGCGCGGTCGCTGAAGTTGTGAACGGCGATAAACCGATCGCCACGCGTCAGTGCGAACAGGCACGGGTCGCTCAGCGCGAGGCTCCCCAAGGGTTGATCTGCTGCCAATGCGGGCGTTGCGGCGCGTTGCCGGATCAATGCCCGCAGGCGGCGGTAGACCTTGCCGCTCACACTGTCTGCATCCTCGCGTTGCGCGGCGATCTGCCAGTCGATCGCCGGCCGATGCAACCAGCGGCCTTCATGTCGGCGTAGCGGGTCGTCGCGATAGTGGCTGTCGTTGGGCAAGCCGAGTTCATCGCCCATGTAGATCAGCGGTATGCCGGGCATCGCCAGGGCGAGCGCGTAGAGCAGCAGCACCCGGTCCACTGCCAGCGTCAGCGCGGCTGCATCGCCGTCTTCGACTGCCGCCTGGATGCCGGTCAGTGCCGCAGTCATGCCGTTGGTGCCATGCACCCCATCGCCGCTGCTCTGGAAGCTTTCGCCACGCGCGTAGCTGCCCGGCACGTCGTTGGCATAGAAGCGCGCCACCTCGCGCAACGAGAAGGGCGGCTGCACGGCATTGCCTGCGGCTTCGTGTTGCAGCACGTTCCAGCCGATGTCGTCGTGGCAGCGCACATAGCTCAGCCACGCGCAGTTGGCCGGCAACGGCGGGCTGTTGGCAATGACGTTGTGCAGAATGTCGCCGCGTTGCAGTGCCAGCGCCGACCAGCCAGCAGCCATCAGGGTGCTGTGATAGGCCAGATGGCATTCGTGGCCCTGGTCGGGGCCGCTGCCGAAGTACGGCGGCAATTCGGCCATCGGCACGATGGCCTCGGCCTTCATCGCCACCGAGGGCGCCACGATGTCGGCGACCGCGCGCAGCGCCACCAGCAGGGTGTGGGCCTCGGGTTGGTTCATGCAGTTGGTGCCGGGGCGCTTCCACAGATAAGCGGTGGAATCCAGGCGAAAGGCTTCCACGCCCAGGTTGGCCAGTTGCAGTAGCGCCAGCGCCATCTCGCCGAACACCGCCGGGTTGCTCCAGTTCAGATCCCATTGATACGGATAGAACGTGGTCCACATCCATTGCCCGGTGGCCTGCACCCAGGTGAAGTTGCCGGGTGCGGTGTGCGGGAAGACCTGCCCCAGCGTGGTTTCGTACTGGTCGGGCTGGGTGCGATCGGCGAAGTGATGGTAGTAATCGAGATAGCGTGCATCGCCGGCGCGTGCGGCCTGTGCCCAGGCGTGGTCGTCGGCAGTGTGGTTGAGCACGAAGTCCGCACACAGGCTGATGCCGGCCTCGCGCAAGCGGGTGGTGAGCGCGACCAGATCCTCGTTGCTGCCAAGACTGGGGTCGACCTGGCCGTAATCGCTGACCGCAAAGCCGCCGTCGTTGTCGCCGGCGCGTGCACGCAGGAAGGGGAGCAGGTGCAGGTAGCGCACTCCCAGTTCCTGCAGGTAGGGCACGCGCTCGGACACACCCCGCAGCGAGCCGGCAAAACGGTCCACATAGGCGCTGTAGCCCAGCATGTGTTGTTCGCCGAACCAGCCGGGCCGACGTGTCGCATCCAGTTGCTGCAGCGCCTGCGGGCGTTGCTGTGCGCTGCGGCTCAGTGCGCCCAGCCAGCGCGTCAGCCACTGCGCATAGCCGCTGCGTTCGCCGTATAACGAGTGCAGCGCCGTCAGCAGGCGCGGCGCATGGTGGTCGAAGCGCGCCAGCAGCGCGCTTGCCTGCGGTGCATCCAGTGGTGCGGCAAATGCCGCGCGCCAGGGGGTGATATCGAGGGGGGAGGTGTTCATGAAAGCGGCCGGGCAGCGCCCGGCACCGATCCTTAGAAGTCGTAACGCAGGCTGATGCTGGTGGTGCGGCCGGCAATCGAGCGCGCGCGAATGATGCCGTTGGCCGGGATGCTGGCTTCTTCGGCCTCGGTCAGGCCGAAGGTGTTGAACAGGTTGTTGACGTTGAGCGCGACGGTCAGCGCATCGGTCACGCGGTAGTCGCCGAACAGGTTCACCTGCGTGTAGCCAGGCATCTTCAACTGGTTGGAGTCCTGCGTATAGGCGTCGGTGGTGCCGATCAGGTTGACGCCGAACTGATAGCCGTCGCCGCGGTAGCTGGGGGTGAGCTGCCACACCACATCGGCCTGGCGACGCGGCACGTTCCCGGTGTTCGTCGGGGTGATCTGGTCGCGGGAGATCTCTGCGTCGGTCCAGGTCAGGCCGCCGTTGAGGTTGAAACCTCCGTAGCGATAGCTGGCTTCCAGCTCCACGCCATGCGCTTCGTAGCTGCGGTTGAAGAAACGCTGGCTGGTGACTTCGAAGTTCTGTTCCTGGGTGCGCGCCGAGAACGCGGTGGCGAACAGGCTCAGCCCGTCGCGGCGCCACTTCAGGCCGGCTTCGGCCTGGCGCACCACGTTGACGCCTTCGTCGGACGACACCGAACCGTCGTCGCGGACCACGCCGAACAACAGCCGGTCTGCGTTGGCGCGCGCGCCGCGGCTGATGCGCGCGAAGGCGCCCAGGTCGTCGGTGATCAGGTAATTGCCGCCCAGCGAGTACGACAGGTAATTCCAGTCGTAGTCCACCGGGCGCGCATTGGCGGTGTCGACCGTGGCCACGCGCTGTTCCACCGGCTGGATCACGCCATCGCCATTGACGTCCAGGTTCTGCGCGATGGCGGTGCCGTTGTAGCTGCCGCGTGCATCGCCCATGTCGTAGCGCAGGCTGCCGTCGATGCTGAACCTGTCGCTGTCGAAGGTCAGCGCCACATAGGGCGCATTGACGTCGTAGCGCACGTCGTAGCTGCGGGTGATGCAGCAATCACCCCAGAACGGGGTGCCGTAGGCGTACAGACCATTCTGCGAACGCATCACGCCGGCGGCATCCACCACGTTGAGCAGGCGCGAGTCGCGGCCCAGGCTCTGCACGTAGGAGTTCCAGGTCCAGTCCATGTCGATGGTCTGGCGCGAGCTGTAATAGCCCATGCGCAGGTTGAGCGTGCGTCCGTCGCCACCGAACTCGCGCGAGACGCTGAGGTCGTTGGTGACGTTGCCCAGGTCGTTGATGGCCACGTTGAACAGGTGCGTGCGGATCGCGTTGCCGGTGTAGGCCTGGCCGGCGTCGGCACCGCCGGCCTGCACCAGCTGCGCACCGGCACCGCCGATGGAAGCGGCCAGCGATGCGGCGTCGGTGACCTCGGCGGGGAACGGACTGACGAAGCGGCCGCTATTGTCGGCGATACGGAACTTCTCGCTCAGGTTCCAGCCACTGCCCAGGTCGAACCAGGCCTCGGCGCCGATGGTGCGCGAGATCGGGTGCATGCCATCGCTCAGGTCGGTGCGGCGCGGCCGGTTGTTGCCGTCCAGGCCCACGTCGGTGCGGAAATTGCGGCTGTACAAGGTGTCGTTGCCGGGATCGAAGCCGGGGAAACCGCCCAGGTCCGGCGCACCATCGCGGCCGCGCACGGAGGTGGGCACCGGCAGGTAGCCGGCGGCGCGGTCGTTGAGGTATTTGCCGTACAGGCGCACGTAGCCGTTGTCGAACAGGCGGGTGAGGTTGGCCTTGAGCTGGCCGCCCTTGTCGGTGGTGTAGCCGGCATCGCGCACGCCGTCGCCCTGGCGGAAGAAGCCGCCGATGTTGAACTGCCACTGCTCGGCAAACGGCGCACCGTAATTGAAATCGATGCGGGTGTTGTCGTAGTCCAGACCACGGCTGACGCCGACGCTGCCGCCTGCGGTGTCGCCGGTCTTGCTGATGAAGTTGATGATGCCGCCGGGCGCGTTGCTGGTGAAGGTGGACGCCGAACCACCGCGGATCGCCTCGATGCGGTCCAGGCTGAAATCCGAGCGCAGGAAGATGTCGGCGTTGCCGAAGGCGATGTCGCCGAACTCCATCACCGGCAGGCCGTCTTCCTGCAGCTGCAGGAACTTGGCGCCGCCGGACGCCACCGGCAAGCCACGCACGGCGATGTTGGCGTTGCCTTCGCCGCCGCTGGACTCGGAGCGGATGCCGGGGATGTTGCGGAAGATTTCAGCCGTGCTGCGCGGCGCGGACTGTTCGATCGCCTCGGCACCGACCGTACTGACCGACACGCTGGACTTCAGTTTGGTCGTGGCAGTGGAGGTGCCGGTAACGAACACTGCGTCCAGATCGACCGCGCTGCTGTCGGAAGCCGGCGGAGTGGTGGCGGCCTGCTGGGCCAGCGCGACAGGCGCGCACAGGCACGAGGCGACCGCGCAGGCCAGGGCGTGCAGGCGCAGGGTGTGCAAGGTGGACATCGCGATTCTCTCTCTCACAGGTGATGGTAAGCCGACGCCTGCATCGATCCCTCCCAGGGAGTGGCCGTCCGGCCTGCAGTGCAAACGCAGTGATACGCCCGTCTACAATCGATTGCAATCCTGCAGCGCAGCATCTGAAGTCAAATTCAGGCGGTACTTGCGCTACTCAGCGACTGTGTTGCAATGCAGCGTTACAATCGATTGCAGGACCGGCAAGGTACAGTGCGATGCGGCCACTGGGAGCCGTACCGATGCCCTGGGCCCTGCATGTCGTCGACTGCCTCTCCGTTCTCCTTCATGCGCATCCTGGCGCTCAACGCCGGCTTCTTCGGCGTGCAGTACAGCTTCGGGCTGCAGCAGAGCAACATGAGCCCGATCTACAACTACCTGGGCGCCGACCATGCGAGCCTGCCGTACCTGTGGCTGGCCGGACCCATTACCGGGTTGGTGCTGCAGCCGTTCGTGGGTGCGTGGAGCGATCGCTCGGTGACGCGGTGGGGGCGGCGCATGCCGTACATGGTGCTGGGGGCGCTGGTGTGCAGCCTGTGCCTGCTCGCCATGCCCTTCAGTACTGCGCTGTGGATGGCGGTGTGCCTGCTGTGGATACTGGATGCGGCCAACAACGTGGCGATGGAGCCCTACCGTGCGCTGGTCAGCGACGTCCTGGCGCCTGCGCAACGTCCGTTGGGCTACCTCACCCAAAGCGCGTTCACCGGGCTGGCGCAGACCCTGGCCTATCTCACCCCGCCGCTGCTGGTGTGGATGGGCATGAACCAGGATGCCGCCAACGCGCATCACATTCCCTACGTCACCATCGCGGCCTTCGTGATCGGTGCTGGGTTTTCCGCTGCCTCCATCCTGTTGACAGCGCGCAGCGTGCGCGAGCCGGTGATCCCGCCGGCCGAGATCGCCCGCCTGCGCCAGTGCGGCGCCGGCCTGGGTGCGGTGGTGCGCGAAATCGGCGGTGCGCTGCGTGCGATGCCGCCGACCATGCGCCAGCTGGCGCCGGTGATGCTGTTCCAGTGGTATGCGATCTTCTGCTACTGGCAATACATCGTGCTGTCGCTGTCGACCACCTTGTTCGGCACCACCGATGCGAACTCGCACGGTTTCCGCGAGGCGGGCCTGGTCAACGGGCAGATCGGCGGTTTCTACAATTTCGTCGCGTTTCTGGCGGCCTTCGCGATGGTGCCGGTGGTCCGCCGCTTCGGCCCCAAGTACACCCATGCCGCCTGTCTGGTGGCAGCCGGCATCGGCATGTGGATGCTGCCGGGTATCGAGAGCCGCTGGCTGTTGCTGTTGCCGATGATCGGCATCGGCCTGGCCTGGGCCAGCATGATGGGCAACCCGTACCTGATGCTGGCCGACAGCATTCCGGCCGAGCGCACCGGCGTGTACATGGGGCTGTTCAATCTGTTCATCGTATTGCCGATGCTGATCCAGATCGTGACCTTGCCGCTGTATTACGAGCGGCTATTGCATGGCGACCCGCGCAATGTGATCCGCCTGGCTGGCGCGCTGATGCTGGCCGCGGCGGTGGCGATGCTGTGCGTACGGGTCCGCAAGCCGGGGACGATCCCGGCAGGGGCGTAGCATGCGGGGCTGACATCGCTGGCTGCCGAAGATGCCACACGCGCGTGCCTGCCGGGTTGCCTGGGGGGCGAGTACGGTGGATCGGCTGGCCGCCGGCCCTCATCCGCCCTTCGGGCACCTTCTCCCGCAGGCGGGAGAAGGAAGCGGATTGCCGGTCTGGCATCTCCCAATCCCCAATCCCCAATCCCCAATCCCCAATCCCGAATCCCGAATCCCGAATCCCGAATCCCCGCCTCAAGCCGACTCGCGCACCATCAGCTTCACCGGCATTTCCACCGACTGCACCGGCTCGCCGGCGATCAAGGCGAGCAGGCGGTCCACCAGCAGGCGTGCGGCCAGGTTGAGATCCTGCCGCACCGTGGTCAGCGGTGGCTGGCTGTAGGCGGCCAGCGGGATGTCGTCGAAACCCACCAGCGAGATGTCCTGCGGCACGCGGTGGCCGGCTTCGACCAGGGCGCGGATGGCGCCCACCGCGATGAGGTCCGAGGCGGCGAACAGGCCGTCGGGGGGATCGGTCTTCTTGAGCATGGCGCGCGTGAGGCGGTAGGCATTTTCGCTGACGAAATGGCTGCGCGCATGCAGCCGCGTGTCGAATTCCAAGCCGTGCCGTTCCAATGCGTGGCGATAGCCGGCAAAGCGCGGGGCCACTTCGGGGAGCTGGTCGTCGCCGAGGAAGGCGATGCGTCGGCGGCCGCTGGCGATCAGGTGCTCGGTGGCGAGGGCGCCGCCCTGGAAGTTGTCGCTGCCCACGCTGATGTAGGCCTGCCCATCGATGCGGCTGCCCCACACGGCCAGCGGCAGGCCCTCGCGCGCGGCCTGGTCCAGTGCCGCATGTTCGGAGCTCTGCCCCAGCACGATCACCCCGTCGGAACGGTTGCCGCGCGCCAGCTGTTCCACCCAGCCATCCTGGTGGCGGTCGAGTTTGGACAGCAGCATGCTGTAGCCGCGCCCGGTGAGCTCTTCGGCCAGCAGCGCCAGCATGGTCATCAGGAACGGGTCCGACAGCGGTTGATCCAGCGCGTGCATCATCGGCACCGCCACGCTCACCGTGTTGGAGCGCTTGGCGCGCAGGCTGCGCGCCACCGGATCGACCTGGTAGCCGGCCTCGGTGGCGATCTGCTTGATGTAGGCGCGGGTGCGCTCGGCCACCACAGGGCTACCAGCCAATGCGCGCGATACGGTGGATTCGGACACACCCGCCATGCGGGCGATGTCGGCCATCTGCGGGCGAGCATTCGGCGTGGTGCGTTCTGAAGGTTTGGCCATGGCAGCGCACTGCGGAAAAGCCAGAGTGTAATCAGTTCGCATTGCAGGCGGGTCGTTCGCGCAGTGGCGGCCGCTTGTGCGGGCGGGCGAGGCGCCAACGCGCACGGATGTCGCTGCCGCGCACACGGGGACCCGGCGCCGGACATGGTCGGCAGGCGGGCAGCGAGCCATGCGGGAGGGCGCGTCTGGCAGCACTGCAGGCGGGCGTGCGCCTGCTCAGCCCATATACAGGCCGCCGTTGACCGCGTAGTCGGCGCCGGTCACATAGGCCGCATCGTCGGAGGCCAGCCAGGCGCACAGGCCGGCCACCTCGGCGGGCTTGCCCAGGCGGCGCACCGGCACCGAGGTGGCCAAGCGGTCGAGGACGTCCGGCGGGAAGCTGCTGATCGACGCACTGGCGATGTAGCCGGGCGAGATGGTGTTGACGGTGACCCCGCGCGAGGCGACTTCCTGCGCCAGTGCCCGGCTGAAGCCGTGCATGGCCGCCTTGGCGGTGGCGAAGTTGATCTGCCCGATCTGCCCCTTGTGCGCGCTGACCGAGCCGATGTTGACGATGCGTCCCCAGCCGCGCGCCGTCATGCCATCGACCACCTGCTTGGTGATGTTGAACAGCGAATGCAGGTTGCTGGCGATCACCGCATTCCAGTCGTCGCGGCTCATCTGCCGGAACAGGGTATCGCGGCTACCGCCGGCGTTGTTGACCAGCACATCGATCTCGCCGACCTCGGCCTTGACCTTGGCGAACGCGGCCACGGTGGAGTCCCAATCGGCGGCATTGCCTTCGGAGGCAACGAAGTCGAAGCCCTGTTCCCGCTGCTCGCGCAGCCAGGCCGACTTGCGCGGCGAGTTGGGGCCGCAGCCGGCCACCACGGTATGCCCGCTGCGCGCCAGCCTCTGGCAGATCGCGGTGCCGACACTGCCCATGCCGCTGGTGACGTATGCGATGCGAAGCGTCATTGGTGTCACTCCTTCGGAATTGGGATTCGGGATTGGGGATGATGGGATTGGCAACGGCGGGCATCGGTATTCGCTCTTGCGAATCCCCAATCCCGAATGCCGAATGCCGAATCCCGGCGGCGGTCAGCGCGCCAACGGAAACAGGCCAAACACCAATCCGCCGCCCAGCATCAGCATCGAAATCAGCACCGCCCACTTCAGCGTGAAGCGCTGGTGGTCGGCGAAATCGACCTTGGCCATGCCGACCAGCAGGTAGGTCGAGGGCACCAGGGGACTGAGCAGATGCACCGGCTGGCCGGCGAGCGAAGCGCGCGCCATTTCCACCGGAGTGATGCCGTAGTGGCCGGCGGCTTCGGACAGGATCGGCAGCACGCCGAAATAGAACGCGTCGTTGGACATGAAGAACGTAAACGGCATGCTGACGATGGCGGTGATCACCGCTAGGTACGGGCCCCAGCTGTCGGGAATGATGGCGAGAAAACTGCGCGACATCGCTTCGACCATGCCGGTGTTGGACAGGATGCCGGTGAAGATGCCGGCAGCGAAAATCAGCGACACCACCGACAACACATTGCCTGCATGGTTGACCAGGCGGCGGCGCTGCTCGGCCAGGTTGGGGTAGTTGATCATCAGCGCCAGCGCGAAGCCGATCATGAACAACACCGGCATCGGCAGCACGCCCACCACCAGCGCCGCCATCAGTGCCAGCGTCAGCAGCAGGTTCACCCACAGCAGCTTGGGGCGCTTGACGTCGTCGGTCTCCTCCACGCGCGGCAGTGCATCGTTGTCGTCGGGCAGGCTGGTTTCCAGCCAGTTGCCATCGGTTGGCAGGTGCACCACGCCCAGGCGGCGGCGCTCGCGCATGCCCAGATACCACGCCAGCGCGAGGATGCCGGCGATGGCCACCAGCATGGCCGGCACCAGCGGCACGAACACGTCGGCCGGATCCACATGCAGGGCGGTGGCCGCACGCGCGGTGGGGCCGCCCCACGGGGTCAGGTTCATCACGCCACTGGCGAGGATGGTCACGCAGGTCATGTTGAGCGCGTTCATGCCAAGGCGCTGGTACAGCGGCAGCATCGCCGAGACGGTGATCATGTAGGTGGTGGAACCATCGCCATCGAGAGAGATCAGCATCGCCAGGATCGCCGTGCCCATCACGATCTTGAGCGGATCGCCCTTGACCAGCCGCAGGATGCGTCCGACCAGCGGATCGAACAGGCCGGCATCGATCATCACCCCGAAGTAAAGGATGGCGAACATCAGCATCACGCCGGTGGGCGCGATCTTCTTGATGCCGTCGAGCATCATCTCGTTGATGCCGGTGCCGAAGCCGCCCAGCAATGCGAAGACGATCGGTACCGTGATCAGCGCCACCAGCGGCGACAGCCGCTTGCTCATGATCAGGTACATGAAGGTGATCACCATTCCGAAACCGAGCGCGGTCAGCATGCGGGCGAATCCTTTGAGGCGTACAGCAGCGAGAGTGTGGGACGCGTCGTGCGGGGTGCGCGACGAAGATGGGCGTGCGCTGCACAGCGACCGGTTTGCGTACGTGCGTCTGCGCAGCGATCGCGCATCGCGTCATGCGACTGCGACGCAGACAGGTCGATGACTGCACTGCGCGGCATGGGCGTGATCCGCTGTTTCGATGTGTTGGGCAGGCAGCGCATCAGAAGTCGTACTGGAAGCGGCCGGTGACCGCGAGCGTGTGGTCGACCACCGCGCCCATGGCACGGTCGCGATTGCGGCTGTCGATGACGTTGAGCATCACGCGCAGGTTCGGCTTGAAGTACCAGTTGCCACCCAGCGTCCACGATTGCGTGCTGGCATCGATGAAGGCGGGCTGGCCGTCCAGGTGTTGATCGCCGCGCATGTAGTCGTAGCGCAAGGCCAGTTCGAGGGCACCGCTGCGGCGGTTGGGCGTGGCGATGCGGCTGAAACGCCCGGTCTTGCGATCGTAGCCGCGCGATTCGCCGGTGACGAACCAGCTGACCAGCCCATAGCTGGCCAGCACCGTGGCGTGCTGGCTGCCATCGTCGAGCAGGCCGCCACTGAATTCGGTCTGCCACGACCATGGGCCGACGACTTCGGCGTATTCCAGCGACCATTTGTCGAACGCGGTATCGCGGCCATCGGCAAACCGTGCCAGGGTGATGCGGCTGTTGTTGGCCAGGTCGTTCTCCGGACGCGGGCGTATCAGCAGCGGCGCGGTGCCGGCGCTGCCGGGGCGCGCGTAGCGTTCGTGCGCCAGCGAGACACCCAGATGGCGCAGGCGCGCCTGGCCCATCTCCGGTGCAAAGGTCAGGCGCGTGCCGAGCGCACTGCCCTTGGTGGACGAATTGTCGATGCTTTCCAGGCTGTAGAGCGCGGTGGACCAGGTCGCATCCGGGCGATTGGTCTGCCAGGAAATCGCCTTCCGATAGATCGGCGCCAGCGTGGTGGAGGCGTAGCCGCGTTCCAGGAATGGGCCGTAGTTGGAGCCGGTGCGGTCGTCCAGCGAGAAGTACTGCTTGAACTGCCCGATGGTCAGCGTGCCGGCAGAGAACTTCTTGGCCAGATACACATCGCGCGCCAGGATGCCGCGGCTGCCCGGTTCGTATTGCAGGCCGGCGAATTCGGCTTCGGCCTTGTAGTTGACGCCGTAGAACTTGCCGGCCACGTCCAGCCACGCCCGCCGGAACTGGGTATCGTTGCGCTCGGGCGTACCGCGCTCGTCGTTGTCGAACACGGTGAAATCCCAGTGGATGCGCCCACCCACCTCGGCGGTGATCGGGCCATCGGCATCGGCTGCATGCGCTGCCGGTGCCAGGCCTACCGCCATGCAGGCGGCGCAGGCGCGCAGACGCAAGGTGTGGTTGCTCACAGACCCTCCCAGGTACATGTGTGAAACACGTTCGGCGATGCGCCGCACAAGCCGCTGCGGCGCGTTGGCAGCAGCCTAGTCGGGCGAAGCTGTCATGGACCTGTCGTTGGGTGGCCGGGATTGGGGAGTCGGGATTGGGGATTCGCAAGAGCAGAATCGCAATTGCGGCGAGCTTTTGTGTGCAGGGCCTGTTACCTTCCGGCCGGCCAAGCGCTGTTACGACTCCCCAATCCCGACTCCCCACTCCCCGCCCCATGCGCCTTCTCCTAGTCGAAGACAACGCCGACCTCGCCGATGCCATCGTGCGGCGGATGCGCCGCAGCGGGCACGCGGTGGACTGGCAGGCCGACGGGTTGGCGGCGGCAAGCGTGTTGCGCTACCAGAGTTTCGATCTGGTGGTGCTGGATATCGGCCTGCCCAAGCTCGATGGGCTGCGCGTGCTGGCCGGGATGCGCGAGCGCGGCGACACCACGCCGGTGCTGATGCTCACCGCGCGCGACGGAATCGAAGACCGCGTGCAGGCGCTGGATGTCGGCGCCGACGATTACCTGGGCAAGCCGTTCGATTTTCGCGAGTTCGAAGCGCGCTGCCGCGTACTGCTGCGGCGCAACCGTGGCCAGGCCAGCGAGGTGGTGCAGATCGGCGGATTCGTGTTCGACAATGCAGCGCATACCCTGATGCTCGATGGCATGCCGATCGAGCTGCCAAATCGCGAGTATCGCCTGCTGGAAATCCTGATCGGCCGGCTGGGGCAGGTGGTCGGCAAGGACGATATCGGCAACGGCCTGTTCGGCTTCGACGACGATGCAGGGCCCAATGCGATCGAGCTGTATGTCGGCCGCCTGCGGCGCAAGCTCGCCGCGGCGCCGGTGCGCATCGTCACCGTGCGCGGCGCCGGCTACAAACTGGAAGCCGCCGACCCGCATGCGCCGGTGGAGCCGGGCGCCGATGGCTGAGCCGCTGACGGTGGCACCGTCGATCCGGCGCACCTTGCTGCTGTATCTGGGCAGTCTGTCGTTGCTGGGCGCGGTGGTGCTGTTCTTCGCCGCGCGCGACTACGGCGAGCGCGCGGCCAATCGCTCCTACGATCATCTGCTGGTGTCCTCGGCCTTGTCCATCATCGACAGCGTGGCCTTGGTCGGCGGCGACTGGCAGGTGGATCTGCCGTATGCCTCGCTGGATCTGCTCGGCATGGCGCCGGAAGACCGCGTGTTCTATCGCGTGTTCGATGCGCAGGGCCGCACCATCACCGGCGAAGAGGGCCTGCCGTTGCCCGCGCAGATGCCAGGCGACGCGCGGCCGGTGCTGTTCGATGCGCAGTACAGCGGTGAGCCGGTGCGCTTCGTGGTGGTGATGCATCGGGTGGCTTCGGCCTCCGAACAGGGCGAGGTGCGCGTGCAGGTCGGTCAGACCCGGCGTGCGCGCGATGCGGTGGCGCGCGATGTGGTGCTCAATGCGCTGATCGCGATCGGGGTGCTGTCGCTGCTGGCGCTGGGCCTGGTATGGCTGGGGGTGTACCGCGCGTTGCGGCCGCTGCAGCGTATCGAAGGCGATCTGTCGCGGCGCGAACCATCCGACCTCAAACCCCTGAACGTGCCGGCGCCGCAGGAACTGCAGCTCATGGTGGCGGCGCTCAACCGCTTCATGGCGCGGCTTGCATCCAGCAACGAGACATTGCGTGCATTCATGGCCGATGCGGCGCACCAGATGCGTACGCCACTGGCCGCACTGCGCGCGCAGGCGCAGCTGGCCATGGACGACGACGACCCGCGCGAGATGCAACGCAGCCTGGCCGCGATCGAGCGCAACGCCAGCCATATGAGCCGCCTGCTCAACCAGTTGCTCAGCGATGCCAGCGTGATCCATCGTGCCCATCTGCAACGCTTCGCCACCGTGGATCTGGCCGAGGTACTGCACCAGGCGTTGCACGAGGCCTTGCCGCACGGCGAGGGCGCACCGCGCGTGCAATTGGCCATCGATCCGCAACCGGCGTTGCTGCGCGGCGATGCGC
Source organism: Xanthomonas sp. NCPPB 1067 (assembly GCF_020783795.1). Lineage (NCBI taxonomy): Bacteria > Pseudomonadati > Pseudomonadota > Gammaproteobacteria > Lysobacterales > Lysobacteraceae > Xanthomonas > Xanthomonas sp. NCPPB 1067. The sequence goes on from NZ_JAJGQG010000003.1 coordinate 25,029, forward strand.
TGCTGCTGCGCGAGGCGCTCAAGAACCTGATCGACAATGCCTGCAAGTACGGAGGCGGTGCGCCGCTGCAGGTGGCCCTGACTGGCGATGGCAATCAGCACGTGCTCACCATTGCCGACCATGGGCCGGGCATTCCGGCCGCCGACGCCGAGCGGGTGTTCGAACGTTTCGCACGCGGGCCGGATGCGCCGGCCGGTGGGGCCGGGCTGGGCCTGGCCATCGTCAAGCGCGTGGTCCAGGCGCATGGCGGGCGCATCGATCTGTCCAATCGCATCGGTGGCGGCCTGATCGCCTCGTTGCACTTTCCGGGAGGCACCAGGTGATGCGCATGCTCTGCGCGATGGCACTGTGGCTGGCCTGCGGCCTGGCGTGGTCGGCGCCTGGCGACGTGCGGCGGTTTCCTGCCCAGGGCGGGGTGCAGGCGCAGCTGCGCGTGCAGGGATCCACCGATCTGGAGGTGTTCTCGGCGGTGATCCGGGACTACCAGCGCCTGCATCCCGGCACCGAAGTGGTCTACGAAGACACCATCGCCTGGGATATCTATGCGCGTTACCTGCATCCGGCCGCCGATGCGCCGCAGGCGGACATGCTGATCAGCGCCAGCATGGACCTGCAGACCAAGCTGGTGAACGACGGCCACGCCCTGGCGCATCGCTCCCCACAGACCGAGGCGCTGCCGGCCTGGGCGCAGTGGCGACACGAGGTGTTCGGCATCAGCTACGAGCCCGTGGCCATCGTCTACAACACGCGCAGGCTGGCGGCCGCGCGCGTACCGCGTACCCGGCGCCAGTTGCTGGCGCTGCTGCGCGAACCGGATGCACCGCTGCGCGGCAAGGTGGGCACCTACGATGTGGAACGCAGCGGGGTGGGCTATCTGTTCGCGACGCAGGATGGCCAGGTCGGCAGCATCGCCGGCGCGCTGCTGGCCGCGTTGGGGGCAAACCAGGTACATCTGGAAGAGCGCACTGGCGCCTTGCTGGACCGCGTCAGCCGCGGCGAGCTGCTGCTGGCCTACAACGTGCTCGGCTCCTACGCGCAGGCACGCGCCGATGCGGGCGCGCCGCTGGGCATCGTGCAGCCGCAGGACTACACGCTGGTGGCACTGCGCACGGCGGTGATCCCCAAGAGCGCGCCGCATGCGGCCGAAGCACGCAGGTTTCTCGACTATCTGCTGTCGCCACGCGGCCAACAGGTGCTCTCGCGCGAGGCGCGGCTGATGCCGATCCTGCCGGCCGCCGGCGGCCGCGGCGGCTCGGCGCAGCCACCGTTCCGGCCGATTCCGCTCGGTCCCGGCCTGCTGGTCTACCTGGACAAGCTCAAGCGCCGCCAGTTCCTGGAGGCCTGGCGGGCCAGCACGCAGCCGCCGCACTAGCGCGGCTGCGCACGGTGCGCTGCACGTGTGGTGCAGGTGATCGGCAACGTGCCAGCCGGCAGGATCCGGCGAGGCATGCGTGCATCGCGGCGCCTGCGCGCATCTGCGCCAGCCCGTGCCGCCAGCGGGAGAGGCCGGTGCGGCAAAGCGAGGTGCCGCTGTGCCAGACTTGGCGCATGGCCGATCTCACCATTCTCGTCGCCGACGACCATCCGCTGTTCCGTGCCGCCGTGATCCACGTGCTGCGGCAGACCTTGCCGCAGGCACAGGTGGTGGAAGCCTCCAGTGCCAGCACATTGGGCACGATGCTGCGCGCGCATCCGCAGGCCGAACTGGTCCTGCTGGATCTGGCCATGCCGGGCGCGCGTGGATTTTCGGCACTGCTGCACGTGCGCGGCGAACACCCGGACATTCCGGTGGTGGTGATTTCCTCCAACGATCATCCGCGCGTGATCCGGCGCGCGCAGCAGTTCGGTGCGGCCGGTTTCATTCCCAAGTCCACGCCGGCCGAGACCATCGGCAGTGCGGTGGCCAGCGTGCTGGAGGGCGGCACCTGGTTCCCGCCGATGACCGCCGAGCGTTCGGAGGCCGACGCGCAGCTGGCCGCCAAACTGGCGCAGCTGACCCCGCAGCAGTTCCGCGTGCTGCTGAGCCTGGCCGACGGCCTGCTCAACAAGCAGATCGCCCACGAGTTGGGGCTGGCCGAGAACACCGTCAAGGTGCACGTCACCGCCATCTTGAAGAAGCTCGATTGCTACAGCCGTACCCAGGCGGCGGTCCTGGTCAAGGCGCTGGAGCCGGAAGGCGAGGGCTGACGCAATCGGGCGCACGCCTGCGGCAGGCGTGCGCCGCCGATGCTCAGAAGTCCAGCGAATAGCCCAGCGTCAGCGTGCGGCCACGCCCGGCGAAGTATCGCAGCGGCTCGACCAGCGCCGATTGCGAGTAGTAGGTGATGTACTGCTTGTCGAACAGGTTGGCCACGCCCATGCGCAGCGCACCGCGCGGCAGCGCATAGGTGACTGTGGCGTCCACCAGCGAGTAGCCGCTGAAGCGTTGGTCGGGGTCGTCGAAGGACTGGCTGAAGGCATGCTGTGCCTGCACGAACGAGGCGAACCTGGGTGTCCATTGCGCCGACCAGGAGGCGATCACGCGATTGGGCGCCACATTGAGCCCATCCAGGCGTGCGTCCAGGCGGCCATCGTTGTCGCTGTCGTAGCGGCCGCGCGTGTACGCATACGACAGGCGCAGGCGATGCCCCGCAGTGGGCCGGTAGCCCAGGCTGGCGTCCACGCCCTGCACGCGGGTCTTCTCGCGGCTCATCATGAAGGCGCCGTTGAGCGGCACCACGCGCGTGCCCAGGTCCGAGTCGGAGCGGAAATAGCTGAGGTCCGCATCGAATGCGCCGCGCTCGATGCGGGTGCCGGCTTCGATGCTCCTGGTCAGGATCGGCTCCAGCATGTCCAGGTCGGCCACGCGCGTGCCCGGGGCGTCGATCGCGCGCAGCACGCGGCCCACGTCGGGCATGCCGAATCCTTCGGAATAGCTGGTGAACACGTTCACGCCTTCGACCGGCGTATAGACCAGGCCGGCGTTGTACAGGGTCTGGCTGAAGTCGAGCGTGCCGCCTTCCACGTCGACCCGGTTGTAGCGCCACAGGGTCCGATAGCTGTCGATCTGCAGTTCGGCCTCTTCGCGGCGCACGCCAGCGTGCAGGGCCAGCGCAGGCAGCAACGCGTATTCGCCCTGCACGAACAGCGACAGGTTCCGGAAATCCGATTCCGGCACGTAGGTGCGTCCGGTGCCGTAGAGATCCTGCTTGCCGGTATCGGCCAGCAGATCGAAGCCGCCGGTGAGCTTGAGCCGGTCGTCGAGCAGGTCGTCCTTGCTCAGGGTGACCTTGCTGCCCCACTTGGACGCGACCGAACGCGACTGATCGTACAGGCGGCCGAGCGGAGCGATCAGCGGGTCCTGGAAGGTGGACGTGTTGGCCGCACCGAACAAACCTTCGAATTCCTGATTGAACACCAGCGCGTTCAACTGCATGCCGGCCAGGTCGTCGTGGGTATACGACAGACCCGAGGTCAACACCTCGTTGTGCGGCGCGCTGCCTTCGGGGGTGCCGCGGACCGAGGTGGTGGGCAGGCGCCGTGCGCGGTCGCCCGGAATGCCGATGTAGTCGTTGTCGTTCTTGATGCGGTAGCGATTGACGCTCAGGCTCAGGCGCTGGGTGTCGGTGAGTGCATAGCCGACTTTGGCCAGCACGTCGTAGCTCCTGGAGGTCATCAGGTCGCCCTGGATGTTGTCCGCGCCGATCGGCCGGCCCTGCCCATCCACATGCAGTCCCTGATCGGCGTAGCTGGCCGAAAACAGGTAATCCAGCCGGTCGCTGCGCCCGTCCACGCGATAGCGGGTCTCGTAGCTGGCGGTTTCGGCGCGGGTCTGGGCGGTGGGCGCGGTGGCCTGCACGTCGAGGTGCTGATTCAGCGCGCCGTCCTGCGGACGACGGGTGATGATGTTGATGGTGCCGCCGGTGGCGCCCAGGCCGTTGATCGCGTTGGCGCCCTGAATCACCTCGATCCGCTCGACCATGGCGAAATCGATGGTGTGTGCTTCACGGCCGGTAGGGCGGATCGGATTGGACTGCGGGATGCCGTCGATCAGGATCAGCGGCACGCGGCCGCGCAGCGTTTCGCCGCTACCGTTCATCTTGCCGCGGCTGGGCGTGTAGGAGGGAATCAGGTTGGCGAGCACGTCCGAGGAATTGCTGGACAGCGTCAGCTGCTGCTGGATCTGCGCCTTGTCGATGATCAGCACCGTTTGCGGCGATTCGGCCACCGTCATGTTCGAACGTGCGGCGGCGACCACCACCGTTTCGAGCGTATCGGTGACCTGCGACTGGGCAAATGCGGCCTGCGCACCGAGCAAGGACAGAACAACGGCGAGCGGCAGGCGTGCCGTTCGGGGCGTGGGAGAGGTCATGGGCAGGAACTCCAATGCGACAGGCGATCGCGCAACGATGGCGATCAAAATGGGAATCATTATCGATAGTGTAGCAGGCGCGCTTTCCGCCGCTCGCGACTGCGGTTGCGTGGCATGCACGGTGCCCTCGGGCTGCAGCGATGGCCTAACCCGGTCAGCCGCGCCGCAGCAGCATCTGCGTGATCAGCGCGCGTAGTGCCGGCGGGCGCACCGGCTTGGACAGGAAACCCCAGCCCGCCTCGAGCGCGTGATCGCGCAGGGCGGCGCTGGGTTCGGCGGTGACCAGGATCACGCGCGGCTCGCGCTGCCAGTGCTCCACCAGCTGTGGCAGCAGCATCGGGCCGTAGTGGTGGCCCATGCGCACGTCCAGCAGCAGCAATTCGGGGCCGTCGCCGGCCGTAGCGGCGGCCAGTGCATCGTCCGGACCGCCGGCGAAATCCACCCGGCATTCCCAGCGTTCCAGCAGGGCGCGCGTGGCCTCGCACACGCGTGGATCGTCGTCCACGCACCACACCCGGCAGCCGTGCAGGATGGGGTCGTTGCCGGGTTCGTGCGCCGTGGCGGGCGGTGGCGGCGGGCGCGTGGCGATGGCTGCACGTTCGCCCAGCGGCACGCTGACCGAGAACACGCTACCGCTGCCCAAGGTGGAGCGCAGCCCGATGCGGTGCCCGAGCAAGCGGCCGATGCGTTCGACGATGGCCAGACCCAGGCCGGCGCCGCGATCGTTGGCCACCCCGTCGTCCAGGCGGCGGAATTCCTCGAAGATTTCGTGCTGCAAGGACTCGGGAATGCCCGGCCCCTGGTCGTGGACCTCGATGCGCAACCAGCCGCCCCGCCTGCGGCAGCCGATCAGCACGCGCCCGCGCGGGGTGTAGCGGATCGCATTGGACAGGAAATTCTGCAGGATGCGGCGCAGCAGGTTCTCGTCGCTCAACACCACCGCCGAGGTCGGCACCCATTCCAGAGCCAGGCCGCGGTCTTCGGCCAGGATGCCGAACTCGCGCGCCAGCGCCTCCAGCAGCGGGCCGAGCGCGAAGTCGCGCACCTGCGTCTTCAGGCTGCCGGCTTCCAGGCGCGCGATGTCCAGCAGGCTGTTGAGGATGGCGTCCTGCGCGGCCAGTGCGCCGTCGATGTTGTCCACCACGCGCGCGCTGCCGGCCTCGTGCACCTGCCCGCGCAATAGTGAGACGAACATGCGCGCGGCGTTGAGCGGCTGCAGCAGATCGTGCACGGCCGAGGCGACGAAACGGGTCTTGTAGCGGTTGGCGCTTTCGGCCTCGCGCTTGGCCGCGGCCAGGTCGCGGGTGCGCTCGGCCACGCGGTGTTCCAGCGCATCGGCTAGCGAGCGCAGTTCGCGGGCAGCGTTCTTGTAGCTGGTGATGTCGGCGTAGCTGGTGACGAAGCCGCCATCGGGCAACGGGTTGCCGCGGATCTCCAGCACCGTGCCGTCTTCCTTCTCGCTCTCGCGCATATGCGGCTTGCCGCTGCGCAGGTGATTCAGGCGCCGCTCGATGGCGGCCTCGATCGGCCCCGGCCCCAGCAGCCCGCGGCGGGCGTTGTAGCGGAACAGGTCCTCGATCGGGCGGCCGATCTGCAGCAGCTCCGGTGGGAACCGGAACAGCTCCACATAGCGCGAATTCCAGGCGACCAGATCGAGCGCGGCATCGATCACCACCACGCCTTGCGGCAGGTGCTCCAGGCTGCGGCTCAGGCCGGCATTGGCCTGCTGCGCGGCGGCCACCACCCCGTCCTGGGCGGTACGCAGTTCTTCGGCATGCTGTTGCAGCACCGTTTCCAGCTCCTGCCGGCTGCGCTGGCGCAATGCCGCCAGGCGCCGCCGCTGCTGTACGAACAACCACAGCAGCGCCAGCGCCAGCCAGGCCCCGGCCGCGGCGATCGCCGCGGCACGGCCGGCCGCACCGCTGCTGCGCGTGTCATGCAGCAGATGCAGGCGCCAGCCGCTCTCGGGCACTTCCAGGGTCTGCCACAGCACCGGCGCGTCCAGTGGCGGGTCGCGGACATCCACCAGCACTCCGCCATCGCCGGTCTGCTCGATCAGGCGCCGCCGCAGCGGCAGCAGGCCCTGATCGGCGTACTGGCGGGTGCTGCGCAATTCGCGACGGTCGCGCGGGCTCAGTGGCGCCAGCATGCGGTAGCGCCAGCTGGCGCGGCTGGCCAGGAACACCACCCCGTGCGCGTCGGAGGCCAGCACGATGTCCGGGGTCTGCAGCCACTCGCGTTCCAGCGCGGCCAGCGCGATCTTGATCACCACCACGCCCTGTACCTGGCCGGTGTCGTCGACGATGGCCTGCGACAGGAAGTAGCCCGGCTCGCTGGTGGTCATGCCGATGCCGTAGAAGCTGCCGCTGCCCTTGGCCAGCGCCTGCTGGTAGTACGGCCGGAACGCGTAGTCCACGCCCACGTTGCTGCGCGCGGCACGCCAATTGCTTGCCGCCAACGCGGTGCCGTTACGGTCGATCAGCGTCAGCGTGGACGAACGGGTGACATTGTTGGCGCGTTCGAGCTTGCGATTGAGCTGTTCCACCTGCGCGGGCGACAAGGCTGTCGATACGGCCGCGCGCAGCTCCGGGTCCAGCGCCAGGATCTGCGGCAGGGTGCGGTAGCGATCGACGCGTTGTTGCAGCGCCTGTGCATACAGGCGCAGCTGGCGGCGCACGGTGGTGCTTTCCTCGCGCAGCGCGCTCTGTTGCACGAAGTGCTCGGCTGCGAGCATGGCCACCACCATGCCGCCCAGCACGATGGCCAGGGTGAGCAGCAGGCGGCGGCGTCGCGAGGCGTACATGCCGGCAAGTATGGCCGAGGCATGCCGCAAACGACGACGGCCGCACCCGGGCAGGGGATGCGGCCGTGCCGGAACATCTGCGGCGGCATGCGAGCGCAGGCCCTATCGCGCGCCAGCGCAGCGGCCCGCGAACGGGCGCCTTCGCGGGCTAGAACTGCACCTGCGCCCGCAGCTCCATGACCTTCGGGGTCACGTGCACGCCATTGCGCGAGGCATCCACCCAGCTGTAGTTGGCCTGGAACTTGAAGTGGCTGGTGAGGTACCAGTTGGCGCCGATGGTGGTGTCGTGCTGACGGCCGCCATGGACGTTGTTGTCTTCCAGATTCAGATGGCTGTAGCGGGCGGTGAGTTCGACGGCGCCGTATTCGTGCGCCGGCTTGATATTGCCCGGCACGCCGCCGGCGTAGCTGCGCGACTCGCCGGTCAAGGACCAGGTGCCGTAGAGGTACTGGCCCTGGGCGATGAAGTGCGGCAAGCCCTCGTTACGCGCCACCTCGGCACGCAGCGCCTCGCTCTGCAGCGAGAACGGGCCATGGATCCATACCGCTTCCACGCCGGTGCGGATCACGTGGTCCACGTCCAGGATGGTGCCGGTGTCGATCAGCCGGACGTCGGTCAGGCCGGCTTCCGGGCGTGCCCGCAGGCGCACGCGCGGGCCGAACGCCACGCCACGGCCGTCGGTGAAGCCACGCGGGTTCTCCACCGAACCGGCGATGCCCAGGTGCAGCACGTCGCCATCGGCCTTGTGCGGCGTCCACGCCGCATGCACGGCCTGGGTGGTGCCCGGATTGTCGCCCTGCAGGTCCTGGCCGCCGTAGGCGCCGGCCTGCAACAGGTAGCGTGGCCGCTCCAGGGTCCACTCCACGCCGGTCCGGCGGCCCTGGAACACTGCCTGCACCGGCAGGCCCAGCTCCATGAAGCTGCCCGCACGCGAGCTCTGCACCGCTTCCAGGCCCACCGGCACCTTCATGTAGCCTAGTCGCACGCGGCCGTAGTCCTGGCCCAGCAGCGCCTTGGTTTCGAAACGGAAGAACACGTCCAGCCACAGTTTGGACTCGAAGTCGAAGTACACCATGGCGTCGTAGACGCCCTTCTTCTTCACGGTGGCGCCGAATTCCTTGCGGCGGAAGTCGGTACGGTCCTCCAGGCGGTCGTCGCCGGAGAAATTGTTGTCGTCGTAGGCGAAGTTGCCGGTCAGCGCGAGCTCGGTGCCATCACCGAAGGCGTACTTGGTCGGCCAGTTTTCGAGCGAGGTGGCCGCATGGGCGGCAGGGGCGGCGGCAAACGCCAACGCCAGAACGAGCGGATTGAGGCGCATAGGAGTGATCTTCGGCAATGGAAAGGCCGGGGCGTCCTGCCATGGCGGTCACGGTGAACGGCTTCAGAAGCGCGCAGGACAAACGGGCAACACGGCAACGTCGGTGTCTGCGTTAAATGCAGTTAACGGCCGCCGGCGCTGCGGCTGAAGTGTAGGGGGCCTTCCGTCTGCGGGACAATGTTCACAGCGGCTGACGACACCGACGGCGCAGGCACCCGGAGGATGCGGCCGCTGCCCGGAATCGGCATGTCCCCATCGTACACTGCGGTTCCGGGCGCGCCGTCCACACCCGCCTGACGATCGCTCGCTACGCTCTGTCAGGCTCTCGTAGTACCAATGGGCTATCGGTCGTGGCGGCGCCGTCCGGCCAGAATGCCCGCACCGGGTGCCGCGCAAGGCACCTCCAGTTCCCTCGGAGTGGTGTCATGCACATCAGCAAGCCTGCCGGCCCGGTGCCGGCGTCCGTGCCCTTCTACCGCCAGCTGTATTTCCAGGTGGTGGTGGCGATCGTCCTCGGCGCCCTGTTGGGGCATTTCGAGCCCGCCTTCGCCGAGAGCCTCAAGCCGCTGGGCGATGCCTTCATCAAGCTGGTGAAGATGATCATCGCTCCGGTGATCTTCCTGACCATCGTCACCGGCATCGCCGGCATGACCCACCTCAAGACGGTAGGCCGGGTCTTCGCCAAGGCGATGACCTACTTCCTGTTCTTCTCCACGCTGGCGCTGGTGGTGGGCATGGTGGTGGCGCACGTGGTGCAGCCGGGTGCCGGCATGAACATCAACCCGGCCGAGCTGGATCAGAGCGCGGTCAACACCTATGTGCAGAAGTCGCACGAGTTGAGCCTGGTCGGTTTCCTGATGGACATCATCCCGGCCACGCTGATCAGCGCGTTCGTGGATGGCAACATCCTGCAGGTGCTGTTCGTGGCGGTGCTGTTCGGCATCGCGCTGGCGCTGGTGGGCGAGCGTGGCCGGCCGGTACTGAGCTTCCTGGAGGCGCTGACCGCGCCGGTGTTCCGCCTGGTGCACATCCTGATGAAGGCCGCGCCGATCGGTGCGTTCGGCGCGATCGCCTTCACCATCGGCAAGTACGGCGTGGAATCGCTGGTCAATCTGGCCTGGCTGGTGGGCTCGTTTTACATCACCTCGTTGCTGTTCGTTCTGGTGATCCTGGGCCTGGTGTGCCGGTTCTGCGGTTTTTCGGTGCTCAAGCTGATCCGCTACCTCAAGGCCGAGCTGCTGCTGGTGCTGGGCACGTCCTCGTCGGAGTCGGCATTGCCTTCGCTGATGGAAAAGATGGAAAAGGCCGGCTGCGAGAAGTCGGTGGTGGGCCTGGTGGTACCGACCGGTTATTCGTTCAATCTGGACGGTACCAACATCTACATGACCCTGGCCGCGCTGTTCATCGCCCAGGCCACCAACGTGGACCTGACCCTGGGCCAGCAGATCACCTTGCTGGCGGTGGCCATGCTCAGCTCCAAGGGTGCGGCCGGCGTGACCGGCGCCGGCTTCATCACCCTGGCGGCCACGCTGTCGGTGGTGCCGGACGTGCCGGTGGCCGGCATGGCGCTGATCCTGGGCGTGGACCGCTTCATGAGCGAGTGCCGCTCGCTGACCAACTTCATCGGTAACGCAGTGGCCACCGTGGTGGTGTCGCGCTGGGAGAACGCGCTGGATCGCGACCAGCTGAAGCTGGTGCTGGATGGCGGCTCGCCGCCGCTGCAGGCGCCACCGGCCTCGACCGATACGGTCGCTCCGGTCAGCGCACGCTGAGGCTTCCTGCGGCCCTGTCCTCCGTCGGCGCTCCCGGCGGGGTGCAGGGCCGTTCTGCGTTGGCCGCCGATGGCTGGCGATGCTCCATTCCTGCCGCGCCGACAGCTGCGCGACAGGCCCTTGTTCAGGCAGGAGGGTAGAATTCAGCCCTCCTGCGCCTTCGAGACTTACACAGCCGATGTCCACCGACGACTTCAAACAGGCCGCCCTCGACTATCACCGCCAGCAGCCGGCCGGCAAGATCAAGGTCACCGCGACCAAGCCGATGCTGACCCAGCGCGATCTGTCGCTGGCGTATTCGCCGGGCGTGGCGTTTGCCTGCGAAGCGATCGTCGAGGACGCCACCCAGGCCAGCGAACTCACTGCACGCGGCAATCTGGTGGCGGTCATCAGCAACGGGACCGCGGTGCTGGGCCTGGGCAACATCGGCCCGCTGGCGTCCAAGCCGGTGATGGAAGGCAAGGGCGTGCTGTTCCAGAAATTCGCCGGCATCGACGTGTTCGATATCGAGATCAACGAGAACGATCCGGACAAGCTGGTGGACATCATCGCCAGCCTGGAGCCCACCTTCGGCGGCATCAACCTCGAAGACATCAAGGCGCCGGAATGTTTCATCGTCGAGCGCAAGCTGCGCGAGCGCATGAACATTCCGGTGTTCCATGACGACCAGCACGGCACCGCGATCATCGTCGGCGCCGCCGTGCTCAATGCGCTGGTGGTCACCGGCAAGAAGATCGAAGAGGTCAAGCTGGCCACCACCGGCATGGGCGCGGCCGGCATCTCCTGCGTCAACATGCTGGTCTCGCTGGGGCTGAAGCCGGAGAACATCCTGGCGCTGGATCGCGACGGCGTGATCCACACCGGTCGCACCGACCTGGACCCGGACAAGCAGCGCTACGCGCGCGATACCGACAAGCGCACCCTGGCCGAGATCGTCGAAGGCGCGGACATCTTCCTGGGCCTGTCGGCCGCCGGCATCCTCAAGCCGGAAATGGTCGCCAGCATGGCGCGCCAGCCGGTGATCTTCGCGCTGGCCAATCCCAACCCGGAGATCACCCCGGAGGCGGCCAAGGCGGTGCGTCCGGATTGCATCATCGGTACCGGCCGGTCGGACTACCCGAACCAGATCAACAACGTGCTGTGCTTCCCCTATCTGTTCCGTGGCGCGCTGGACGTGGGCGCCACCGGCATCAACGAGGAGATGAAGATCGCCTGCGTCAAGGCGATCGCGGCGATGGCACGGCGCGAAGCCTCCGACCTGGGCGCGGCCTACGGCGGCGAGACCCCGAGTTTCGGTCCTGACTACCTGATTCCGCGTCCGCTGGACCCGCGCCTGCTGGTGGAACTGTCGTCTGCGGTTGCGCAGGCGGCGATGGACTCGGGCGTGGCCACGCGCCCGATCACCGACATGGAGGCGTATCGCGACAAGCTCGGCCAGTTCGTCTACCGCACCAGCCTGATGATGAAGCCGGTGTACGACCGCGCCCGCGCCGACAAACAGCGCGTGGTGTATGCCGAAGGCGAAGAAGAAGTGGTGCTGCGCGCGGTGCAGAACGTGGTCGACGAAGGTCTGGCCTTGCCGATCCTGATCGGCCGCCCGGACGTCATCGAGGCGCGTATCCAACGCATGGGCCTGCGCCTGACCGCCGGTGTGGACTTCGAGATCACCAACATCCTCGACGACCCCCGCTTCAACGATTACTGGCAGTACTACCATGCGCTCACCGAACGCCGTGGCGTGACCGTCACCGCGGCCAAGGAGCTGATGCGTTCGCGCCCGACCCTGATCGCGGCAGTGATGGTGGCGCGCGGCGAAGCCGACGCGATGCTGTCCGGCGTGGTCGGTCGCTTCCACAAGAAGCTGGGCTACGCACGCAGCGTGATCCCGCTGGAGCCGCGTGTCAGCTCCACCTCGGCGATGACCGGCGTGATCAACCAGCTCGGCGTGTTCTTCTTCCTCGATACCCATGTGCAGGAAGACCCCACCGTCGAGCAGGTGGTCGAAGCGACGCTGCAGGCCGCGTACCGCCTCAAACTGTTCGGCATCGAGCCCAATATCGCGTTGCTGTCGCATTCCAATTTCGGCAGCCATGATTCGCGCGATGCGCTGAAGATGCGCCAGGTGCGCGAAGCCCTGCTCAAGCGCAAGCCCGAGCTCAATATCGATGGCGAGATGCAGGGCGACACCGCCTGGGACGAAGCGCTGCGCAAGCAGATCATGCCCAACAGCACGCTCAAGGGCCGCGCCAACCTGTTCGTGCTGCCGAACCTGGAAGCGGCCAACATCGCCTACAACCTGGTGCGCGTGTTCACCGATGGCGTGGCGATCGGCCCGATCCTGATGGGCATCTCCAAGCCGGTGCACATCCTCACCACCAGTGCCACCTCGCGCCGGGTGATGAACATGACCGCGATCGCGGCGGTGGATGCGCAGATCCGCAAGCAGCGCGATGCGGAAAAATCGTCAACCGAAAAAGGCAACGAGTGAGTCGAGGTGTCGAAGACTTGCGAGCTGTCCAAGACTTGATTGGCCGAGTGTCGCTCGATTTGAAGCGGTAAGCGCTCGGCCGGCAAGACAACGGCCCAGAGCCCCTCTCCCCACGGGAGAGGGGTTGGGGTGAGGGTAGGGCTTAGCAACGCAAACAGCAGGCGTCGCGGGTCGTCGTCATCCCAAGCGATCACGCCCAAAACCTCACTCCTCAGCGCCCCTCCGGCACTGCACCCAGTAACTCGATCTCCGCCACCTGCGCACGCGCGGGCGCCGTCCAACGCAGCCGATACTCCGCATACGAGCCTGGCGTCGCGATCCGGAACGGGCGCGTTTGCAGCGGCCATTGAAAGCGCTCCTCGCGGCGCGCGTCGACGACGCGCCACGTGCCTTCTGCAGTGCGTGCTTCCAGCGTCCAGGCGGCCGACGCAATCCCGGCGTTGCCGTTGGTCACGGTGTAAAGCATGGCTTCACCGCGATCAAGGCCGCTGAATGTCAGTGCCGTGGCCTGCGACACCGCGCTTGCGCTGCCCGCATCGTCGTCATGCAAAGCCGCCAGCGCGCGACCATCGGCCTGCGTCACGCGTGCGCTGGCACCCAGTAGGTCATGCAACGGGGCAGGGCGTTCACCCGCTGGCGTCAACGACGGCGGCGCAGCGTCCGGCTCGCTGCCCCAGCGCGATGGCGCTGGTCCCATCACGAAATCCAGCGTCGCGCCCTTGGCAATCGCCGCATGCGGCAACCAGGTCTTGCGCCACGGTTTGCCGTTGACCCTGAGCGATTGCACGTACACGTTCTGCGGCGAATTCTGCGGCGCATTGACGGTCAGCGTGCCGCCGCCGGGCAGGCGCACGCGCGCATGGCGGAACAACGGCGAGCCGATCACGTACTCCGCCGCGCCCATGCGCAACGGATAGATGCCCAGTGCCGCGAACAGATACCACGCCGACATCTCGCCATTGTCTTCATCGCCTGCATAGCCCTGGCCGATCTCGCTGCCCAGGTAGAGCCGCGTCAGGATCTCGCGCGTCAGCTGCTGGGTTTTCCACGGCTGCCCGGCATACAGGTACATCCACGGAATGTGGTGCGCCGGCTGGTTGCTGTGCGCATACATGCCCATGCGCACATCGCGTGCTTCGGTCATCTCGTGGATGGCGTTGCCATAGGAGCCGGCAAATGCCGATTCGCCGGTTTCAGGCGTGGCGAAGAAGCTGTCCAGCTTTGCCGCCAAGGCGCCACGCCCGCCGTACAACGTAGCCAGACCCTGGCCATCGTGTGGCGCGGTGAACGCAAACGTCCAGCCGCTGGACTCGGTGTAGTCGTTGCCCCAGACGCGTGGGTCGTACTGCGCCGGATTCACGCGCCACGCGCCATCGGGTGTGCGCCCCTGGAAGAATCCGACCCCAGGGTCGAACAAGGCCGCGTATCCGGCCGCGCGATGGCGGAAATACACCGCCTCGGTCGCATACCGCTCACGATCTTCCGCCGTGCTCGCCTGGCGGGACAAGGCATCGGCCATGTTGGCGATGCCGAAGTCGTTGAGCGCGCCTTCCAGCGACCACGACATGCCCTCGTGCGTGTCGGTATCGGTGTAGCCGCGGAACGTCGAACGCGCCATGCCCTTGCGGCCCACGTGCCGGTCCGGCGGCACCACGGTTGCGTTCTTCAACGCCGCCGCATAGGCCTCGGCCGGTTCGAAGCCGCGCACGCCCTTGAGCCAGGCATCGGCGAACGCCACGTCGGAACTGGTGCCGACCATCAGATCGGCATAACCGGGCGACGACCAGCGCGCGATCCAGCCGCCTGCACGCGCTTGTTCGATAAAGCCCTGCACAAGGCGTCCGGCGTCGTCGGGCGCAAAGAGCGCATACGCCGGCCATGCGGTGCGAAAGGTGTCCCACAGCCCGTTGTTGACGTAGACCCGGCCATCGCGGATCGGTGCGAAGCTGCGCACCGCGCTGCCATCGATGTTGTCGTCCGACCAGCTGTTCTGGCTTGCGTAGCGCCAGTCCGGTGCCTGCGCGCTGCCGACGTTTTCATGCCCGGAGTTCGGATACAGGTAGAGCCGGTAGAGATTGGAATACAGCGTGGTCTTCTGGTCGGCAGTCGCATCGGGCACGTCGAACCGTCCCAGCAACACATCCCACGCGTCCTGCGCTTGCGCGGCGATCTGCTCGATACTGGCCTCGGATGCGATCTCGAGCGCCAGGTTGTGCCTGGCCTGGTCCAGCGAGATCAACGAGGTCGCGATACGCACCTGCACCTGCCGTGCGCTGCCGGCATCGAACTTGATCCAACCGGTCGGCCGCCCGCTGTCGATGCTCCCGCTGCCCGTCCACGGCCGGTCGAAGCTCGCATACACGTACATGCGCGTCGCCCCGGTCGACAGCCCGCTGCGCACATCGGTGTAGCCGGACAGTGTCTGCGTTGCGGCATCCAGGTGTAGCCCGCCGCGCCCATCCACATTGTCGAACAGCAGATTGGCATCGCCCTGGTCCGGGAAGCGAAAACGGAACAGCGCCGCATGATCGGTGGGCGCGATCTCGGCCTGGATGCCGTTGTCGAACTGCACCGCATAGCGATAGGGGCGTGCGACTTCGTTGGCATGCGAGAACGCCAGTGCGCGCTTTCTTCGATCGGTTTCCGGCACGCCAGCACCGAGCGAGGGCATCACCTGAAACGTCTGCCGATCCCCCATCCACGGGCTCGGTTGATGGCTGAGCGACAGCGCCTGCAGGCGCGGCCGGTTGTCCGCATCGTTGTGCTCGTTCCAGCGATACAGCCAGCTCAGCGTTCCGGCATCGGTCACCGGCGTCCAGAAGTTGAACCCATGCGGCACCGCCGTCGCAGGGAAGTTGTTGCCGCGCGAGAACGTGCCGTTGGATTGCGTGCCGCGCGTGGTCAGCACCCAGTCCGATGGGCGGGCCGGCGTTACCAGTTGCACCTCGGCGATGGCGATATCGTCGATCCACCCGGCAACGCTCGCGCCCGCAGGCGGCGCCACCTCCAGTTCGATCGCACGCACACGACGCCCGCGCAACCCGGCCACATCCCCCAACCGCACCTGCTTGCGCGTCCACTGCTGCGGATACAGCGTCTTCGAATCGCCTTGCGCCTGCGCGTCCAGTGCAACGCCCTGCTGGTCGCGCGCTGCGCTGGCAGAGACGCGCGTGCCGTCATCCAATAGCAGGTCCAACGAGACATACGTGGATGCCACATGGTCGTTGCCCACACTTTCCGGCAACACCATCCAAGACAATGTCGTGTGTGCATCGATCGGAAGATCGGTGGCGAACAATCTGCGCCGCCCGCCCACTCCCTGCGTCGTATACGCCAACGCATGGGGGCCGGTATAGCCGGCGTTCGGCTTGGCTGCATATGGCGTTGACGGCCCGGCGCCAATGGCGACATGGACGGCAGTTTCTGCCACCTGCACTGGCGTCGGGTCACCGCCGTCGAAGCTGCTTGCGAAGTGCGTCGCTGCCAGTGCCGGCAGCGTAGCGGAATACAGCAGGGCAACCGCGAGCGTTCGCGGCAGACCGCGCGGGTGCAGCTGGGCAACAGGCAAGGTCACGGGGTGATGTCTCCTTGGGGCGGGCGCGGCCGCCCGTGCGCTGGGCCGATGCTGCGCCCGTCGGGGGGCGCGCAGCCGGATGGCGGAGCGCCGACTCCCGATGATAGGCGGCATGCCCGGCGCAGTGTCGTTGCGCTGCAGCGCCGTCGGCAGGCGAGTGCAAGCGGCTCGATGCATCCACAGCGGCCTCGGCGATGGGATCGGCAGCGCGACGGCAAACGATGCGCCTACCGTCCGCACGGGCCGTGACTCCTCGGTCGATGGGCCGATCATCATGCAGGCTGCTAGAATCCGCGCTCTGCCTTTGCCTTCCGATCGCACCGCCATGAGCCAGACCGCCACCGCGCCCGCCAATGCCGAAAAGCGTTACACCGTGCACCGCGGCGACCTGCCGCTGAGCTGCCCGACGCCTGCGATGGCGCTGTGGAACTCGCATCCGCGCGTGTACCTGCCGATCGAGGACGAGCCCAACTGCGAGGCCAAGTGCCCGTATTGCGGCGCGCTGTTCGTGCTCGCCGACTGATACTGGCCGGATGCACCGCCTGACCGTGGTGCAACTGCTGCCGGCACTGCAGTCCGGCGGCGTCGAGCGCTCCACCCTGGAAATCGCCGCCGCCCTGGTGCAGGCGGGGCATCGCGCCGTGGTCGTGTCAGCCGGCGGTCGCCTGGTCCAGCCCTTGCTGGATGCCGGTGGCGAGCATCTGACCCTGGATATCGGCCGCAAGTCCTTGTTGACGCTGCGGCATGTGGTCGGCCTGCGCCGGCTGTTCGCCGGACTCGGGGCCGACATCGTGCATGCGCGCTCGCGGTTGCCGGCCTGGTTGGGGTGGTACGCGCTGCGCGGCATGCCGGCCGCGACGCGGCCGCGCTTCGTCACCACCGTCCACGGCCTCAACTCGCCCAGCCGCTACAGTGCGGTGATGACCTACGGCGAGCGGGTCATCTGCGTCTCGCGCACGGTGCGCGACTACGTGGGCACGCACTACCCGCGCACCGAGGCGGCCCGCCTGCGCACCATTGCGCGCGGCGTGGACATCGCCCAGTTTCCGCGCCGTCCGCGGCCGGATCGCCGCGCGCGCGCCTGGGTCCAGAGCCTGTTGCCCGGCCTGCCGGCCGAGGCGCCGCTGCTGTTGTTGCCGGGTCGCGGCACCCGCCTGAAGGGCCATGCCGACGGTCTGCAACTGCTGGCCGACGTGCGTGCGGCCGGCGTGGCGGCCTGGCTGTGGCTGCCGGGGGCGCGCGAACCCGGCCGCGAGGCCTATGTGCGCGAACTGGAGGCCGAGGCCGCCCGCTTGGGCGTGGCCGAGGCCGTGGCGTTCACCGAGCCCACCGCGCGCATCGCCGAGGCCTATGCCGCCAGCGATCTGGTGCTGCAACTGTCGCGCAAACCCGAAGCCTTCGGCCGCACCGTGGTCGAAGCCCTGTCGGTCGGGAGGCCGGTACTGGGCTGGGCACACGGCGGGGTCGGTGAACTGCTTGCCGAGCTGCAGCCATGCGGCGCGGTCGCGCCTTTCGATGCCGCAGACCTGTGCGCGCAGGCGCTGGCCCTGCTGCGGCAGGCGCCTGCGGCTCCGGCGGTCATTCCCTATACGTTGCAGGCCATGCAATCGGCCACCTTGAAGGTCTATGACGAACTCCGCCGCTGACGCCATGGCGCGCCCACCCGTATTGACCCCGGACGTCGGCCGCTGGGCGCCGGCCTGGGTGATCCTGTTCGTCGCGCTATGGCCCACGCCCGGGCTGGCCGAAACGGTGTTGTCGCTGGGCGCGGTGTTCGCCGCCTACCGTTTGCTGCACGCGCGCTTCCGCGGCGGTACCGGCTTGCTCAGCGGCGCGGCCTGGGCCCTGACCAGCGTGCTGTTCCTGGCCTACTGGCTGCCGCAGATGCTGTCGGCGTTCGATGCGGTGGATGCCGGCCGTGCATTGCGCAAGTCGGCCACGGATCTGCGCTACCTGCCGTTCATGTGGCTATGCGCGATCGCAGTGGCCAATGCGCAGCGCCGCCGTCGCACCTTCACCGGGCTGGCGGTGATCGGCGGGGTGTGGACACTGGACGCATTGGCGCAGGCGGTGATCGGCAGCAGCCCGCTGTTCTTCGGCCTGGATCAGCTCAAGCAACTGATCAGCGGCCATGGACTATGTACCGCGCAGGAGCTGGCGCTGGTGGACCGCCTCAGCGGTGCGCTGGGGCCATGCAACCTCAAGTTCGGGCAGACCCTGGCCAGCCTGTCGCCCTTCCTGTTGCTGGCGCTGGGGCGGCGCACGGTCTGGGCCTGGGGGAGCGCGGCGGCGGCGGTCGGCATCGTGCTGGTGCTGGCAGGTTCGCGCGCATCGTGGATCACCTATGCGGTGATCGTGCTGCTGTCCGGCTGGCAATTGCTGGGTGGCCGCCGGCTGCTGGCGGTAGCGGTGGCCGGCGCGCTGCTGGGCGGTGGCGTGGTGGCAGTGGCGCCGCAGGCGCGCGAGCGCATCCAGCGTACCGCCCTGGCGTTCGGCGATGGCGAACAGGGCGTGGACCAGGCCTTGTCCGGGCGTGCCCAGATCTGGGGTGCGGCACTGTGCATGATCGGCGAGCATCCGATCAATGGCGTGGGCGCGCGCGGCTTCCGTCAGGCGTACCCGGCCTGCAATCCGGCCCCGACCCAGGCGCCGGCCTGGGGCGATGGTCCGGCCTTCCATGCGCACCAGATCGTGCTGGAAATCCTGGCCGAAACCGGGGTGGTCGGGTTGCTGCTCTGGCTCGCCGGTGCGGCGCAGGCATGGCGCGCGTGGCGCTATTCGAGCGCGGCCGCACGCGAGCAGGCGCGTCCGGCGATGATCGCGCTGGTGGCAACGGTCTTCCCGCTCAACACGCACCTGGCGTTCTATTCCAGCTTCTGGGGCGGGTTGAGTCTGATGCTGGCCGGGTTGTATGCCGGCGCACTGCTCAACGACGATGGCGATCCGCCGCCGCGCTGAGCGATCGCGTGATGAAGTCCGGTCCGCGCACGCGGACCCGCCGGGTCATCGATAGAACGCGCTGCGCCCGCCGGGCTGGCGCTTGAAGCGGCGGTGGATCCACAAGTATTGATCCGGCGCTTCGCGCACCATGTCTTCGATCGCCGCATTGACCTGGGTGGTATCGGCGATCACGTCGTCGGACGGAATGCCCGCCAGCGGCGGTGCGATCTTGAGGATGTAGCGCCCGCCCTCGCGGCGATGGAAGTACGGCACCACCGCGCACCCGGTCAATCGCGCCAGTTGATGGGTGGCGGTGATGGTGGAGGCCGGATGGCCGAAGAACGGCACGAACACGGTGTCCTTGCCGCGCATGTCCTGGTCGGGTGCGTACCACAGGAAGCCGCCGCGCTTGAGATGCTTGATGGTGGCGCGCAGGTCTTCGTTGGCGAACATGTGCGTGGCATAGCGCAGACGCCCGCGCTTGACCGCCCATTCGAACACCGGATTGCGGTGCCTGCGGTACATGCCGGCCAGCGGCACGTACTCGCACAGCAGGCGTCCGCACATCTCCAGCGTCATGAAGTGGCCGGACACCAGCAGCACGCCGCGCTGCTGCTCCTGTAACCGCTGCAGATGCTCCAGGCCTTCGATCTGCACCCCCGGGCGAATCGCATCGATGCTGCCCCACCAGGCGCGCGCGAACTCGAACAGGCCCACACCCAGCGCATCGAAGCTGTCGCGCAGCAGTCGTGCCCGCCAGGCGTCGTCCTGTTCGGGGAAGCACAACTTGAGGTTCACTTCGGCAGCGCGACGGCGCGTGCCCGCCACGCGCATGGCGATCCAGCCCACGCCGCGCCCCACCGCGCGCTGCAGCGTCCAGGGCAGGCGGCCGGCCAGCACCATCACTGCGAGGCCAAGATACATGGGCCAGTGCCTGGGGTTGCGCAGGGAGGGGCGAACGGCGACGTTGGCGGACTCGGACATGCGGCAATTCTAAGGGATCGCGTGCACGCGGCAGCGTGCACATGCGCACGCCGGAGCGCTCCCGTATCCTGCACGGATGCGGAAAGACCCGATCGAATGGCTATTGCGTGGGCTGTACTCGGCGCTGTTGTATCTGTTGCTGCCGATCACGGTGTACCACCTGGTGTGGCGCGGCTTCCGCGTGCGCGAATACTTCAATCGCTGGAACGAGCGCTACGCGTCGTACACGCATGCCTGCGGCCGCCCGCGCGTCTGGGTGCATGCGGTGTCGGTGGGCGAGGTCAATGCGGCCGTGCCGCTGGTCAACGCCTTGCGCGCGCAGCGGCCGGATATCCGCTGGGTCATCACCACCATCACGCCGACCGGCTCCGAGCGCGTGCGCGCGGTCTGGGGTGATGCGGTGGATCACGTCTATCTTCCCTACGACGTGCCCGGCAGCGTGGGCCGTTTCCTGGAACATTTCCGCCCGCGGCTGGCCTTGATCCTGGAAACCGAGTTGTGGCCGAACATGTTGTTCGGTTGCCGCGATCGCAGGATTCCGCTGTACATCCTCAACGCCCGGCTGTCGGCACGCTCGCTGCGTGGCTACCGCGTGCTGGCACCGTTGATCAGTCGCGCGCTGCGCACGGTGACCTGCGTGGCGGCACAGTCGCAGGACGATGCAGAGCGTTTCATCACCCTGGGCGCGCGGGCCGACCAGGTGGTGGCGCTGGGCAACCTCAAGTTCGACATCGCCGCGCCTGCGCAATTGCCTGCACTGGTGGCGCAGTTCCGCGCGCATGTGCCGGCCACGCGACCGGTGTGGATCGCCGCCAGCACGCATGAAGGCGAGGAAGCGGCGGTGGCCGATATCCATGCGCGGCTGCTGGCGCAATTTCCCGATCTGCTGTTGCTGTGGGCGCCGCGTCACCCCGAACGTTTCGGCAAGGTGGAAGCACTGGCGCGCGAACGTGGTTGGTGCGTGGCCACGCGCAAGGCGCAGCAGTGGCCGCAGGCGCACGATGCGGTATTCGTCATCGATACCCTGGGCGAGCTGATGAGCTTCTATGCGTGCGCCCAGGTCGCCTTCGTCGGTGGCAGCCTGCAGCCGATCGGCGGGCACAACCTGCTCGAGCCGGCCGCCGTGGGCACCGCAGCGGTCACTGGTCCGCATCTGCACAACTTCTCCGAAATCTCGCGGCGCATGCGCGAGGCCGAAGCGGTTGCCATCTGCGATGACGCCGCTTGTGTCCACCGCGAACTGGCGCGCCTGCTGAGCGAGCCGGCGCAGCGCGAAGCCATGGTCGCCGCCGGCCTGGCGCTGGTCGCCAACGGCAAGGGCGCGGTGGCGCGCACGCTGGTGCAGATCGCGCCGGATCTGCCGCCGGTGGCCAGCGAGGGTGCGTTGCCGTGAGCCGCAGCAGCGCGCTGCCATTCGCGCGCGATCACGGGTCGGCAGGGGCCACCTCAGGCGCCGTGCACGCGCCTGCAGGCACTTGCCGTCGCAAACGAAAAAGGCGGGCCTGAGCCCGCCTTCCCGGCAACATCTGCGCTGCGTTACTGCAGCGAGCCGCTGCCCTGCAGCCCGGCCTCGGCATCCTGCGACAACAGGCGGTTGACGTCCTGCAGGTCGGCGATATCCAGCTTGCCGATCGCCTGGCCCAGCAACAGCCGGTTCTGCAGGAAGGTGTAGCGCGCCTGCGCATAGGCCACCTGCGATTGATACAGCGTGCGCTGGTTCTGCACCACGTCCAACACGGTGCGGGTACCCACTTCCAGGCCGACCTGCGACGCGTCGTAGGCCGCCTGCGCCGAAACCACGGCCAGACGGCGCGCTTCCACCTCGCTGATGCCGGCGACCACGGTCTGGTAGGCATTGCGTGTATTGCGATCGAGCGCGCGCTTCTGCTGCTCGTAGGTGTCCTGCTGGATATCGCGGCGCGACAGCGCCTGGCGCACGGCCGACTGCGTGGCGCCACCGGCGAAGATCGGAATCGAGACGGTGAAGCCGATGGAGTCGGTGTCGATGTCGCGGCCCTGGGTGGTGAAGACGCCGCTTTCGGCAGCGCCGCCGCCCCAGCTATTGGTCCGCCCGATGTTGCCGTTCAGACTCACGGTGGGCAGGTGACCGGCGCGCGCGGCATTGACCTGCGCTTCGGCGGCGCTCACCTGCAGCTGCTGCGCTTTGAGTTCCGGGTTGTCGGCGATGGCGGTGGCCACCAATTGATCGACATTGCCGTAGGCCGCCGGCACCTCGGGGCGGAAGCTCTCCGGCAGCGAGCGCAAGGCCGTCACCGGCTGGCCGGTGAGTTCGGTCAGCGCCTGGTAGTAGTCCTTCAACAGGTTGCGCGCATTGATGGTGTCGGCGCGCGCCTGGTCGTACTGGGCACGCGCTTCGTGCACGTCGGTGATCGGCGCCAGGCCGACCTCCAGACGCTTGTCGGCGAAGTCGAACTGCTTCTTGGCCGCCGCCTCGTTGGTCTCCGCCGCTGCCAGCGACTCGATCCCCACCAACACCTGGAAGTACGCCGCCGAGGTGCGGGTGATCAGATTGTTGTTGGCCGACTGCAGGGTGAAATCCGCCGCTTTGGCGATCTCGCGCTGCGCGCGCAGATTGGAGAACTGCGCCCAGTTGAAGATGGTCTGGCTGCCCTGGATCTGCTGCGAGCGCGAGGAGGTGGTGATACGCCCGTCCAGCCCTTCGATCTCGCGATGCGCCTTGCTGTAGCTCGCCTGCCCATCCAGCTGCGGCAACAATGCCGCCCGGGCCTGCACCTGGCCCTCCCGATTCACCAGCCGGGTGGACTCGGCCACGGCCAGCTGCGGGTCGCCATTGCGGGCCATTTCGTAGACCTGCAGCAGATCGGTGGCGTGCGCCGCCATCGGTGACAGGGCGGCGGCCAGGGCCAGGGCGAGGGATCGGCGGATCATCGGGGGAGCTTCCTTGGAATCAGAATTGGAATCGGGGCGTCGGTGCGGCGCCCTGCAGATAGGCGAGGTCGGTTTCGAACAACGATTCGATGCGTGGCGCGTTGACCTCGCCACGGACCAGGACCGCTTCCATGACCGGATCGTGACCGCGCACCACGAACAGCCGGCCGTTCGGGCGCAGCCACTGCAGCCACTGGACCGGCAGGGTATCGACGGCGCCGGTCACGCAGATGGCATCGAAGCGACGCTCGCTCTGCCAGCCGAAGACGTCGGCGGTTTCGATGCGGACGTTGCTGCCCAGGCCGGTACGGTCCAGGTTGGCGCGTGCGGCGGCAGCCAATGCCGGGTCGATCTCCAGGCTAACCACTTCGCGGGCCAGTGCTGCCAGGCAGGCAGTGGAAAACCCGCTGCCGGTGCCGACTTCCAGCACGTCTTCGCCCGGTTGCAGATCCAGCGCCTGCAGCATGCGGCCTTCGATCACCGGCTTCATCATCTTGTGGCCGGCCGACAGCGGAATTTCCACGTCGACATAGGCCAGCGTCTTGTAGGCCTCCGGCACGAAAGCTTCGCGCGGCATGCGCGCCAGCACGTCGAGCACGCGCAGGTCCAGCACGTCCCACGGCCGGATCTGCTGTTCGACCATTTTTTCGCGGGCCTGGGTGAAATCGATCGTCATGGTGCGGTTATCCAACACGGTGGGGCGGACATTTTACCGGTGCGCGGGGCGGCTGGTGCATCTAGCATCGCCGCGCACCGACGGCCGGCGCAGTGCCGGAAGTCACCGCCACCAAAGGCGCTGGCCGGTCAGCGCGACGCATAGGCCTTCAAGAAGAAATCCACACTCGAGGTGATGTGCTCATCCACCTGTGCGCGGCTGGGTTGGCCGTGCAGCCCGCACATCATCAATGCATACAGTTCGCCCTTGAGCAGGCAGAAGAACTGCGAAGCGGCGCGTGCCAGGTCGGGAATGTCGAGCTGTCCGTCGGCCACCCGCGCGGCCAGAAAGTCCGCCAGTGCCTGTTGTGTTCGCTTGGGGCCCGCGTCCCAGAACATTTCGCGCACATGCACGTCGCCGGTCCCCGGCGCCATCATCATGCGGTGGGTGGAAATGGCCGATTCGGTGCTGACCATGGCGAAGAACGCATGGGCGATCTCGGTCAGCTGGTCGCGCAATGCACCCTTGGGCGCGTGATCGAACAGGTCGTCCGGCATCATGTGCTGGCATTGCGCACGGATGGCCTCGGAAAACAGGCTCTCCTTGTCGCCGAAATGGCTGTACACGGTCAGCTTGGAGACGCCGGCCTGGGCGGCGATCCCGTCCATGCTGACGCCGGCATAGCCCTGCTCCATGAACAGGGCGCGCGCAGCGTCGAGGATCGCGGCGCGCTTGCCGAGGTCTTTGGGACGTCCGGGACCGTTGCTCCTGGCCTTGGACTTGAGGGGGGGCGAGCTGGACATGCGCTCAATACTAGACCATCCGGTTCTATATTTATACTGGAAGGGCTGAACGCATCAGCACGAATGCGCGCCCCATCCGGCCCACCCATCTCCGCCACGCCGTGGCAGATGAGTACGCGCGCAGATGGCGGGAATTCCACGCGATCGCTCGCAGCTGCGGCGCATGGCAATCGTGATGATCCATCACGGTTACATTTGTATGCTCCCGGTGTCATGGTGCGCCCGGCAGCTGTGGGGGATGTACCTAAGGCGGGGCAAAAATCCCGGTGCTAGATTGGCGCAACGCCCGCCGGCGCTTGCCGCAGGGCAACTCCATCGGGCATGGACGGGGGAAGGGAGCGTGGACAGGATCGGGGCGGATGCGCAGGCAGGCTGCGTTCGCGGCACAGGCGTGTCGCGGGCGGTCATTGCCTGGCTATGGATCCTGCTGTGCTGCCAGGGACTGGGAATCCTGCCGGCTGCCGCGCAGCCGCTGGAGCACACCGCCTATCACACCGTCACCCGCTGGAACATGGACGACGGCTTGCCGCACAACCTGGTGCACGCCGTCGCCCAGGGCGAGGACGGGCTGATCTGGGTCGGCACCTGGGAAGGTGTGGCGCGCTTCAACGGCCGCGATTTCACCGTCTACGACCGCCAGAACACGCCAGGAGCGGAACTGGGCGGGGTCTTCGTGGTGGTGCGCGACGGCGCCGGCATGCTGTTCGGCACCGCCTTCGATGGCGTCTACCACTATCAGGATGGCCGCTGGCGACAGCTGGGCGACGCCTCGGCCCGCCATCTGGCGGTGAGCGCGCTGCTGCGTCGCACCGACGGCGCGTTATGGGTGGGAACTCCGCAGACGCTGTACCGCATCGAGCCGGACGGTCGGTTGCTGGATATCGGCCGCCAGGCAGGGCTGCCGCGCGCACGGATCACCGCCCTGCAGGCCGACGACGGCGGCGATGTCTGGATCGGCACCGAGGTCGGGCTGTATCGCCTGCCGGCGGCGGGAGGGGCGGTCGAGGCCTGGGGGGCGGCGCACGGCATGCGGGCCGCGCCCGTGCGACGCCTGGCCAGCGATCGCAACGGCGGCCTGCTGGTCGCCGGCGATGACGGCGTGTGGTGGTGGAGCCGCGGCGGCGGCCTGCAGCGCTTCCGCCAGGGTGAGCGGGTGGATGCCTTGCTGCTGGATCGGCGCGGACATCTGTGGATGAGCCTGCCGACCGGCACCCTGGTGGTCCACAGCAGTGCGCAGGCGCAGGACGAACAGATCGCCATTTCCGGCGTGGCCAGCCCGGCCTTGCTGGAAGATGCCGAAGGTCTGATCTGGGTCGGCAGCACGCATGGCCTGTTCCGCATCGCCGAAGGCGCCGCGCACGGCATTACCCAGGCCGATGGATTGGCGTCGGACTACGTGCGCACGGTCCTGCAGACCGCCGACGGCACGGTGTGGGTGGGCAGTGCGGTGGGCCTGGATCGCTGGCGCGACGGCCGGATCGACCGGGTCGCCTTGCTGCCCAGCGACGATGGACGCGTGCTGGAGCAATCGGTGCTGTCGCTGGCCGATGCGGGAGACGGCGGCGTCTGGGCCGGAACGTACAGCCAGGGCGTGCTGCGCCTGGATGCGCAGGGCCAGGTGCGCACGCGCATCGGGGCGGCTGACGGCCTGCCGTCGCTGTCGGTGCGTGCGGTGCTGCCGGACGGCGAGGACCTGTGGATCGGCACCACCGGTGGCCTGGTGCGCTGGCGCCAGGGCAAGGCGCACCGATACACCGCTGCAGATGGCGTGCCCGACGGTTCGGTGCAGGCGCTGTACCGTGATGCGCAAGGCGTGGTGTGGAGCGGTACCGACCGCGGCATGACCGCGTTGTCGCCCGACGGCAGCACGCGCGCGTGGCTGGGCGAGCAGGACTTCCCCGGACAGAACGCCTTCGATTTCCTGCGCGATGCCGCTGGCGATCTGTGGATCGCCAGCGATCGCGGCCTGCTGCGCCTGCGCGGCGAACGCTTCCGCGTCTACGACCATCGCGTCGGACTGCCGCGCGACAAGGTGTTCCGGGTGATCGACGATGGCCGCGGTCATCTATGGTTGTCCAGCAATCACGGCGTGTTCCGCGTCGCACGCAGCGACTTCGATCAGATCGATGCCGGCACCCGCGAGCAATTGAGCGTGGAAGTGGTGGATCGCAGCGATGGCATGCCCAGCAACCAGGGCAACGGCAGCAGCGCGCCGGCCGGCTGGTTGACGCAGTCCGGGCAGCTGTTGTTTCCCACCTCCGCCGGCCTGGGCGTGATCGATCCTGCGCGGGTCGGTACCCTGCAGGGGCATCGCGTGCCGATCGTGTTCGAGCGTCTGCTGGTCGATGGCATGGTGCAGCCGCTGAGCGGGCCGCACCAGTTCGGCGCCGAAACCCGTCGCATCGCCATCGGCTATGCGGGGTTGAATTTCCGCGGCCCGGACAAGGTGCGCTACCGCTACCGGCTGGAGGGATTCGACCCGGATTGGGTGGATGCCGACGGTGCCACCGAGGCGGTATACACCAACCTGCCGCCGGGGCAGTTCCGTTTTCGGGTGCAGGCCATGTCGCTGCCGGTGGATTGGCGGCAGGCGGCGCTGCAAGGGGAGTCCAGCATGATGATCGCGCTGGCCCCACCGTGGTGGCGCCGCGGCGAAGTGATCGCACTGGGGCTGCTGCTGGCCGGTGGCCTGATCTATGCGTTCTACCTGTGGCGTACGGCCAGTTACCGCCATCGGCAGCGCCAGCTCAACACCGTCATCGATCGGCGGACACGCGAGTTGAGCGACAAGAACCTGGCCCTGCAACAGGCCAGTCAGGAGCGCGAAGCCCTGATGCGCCAGCTGGAGTATCGCGCCAGCCACGACGTGTTGACCGCGCTGCCGAACCGCCGCGAGGCCGAGCGCGTGCTGCAGCAATGGTTCGACGAAGCGCGGGCCGGTGGCGCGCCGCTGGCATTGGCGCTGATGGATATCGATCACTTCAAACGCATCAACGATGCGCACGGCCACGAGGTGGGCGATGCGGTGTTGTGCGCGGTCGCCGAAGTCCTGAGCGAACAGGGACAGGCGCGTTGTTTTGCCGCGCGCCACGGCGGCGAAGAATTCCTGCTGGCAGCCACTGGCCTGGATGCCGCGCAGGCGCGCATGCTGTTCGAAGGCATGCGGCAACGGCTGGCAGCGATCGAGATCGACGCGCACGGCAGCAGCGTGCGCTGCACCGCCAGCATGGGCATGGCGATGAGCGGGCAGGCGCCGACCCGGCGCGAGCTGCTCGCCCTGGCCGATCGCCGGCTGTATCAGGCCAAGCGGTTGGGGCGCGATCGGTTGGTGGACCAGTAATCGCAGCAGCGCGCCAGCGTCCGGGCTGGAGGGTCCGTACGCGCCCCGCTCAGGGCATGGGCGTGTCGGCCTGCGCGTTCAACAAGGCGACGAAGGCCTGCGCGGCGCGCGACAAGGTGCGCCCGCCGTGGGTCACGCAGCCCAGCTCACGCGACAGCGCCACATCGGTCACCGGTAGCGCCACGATCTGATGGTCGATCATGCGCTCGGGCAGCACGCTCCAGGCCAGGCCCACCGAGACCAGCATCTTGATCGTTTCCAGATAGTTGGTGGTCATGCGCAGGCGCGGGGTCACCCCACGATCGGCGAACAGGCCGGCGACGATGCGATGGGTGAAGGTGCCTGCGTCCGGCAGGACCGCTGGATACGCCGCCACGTCGTCCAGCGTCACCTCGCGCAAACCGGCCAAGGGATGGTCCGGGGCGACGACGACCTGCAGGCGGTCGTGCCAGATCGATTGCGCACGCAGCGGCGCACGCGTGTCAGGTGCCAGCGTGGTCACCGCCAGCTCCACCTCGCCGCGCAGTACCGCCGCATATGCCAACTCCGAATCCAGGAACTGGATGTCCAGTGCTGCCTGTGGCTGCTGCGCGGCAAACTGGCGAAGCAGCGCCGGCAGACGATGCAGGCCGACATGGTGACTGGTGGCCAGGCTCAGACGGCCGCCGACTGCCGCACCCAGATGCTCCAGCACGCGGCGGGTGTCTTCCAGCTCTGACAGGATGCGCTGGGCGCGCGGCAGCAGGGCCTGTCCCGCTTCGGTCAGCACGACCTGGCGGCCCAGGCGATCGAACAGCCGTGCGGACAGTTGTGCTTCAAGCACCGCGATGCGCTTGCTCACCGCCGGTTGGGTCAGGTGCAGCGACTCGCCTGCCCCAGAAAAACTGCCGCTCTCGGCGATCGCCACGAACGCGCTCAGATTCGCGAGGTCCAAAACATTCCTATAATTCATTCCTTGAATAAACAATATGAATTTGTGTTATCCGAGGCAAGCTCCTAGCATCGAACCCAGCCAGATGGGTTCGCCCACCCTTCGCCAACGGACCACGCAATGACTGCCAAGACCCTGTACGACAAATTGTGGGAAATGCACGAGGTCGCCCGCCGCGATGACGGCTCGTCGTTGATCTACATCGACCGCCACATCCTGCATGAAGTGACCTCGCCACAGGCCTTCGAGGGTCTGCGTCTGGCCGGGCGCAAGCCATGGCGGATCGATGCCAACATCGCCACGCCCGACCACAACGTGCCGACCACGCGGACCGAGCGCCAGGGCGGGCTGCAGGCGATCGCCGATGAAGTGTCGCGGCTGCAGGTGCAGACCCTGGACGAGAACTGCGACGATTTCGGCATCCTCGAGTTCAAGATGAACGATACCCGCCAGGGCATCGTGCACGTGGTCGGCCCCGAACAGGGCGCCACCTTGCCGGGCATGACCGTGGTCTGCGGCGATTCCCACACGTCCACGCACGGCGCATTCGGCGCGCTGGCGCACGGCATCGGCACCTCCGAGGTCGAGCACGTGCTGGCCACCCAGTGCCTGATCGCCAAGAAGATGAAGAACATGCAGGTGCGCGTCGAAGGCAGCTTGCCGTTCGGCGTCACCGCCAAGGACATCGTGCTGGCGGTGATCGGCAGGATCGGCACCGCCGGCGGCAACGGGCATGCGCTGGAATTTGCCGGCAGCGCCATTGCCGAGCTGTCGATGGAAGGGCGCATGACCATCTGCAACATGTCCATCGAAGCCGGGGCGCGTGTGGGCATGGTGGCGGTGGACGAAAAGACCATTGCCTACGTGCAAGGTCGCCCGTTCGCACCCAAGGGCGCCGAATGGGACGCGGCCGTCGCGTTGTGGCGCACGCTGGTGTCCGACCCAGGCGCGCACTTCGACACGGTGGTGGAACTGCGTGCCGAGGACATCAAGCCGCAGGTCAGCTGGGGGACCTCGCCGGAGATGGTGCTGGCGGTGGATCAGCAGGTGCCGGATCCCGCTGCCGAGCCGGATCCGACCAGGCGCGACTCGATCGAGCGCGCGCTCAAGTACATGGGCCTGCGCGCCAACCAGCCGATCACCGAGATCCGCCTGGATCGCGTGTTCATCGGTTCATGCACCAATTCGCGCATCGAGGACCTGCGTGCGGCCGCGGCGGTTGCCAGGGGCCGCAAGGTGGCCTCCACCATCAAGCAGGCGCTGGTGGTACCGGGCTCGGGCCTGGTCAAGGCGCAAGCCGAGGCCGAAGGCCTGGACAAGGTATTCCTGGAGGCCGGCTTCGAATGGCGCGAGCCAGGCTGCTCGATGTGCCTGGCGATGAATCCGGACAAGCTGGGCAGCGGCGAGCATTGCGCTTCCACCTCCAACCGCAATTTCGAAGGTCGCCAGGGTGCCGGTGGCCGCACCCACCTGGTCAGCCCGGCGATGGCCGCCGCAGCGGCGGTGAGCGGGCATTTTGTCGATGTGCGTGAGCTTGGGGATTCGGGAATGGGGATTCGGGATTCGTAAAAAGCGCTCCGCCATCCCCAGCCTTTTCGAATCCCCAATCCCAAATCCCAAATCCCGGCCTCTCTCAATGACTCCTTTTACCCAACACACCGGACTGGTGGCGCCGCTGGATCGCGCCAATGTCGACACCGACCAGATCATTCCCAAGCAATTCCTGAAATCGATCAAGCGCACCGGTTTCGGGCCCAACCTGTTCGACGAGTGGCGGTACCTGGATATCGGCGAGCCGGGGCGCGACAACAGCACGCGCCCCCTCAACCCGGATTTCGTGCTCAACTTCCCGCGCTACCAGGGCGCCAGCGTGCTGCTGGCGCGCGAGAACTTCGGCTGCGGCTCCTCGCGCGAACATGCGCCGTGGGCGCTGGACGAATACGGATTCCGCACGGTCATCGCGCCCAGCTTTGCCGACATCTTCTACAACAACAGCTTCAAGAACGGTCTGTTGCCGATCGTACTGGCCGAAGCCGACGTGGATGCCTTGTTCGCGCAGTGCTTTCGCACCGAAGGCTACCAACTCACCGTGGATCTGGATGCGCAGCGCGTGCGCCGGCCCGATGGCGTGGAGTACGCCTTCGAGATCGACGCGTTCCGCAAGCATTGCCTGCTCAATGGCCTGGACGATATCGGCCTGACCTTGCAGGACGCCGAGGCGATCGACCGGTTCGAGCAGGCCCATCGTGCACGACAGCCCTGGCTGTTCGGGGCGCTGCGCTGATCTGCACGCAGGCCGGTACGGCCCATCGACATCTGGCGCCGCGGCGCCGACCCACGAGGATTGCATGAGCAAGCAGATTCTGATTCTTCCCGGTGACGGCATCGGGCCGGAAATCATGGCCGAAGCGGTCAAGGTGCTGACGCGGATCGACGCGCAGTACGGTCTTGGCTACAGCCTGGTGTACGACGACCTGGGCGGCGCCGCGTACGACAAGTACGGTAGCCCGCTGGCCGATGAAACGCTGGAGCGCGCGCGCGCTGCCGATGCGGTGCTGCTGGGCGCGGTGGGTGGCCCGCAATGGGACACCATCGACCCGGCGCTGCGCCCCGAGCGCGGGCTGCTGAAGATCCGCTCGCAGTTGGGCCTGTTCGCGAACCTGCGCCCGGCCCTGCTGTATCCGCAGTTGGCCGAGGCGTCCACGCTCAAGCCCGAGATCGTGGCCGGGCTGGATCTGCTGATCCTGCGCGAGCTCACCGGCGGCATCTATTTCGGCCAGCCGCGCGGCAATCGCACCTTGGACAATGGCGAGCGCCAGGCCTACGACACCTTGCCCTACAGCGAAAGCGAGATCCGCCGCATCGCCAAGGCGGGCTTCGAGATGGCGCGCCTGCGCGGCAAGAAGCTGTGCTCGGTCGACAAGGCCAATGTGCTGGCATCGAGCCAGCTGTGGCGTGCAGTGGTCGAAGAAGTGGCCAAGGACTACCCGGATATCGCGCTGTCGCACATGTATGTCGACAATGCCGCGATGCAGCTGGTGCGCGCGCCCAAGCAGTTCGACGTGATCGTGACCGACAACATGTTCGGCGACATTTTGTCCGACCAGGCGTCGATGCTCACCGGTTCGATCGGCATGCTGCCGTCGGCGTCACTGGATGCCGACAGCAAGGGCATGTACGAACCCTGCCATGGCTCGGCTCCGGATATTGCGGGGCAGGGCATCGCCAATCCGCTGGCGACGATTCTGTCGGTGGCGATGATGTTGCGCTATACGTTTGCGCAATCTGCCGCAGCAGATGCGATCGAGCAAGCGGTCGGCAAGGTGCTCGACCAAGGCCTGCGCACTGCCGATATCTGGTCCCAAGGCACGACCAGGGTGGGTACGGTGGCAATGGGCGACGCGGTGGTGGCTGCGTTATAAAGCTTTGGTTGGATGTATCGTTTTTTCGAAGTACTGGCGGTCATAGCCCTGTTTGGGCGATGGCCGCTTTCGTTTTTGGGCTTATCGATGGCGCGGTGCCGCATCCAGTGGCAGGACACGTCGTAAATCCGTCCGTGGAGGCTCAGTGGTGGCATCCATGCTGCCACATGGTCCCGCCCCTGGACGCGCCACCGCGCTTCCATTCTTTGCGGTTGCTCATGGGCAAGCAACGCCCGTTGTAGGCGTAATGCTTTCGATTCAGCAGTCGATAGTCGATGCAGTTCGTCTGTCGCTTTGCCATGATTCCGCCAGCGAAGGGCGCGCTCCAAAGCATGATCAATCAACCAAGGAACGCTTTTCCTTCAGTTACCGACTCAAACCGGAGGTGCTTGCGCGCGTACCGGCGTGGGACCTTACGCGGCATGGATGCCGCGTAAGAGCCTACAGGGACGTACTTGCGGCGTGTCCCATGCCGGTACGCGTGCAAGCACCCTCAGTGAACGAGGCGTTCGCGCGGGACCGGCAAACGTCGTGCGTGGGATTGATCGATGTGGCGCCGCGCTCCCACTCTTCGCGGCTGCTGATCGGCAAGCAAGCATTCTTAGAAGACGTTCAAATCACCAGTCACCAAACACCAAAACGGCCAGCAGATCACTCTGCTGGCCGTCAGGCTTGCATCACCTAACCAACGAGCAGTGTTACGCCACCGCAGCGGTCTTGCCTGCGACCACGCCGCGCTCGCGCTGGCGCAATAGACGATTGGCCACATCCAGCCACGCCAGCGCACTGGCTTCGATGATGTCCTTGCTGGTGCCGGTGCCTTCGTATTCCACACCGTCGTGACGCACGCTCAGGCTGGCCTCGCCGCGCGCGTCGGCGCCGATGCCAACGCTGTGCACCTGGTAGCTATCCAGCTCCAGCTTCACGCCGGTGGCCGACGCCAATGCACCGAACAACGCATCGACCGGCCCGTTGCCCTGCGCGGTTTCGGCCACGCGGTTGCCTTCCGGGTCGGACAATTCCACCAGCGCATTGGCGCGGCTGCCGACGTCGCTGATGGTCATCGATGCCAGGCGGTAGCCTTCCTGCACGGTGGCATCCTGCATCAATGCCTGCAGGTCGGCATCGGTGACCACGCGCTGCTTCTCGCACAGTGCCTTGAACTGTTCGAATACCAGCTTGACCTCTTCTTCCTCCAGCAGGTAGCCCAGCGCACGCAGGCGCTGTTCCACTGCGGCGCGTCCGCTGTGGCGGCCCAGCACCATCTGCGAGGACTCCCAACCCACGTCTTCCGGGCGCATGATTTCGTAGGTGCCGCGGTGACGCAGCATGCCGTGTTGGTGGATGCCGGATTCGTGCGCGAACGCATTGCCGCCGACCACCGCCTTGTTGCGCTGCACCGGCATGCCGACCAGGCGCTGCAGCAACTGCGAGGTGGACACGATGCGTGGGGTATTGATGTCGGTATCGATGTTGTAGAACGCACCACGCACCTTCAATGCCATGGTGATTTCTTCCAGCGCGCAGTTGCCGGCACGCTCGCCAATGCCGTTGATGGTGCATTCCACCTGACGCGCTCCGCCTTCGATGGCGGCCAGCGAATTGGCCACCGCCAGGCCCAGGTCGTTATGGCAGTGCGCGCTGAAGATCACCCTGTCGGCGCCTTCCACACCGGCGATCAGGCGCGAGAACATGCCGCGGATCTCTTCCGGCGTGGTGAAGCCTACCGTGTCGGGCAGGTTGATGGTCGTGGCGCCAGCGGCGATCGCCACGCGGGCGACCTCGGCCAGGAAGTCTTCCTCGGTGCGGGTGGCGTCTTCGGCGGAGAACTCCACATCGTCGATGTAGCTGCGCGCCAGCGTCACGTGCCTGTGCACCGATTCCAGCACCTGCTCGCGGTTCATGCGCAGCTTGTGCTCGCGGTGCAGCGGGCTGGTGGACAGGAACACGTGCAGGCGCGGATTGGCGGCGGCCTCCAGTGCCTTTGCGGAAGTTTCGATGTCGGCCTGCAGGCAGCGCGACAGCACCGCAAGCGTGGGGCGTCGCAGCTCGCGGCCGATCATCGCTACCGCTTCGCGATCGGAATGCGAACTGGCCGGGAAGCCGGTTTCGATGATGTCCACGCCGAGCTCATCCAGCGCGCGCGCCATCACCAGCTTCTGCTGGGGCGTCATGCTGCAGCCGGGGGATTGCTCGCCGTCGCGCAGGGTGGTGTCGAAAATTCGGATACGCGGGGTCTGGTTGGATACGGTCGTGTTCACCAGGAAGACTCCTCTACTGCGATGGCGTTGACAGGCGTTGTAGCGACTGCGGATGGGCGGGAAACAGCGGCGGCGGGTGGGGGCGGCTTGACGCTGCGTTCGTTGCGCAGCCGCTCGGTATTGCGGCGGCGCGGTTTGCGTGGCGGACGCGGCCGCACTTCGGACAAGAGTGTGGCCAGAACGGTTGCGTCGATATTACCGCCAGAGACGACCGCACATTTGCGTTTGCCCGCAACGCGGCGACCGGCGGCCAGGGCGAGCGCACCGGCGCCCTCGGCGATGACGTGTTCTTCCAGTGCCAGCCGCACCAGGGTTTCGCGCAATTCGGCTTCGCGCACGATGACGACATCGTCCAGCAGGCTGGCGCACAGACGACGGGTGAGGAAGCCGGGAATCTTGACCTTGACGCCATCGGCGAGCGTGGGCACGGGCGCGATTTCGCGCACATCGCCGCGCACGGCGCGGGCCATGGAGTCCACGCCCTCCACCTGCGCACCGACCACGCGCACGCCCTGCGACTTCAGCGCAAGGGCGATGCCGGATGCCAGGCCGCCGCCGCCGATCGGCACGATCACCACATCCGGGGCATGCGCGGCCAATTCGATACCCACCGTGCCCTGGCCGGCGATCACATCCGGGTCGTCGAAAGCGGAGAGAAACCGATAGCCGTTCTGGTCGGCCAGCTCGCGGGCGAAGGCGAATGCTTCGTCGTAACTGTTGCCGTGCTGGCGCACGGTTGCGCCCCAGTGGGCCACGCCGGCGATCTTCGTCTGCGGTGCGCCATGCGGCATCACGGTGATGGCCTGCACGCCGAGCCGGTATGCCGACCATGCCACGCCTTGCGCGTGGTTGCCGGCCGAGGCGCAGATCACCGGGCGTTCATCGCCGCGCTCCAGCCCTGCCAGCAAGGCATTCAACGCGCCACGCACCTTGTAGGAGCCGGTGCGTTGCAGATTTTCCAGCTTCAACCACACGCCGAAGCGTTCGGCGTAGTGCAGTGGCGTGGGCGACAGATACTTGCGCAGGCGGGCCTGCGCGGCCAGGACGTCGGCCACACTGACGGCGACGTCGCCTACGTCTGGCTCCTGCACGGAAGAGCGGCCCGAATCAGGCATTGCGGCGCACGCTTGGCCGATCCGGAAGAAGAGACCTCCGGATGGCGTTGTGGTGATCGTGCGAGGTGGGGCCGTTCATGCGGCTGCCTCGATCGATTCCAGCGCGGTGATCGTCACCGCTTCGCAGTCGTAGACCTTTTCCAGTTGCAGGCGCAGCGTCTCCGGCGGGCGGCTGCTGTCCACGTCCAGCTGCAGGTGCCAGCGGCCCGACCCGTCCGGGTGCGCGGCGCCCTGGATGGCGCAGGGACGGAAGCCACGGCGCTCGGTCATGCCGATCACCCGCACCAGTGCGCCTTCGGCCGGCTTCAGCACCAGATCAAGCCGGTAACGCATGGGTCGCCTCCTTGGCCGCGTGTGCGGGATTGCTGTCCAGCATGGTGCTGTTGGCATTGTTGGGCGGTACCAGCGGCCAGACGTTGGCGCGTGCATCGATGGCCACATGCAGCAGGCCGGGACCGGGCTGGGCCAGCAGCTCGGCCAGCGCCGCATCCACCTCGCCCCGCGTGACGATGCGCCTGGCCGGAATGCCGAACACCTGCGCCAGCGCCGCAAAGTCCGGGTTGTCGGAAAGGTCGATCTCGCTGTAACGCTCGGCGAAGAACAGTTCCTGCCACTGCCGCACCATGCCCAGCGAGCTGTTGTCCAGCAGCACGATCTTCACCGGCAACTTGCAGCGCGCAATGGTCACCAGCTCCTGTACGTTCATCATGAAGCTGCCATCGCCGGAGACCAGCACGACGGTGCGATCGGGGCAGGCAAACTGGGCGCCCATCGCGGCGGGCAGGCCGAAGCCCATGGTGCCGAGGGCGCCGCTGGTCAGGTGGTTGCGCGGGTCGTTGAAGCGGCAATGCTGGGCCACCCACATCTGGTGCTGACCCACGTCGCAGGCAATGATGGTGTCGGCCGGGGCCACTTCGCTCAGGCGCTTCAGCAGCGCCGGGGCATAGACATCGGTACCGGGCGCGTCGTAGCGCGCACCGAACTTTTCGCGGTTGGCAAAGCAGCGCGTGCGCCACGCCTGACAATTGGCACGCGCAGCGCTGAGCGCCTTCAGGCTCACTGCCACGTCGCCGGGCACCGCGATGTCGGCGGTGCGCAGCTTGGAAATCTCATAGGCGTCGGCATCCAGATGGATGACGCGCGCAAACGGAGCGAATTCGCTCAATTTGCCGGTGGCACGGTCGTCGAAGCGTGCGCCCACCACCACCAGCAGATCGCATTCCTGGATGGCCATGTTGGCCGCGCGGGTGCCATGCATGCCCAACATGCCCAGGTAATCCGGGTGTCCATGCGGCAGGGCGCCGAGACCGCGCAAGGTCAGCGCGGTCGGGATGCCGGTGGACTCGACGAAGCGCCGGAACGCGTCCACCGCGCCGGCCAGCGCAATGCCGCCGCCGCCGTACACGATCGGGCGTTCGGCGCCGGCAATGGCCGCCAGCGCGTCGGCCAGCGGTGCGTCGGCCGGTGCCGGCGGAGGCACCACCGCGGCCGGTACGTGGTCGGGCAGATGCGCCGCATCGGCGAGCTGCACGTCCTTGGGCAGGTCGATCAGGACCGGCCCGGGACGTCCTTCGCGGGCAATCCGGAACGCCTCGCGCACCATCTCCGGCAACTGGTCCACGCTGCGCACCAGAAAGCTGTGCTTGACGATCGGCATGGTCATGCCGAACACATCCAGTTCCTGAAACGCATCGGTGCCCAGCAACGGCGTGGCGACCTGGCCGGTCAGGCAGATCATCGGCACCGAGTCGAGCATCGCATCGGCGATGCCGGTGACCAGGTTGGATGCGCCCGGACCGGAGGTGGCCACGCATACGCCTACCCGACCGCTGGCGCGGGCATAGCCGTTGGCGGCCAGGGCTGCGCCCTGCTCGTGGCGGACCAGGATGTGCTTGAGCCTGGAATCCACCAGTGCGTCGTAGAACGGCATGATGGTGCCGCCCGGATAACCGAACAGCGTTTCCACGCCTTCGGCCTCCAGGGCCTGCGTCAGCCAGCGCGCGCCATTGCGGGGCGCGCTGTGTGCGGAGGTGTTCATGCGTTGCGGACCTTCGGTGTTAAACGGTGGGGGAGGCGGCAGTTACGCCGCTTGTTGATTCGCTGGTGCAGTAGCGGCCTGCTGTTGCCCGTTGAGCCATACCATCTTGGCGCGCAGCTTCTTGCCCACTTCTTCGATCGGGTGCTCCAGATCGGCCTGCTTGAACTTGTTGTAGTTGGGCAGACCCGCTTCGTATTCGGCCACCCAGTTCTTGGTGAAGGTGCCGTTCTGGATGTCGGTCAGCACATCCTTCATGCGCGCCTTGGTACTGGCGTCGATCACGCGCGGACCGCTGACATAATCGCCGTACTGTGCGGTCTCGGAGACGAATTCCAGCATGCGGGTGATGCCGCCTTCGTAGAACAGGTCCACGATCAACTTCAATTCGTGCAGTACTTCGTAGTATGCGATCTCCGGCTGGTAGCCCGCTTCCACCAGAACCTCGAAACCGGCCTGCACCAGCGACGACGCGCCGCCGCACAGCACGGCCTGTTCGCCGAACAGGTCGGTTTCGGTCTCTTCCTTGAAAGTTGTCTTGATGATGTTGGCGCGTGCGCCGCCGAGGCCGCCCGCGTAGGTCAACGCGAACTGCTCGGCCTTGCCGCTGGTGTCCTGGTACACCGCGTAGATGCACGGCACGCCGCGGCCGATTTCGTACTCGCGACGCACCAGCGCGCCCGGGCCCTTCGGTGCGACCAGTACCACGTCCAGGTCGGCACGCGGGGTGATCATGTCGAAGTGCACGTTCAGGCCGTGCGCGAACAGCAGGCAGGCGCCCTGTTTCATGTTCGGAGCGATGACGTCTTCATAGAGCTTCTTCTGCACCATGTCCGGAGTCAGGACTGCGACCAGATCGGCGGTCTTCACCGCTTCTGCCGGCGCCACCACGGCAAAGCCGTCGGCCTGGGCCTTGGCTTCGGTGGGGCCGCCCGGGCGCAGGCCGACGGTGACATCGAAGCCGGAATCGCGCAGGTTCAGTGCATGCGCGCGGCCCTGGCTGCCGTAGCCGATGATCGTGATTT
Organism: Xanthomonas sp. NCPPB 1067; assembly: GCF_020783795.1. Taxonomy (NCBI): domain Bacteria; kingdom Pseudomonadati; phylum Pseudomonadota; class Gammaproteobacteria; order Lysobacterales; family Lysobacteraceae; genus Xanthomonas; species Xanthomonas sp. NCPPB 1067. The sequence continues at coordinate 63,756 of NZ_JAJGQG010000003.1, forward strand.
TCGGTTGGGTATGGTTGCTCATGAGTAATCCTTGCGAGGTTGGCAGTGGAAAAACGAATCAGCCGGCAGTGCAGGCACTGGCCGGCTGAACAAGGCGGGGATGGACGAGGGCACGGCACCGGCAGCCAGGGGCAGCCGCAGGCTTGCGGGTGTCGGTCGACAATGGTGCGGAAGTGGCCGTGATGTCGTTCATGTCATTCGAAACTTTTGGTGATCCCTGAAACGCGAAACCCCGCGCCGTTGCCGGTGCGGGGTCTGATCGAAGCCTTGTGTGTCTGTTGCCTACACGAAGTCTCGTCCCGCACCGGTTGGCGAGGTAATGAGTACGAGCACGAGAAGCGACGCCGACGCGCCGGAAGGCGCGGACAGGCAGGCGTTCAAGGTGGCGGGGCGATGCGACATGTGGCTGAGATAACCATCGCTGCCAGTGAGGTGTCAACCCTTGCGGATGAAACATCTGCGAATGCGTCGGCGATGTGGCGGCAGGCCGCAGCGCGCCAGCATGGTTACCGCTGAAACTGCATCGCCCGGCAGCCGGACGGGCTGATCAGGATCGCCAATTGCGCGGGTTCATGGCGCGGTGCAGCGTGCGATCGAGCGCTGCAAGGCGAGGCCGCTGGTATGGTGGCGTCTCCATCCGTCCTGTCCTTTGGAGTTGCCTGCAATGCGTCGCGTCCCTGTGCTGTTGGTCTCTGCTCTGGCGCTGCTCGCGCCGCCTCTCGGCGCTGCCGACCGCATCACCGGGCAGCCCTTCGCCACCCGCTCGGAAGTCATTGCTCCGCACGCCATGGCCGCGACCTCGCAACCGTTGGCCACCCAGATCGCGCTGGATGTGATGAAGGATGGCGGCTCGGCGGTGGATGCGGCCATTGCCGCCAATGCGGCGCTGGGCCTGATGGAGCCGACCGGCAACGGCGTGGGCGGGGATCTGTTCGCCATCGTCTGGGATCCCAAGACCAGCAAACTCTACGGTTACAACGGTTCGGGCCGTTCGCCCAAGTCGCTGACCCTGGCCGAGTTCCAGCGCCGTGGGCTGAAGGACATACCGCCGACCGGCCCGTTGCCGGTCTCGGTGCCGGGCGCAGTGGACGGCTGGTTCGCGCTGCACGAGCGCTTCGGCCGCAAGCCGATGGCACAGAACCTGGCGCCGGCGATCCGCTATGCGCGCGAAGGCCATCCGGTCGCCGAGACCATCGCCTATTACTGGGATCGTTCGGTGCCGCGGCTGGCGCAATACCCCGGCTTCAAGGAGCAGTTCACCATCGATGGCCGCGCCCCGCGCAAGGGGGAGCTGTGGAAGAACCCGAATCTGGCCAACACGCTGCAGCAGATCGCCGACGGCGGCCGCGATGCGTTCTACAAGGGCGGGATCGCGCGCACCATCGGTGCCTACTTCAAGGCCAACGGTGGCTACCTCAGCTATGAGGACATGGCCAGCCATCAAGGCGAGTGGGTGGAGCCGGTCGGCACCAACTACCGCGGTTACGACGTGTGGGAATTGCCGCCCAACAGCCAGGGCATCGCCGCATTGCAGATGCTCAACATCCTGGAAGGCTACGATTTTTCCAAGATCCCGTTCGGTTCGGCTGAACACGTGCACTTGTTCACCGAGGCCAAGAAGTTGGCGTTTGCCGACCGTGCGCGCTTCTACGCCGACCCGGCCTTTCAGCCGGCACCGCTGGCCAGGCTGATCTCCAAGGACTACGCGGCCCAGCGCCGCGCGCTGATCTCGATGGACAAGGTGCTCAAGGAAGTCCAGCCCGGCACGCCCAGGCAACTGGAAGAGGGTGACACCATCTACATGACCGTGGCCGATGCCGACGGCATGATGGTGTCGCTGATCCAGTCCAACTATCGGGGGATGGGCAGCGGCATGGCGCCACCCGGTTTGGGCTTCATCCTGCAGGATCGCGGCGAGATGTTCGTGCTGAAGAAGGACCATCCCAACGGCTACGCGCCGGGCAAGCGGCCGTTCCAGACCATCATCCCGGCCTTCGTCACCAAGGACGGCAAGCCGTGGCTGAGCTTTGGCGTGATGGGCGGGGCGATGCAGCCGCAGGGGCATGTGCAGATCGTGATGAACCTGGTGGACTTCCACATGAATCTGCAGGAAGCCGGCGACGCGCCGCGTATCCAGCACGAAGGCTCCACCGAGCCCACCGGTCAGGCCACCGCAATGCGCGATGGCGGCGAGCTCAATCTGGAAACCGGCTTCTCCTACGACACCATCCGCGCACTGATGCGCAAGGGGCATCGGGTGATCTTTGCCGATGGTCCGTACGGCGGCTACCAGGCGATCGCACGCGATGCGGCCAGCGGCGTCTATTACGGAGCGTCGGAGAGCCGCAAGGACGGACAGGCCGCCGGCTACTGAACAGGCCGCCCGGTTCGAGTTCGCCGCTCAACTCCAGCCACGACGCGCCGCTAACGACAGCGATGGACCAGGACATTCCCATGAGCTCGATGCAACAGCCCGATGTGCCGTCGCAAACCCAGGCGGCCCTGCTTCCCGATGCCCCGGTGGCGTTGCTGCGCCTGTCGGCCGCTGCCCAGGTCGTGGCCTGCAACCGTGTCGGCCTGGATGTGCTGGGTACGACTGCCAGCGATCTGATTGGCGCGCCGGCGACGGTGTTATGGGGATTGGCTGCGGCCGATCTGGTCGGTGACGAAGGCGTGTGGGCCGCACCGGGCGACGATCCGGCCCGGCGCGTGCGCTACGTGCGCGACCGTGAGCATGGCGGCTGGATGCTGTCGTTGCCGCATGTGGAAACCGCGATCCTGCTGCGCGAAGCCACGCGTCTGGCCGAAGACAGCCGTCCGGTGCCGATCTCGCCCCTGCTGCAACCGCTGGTGGCGCGCCTGCAGGCCGAGCACGAAGACCGCACGGTGCTGGAGCGCACCGCGCAGGCGCTGGCCGGGTGCGAACTGGAATTGCTGTTGCCACCAGGCCTGGCGGAGACCGAGATGGGCCGCCGACTGCAGGCCGGCTTCGGCAACCTGGCCGAAGCGATCCGCCAGGCCGTGGCGCTGTCGGTACAGATCGCCGCCGAAGTGCCGCCGCTGGTGGCCGAGAACGACGAAATGGTGCGCCAGTCGCAGGCGCAGACCGACGCGCTGGATGGGGCGCGCATGGCTGTGGAGCGGCTCTCGTCCAGCCTGCAGGACGTCAACGCCGAACTGGCGCAGGTGATCGCGTTGGCGGCCAGCGCCGACGACAGCGCACGCCAGGGCGTGGCCGCGGCGCATGCGCTGGGCCAGGCGATGCACGAAGTGGAACGGCGGGCCGCACGCGCTGGCGAGGTCATCGAGGTCATCGACTCGGTGGCCTTCCAGACCAATATTCTGTCGATCAACGCCAGTATCGAGGCCGCGCATGCCGGCGAGGCCGGGCGCGGCTTCGCCGTCGTGGCCACCGAGATCCGCCGGCTGGCCGAACGCGCTGCCACTGCGGCGCGCGATGTACGCGCGATCCTGGCCGAAACCAGCGCCGCGGTAGGCGAAGGTGCGGCCTCCGCGCGCGGCACCGAAGCGGTGCTCGACGGCATCACCCGCGTGCTTGGCCAGGCCAGTGCCGCGATGACCACGGTGGCCGGGCGCATCCAGGCGCAGGATGGGGAGATTCGCGGGATCGAGCACGCGGTGGATGGTGTGGTCGCGCTGGGTCGCAGCAATCTGCAGCACGCCGCCCATGTGGCCGAACGCAGCGAAGCGCTGGAGCGCGGCACCGAGACCCTGCGCGATTGCGTGGGGCTGTTCCGACTGCCGGCGGACCCGTTGCAGGTGCCGCGGCATGCGCGCGTCAAGGAACTGGCCGTCGCCACGGCAGGCAAGATCGGCACGGCCCTGGCACAGGCGATGGCACGCGGCCAGATCGACGAGGCGGCGTTGTTCGCGCGCACCTATACTCCGATCCCCGGCGTGGAGCCGGCCAAGTTCAGCACCGACTTCGACGCGGTGTGCGATCACGTGCTTCCGCCGCTGCAGGAGCCGCTGCTGGAGGCGCATCCGTGGATCGTGTTTGCGATCTGCGCCAATCCCGACGGCTACGTGCCCACCCACAACCTGCGTTTCACCCAGCCGTTGACCGGCGACCCCAAGCGCGATCTGGTCGGCAACCGCACCAAGCGCAAGTTCACCGACCGAGTCGGCCGCAGCGTCGGCGCACACACCGACCCGTACCGCCTGCAGGTCTACCGCCGCGACACCGGGCAGATCATGTTCGATCTGTCTGCGCCGATCTTCGTGGGCCGCAAGCACTGGGGCGGCCTGCGGGTGGGGTACACCCTGGAGTGAGCGCGGGCGAGCAGCCGCCGGCTGACAGGGGCGTCTGCGCGCGTTCCAGGCGCGGCCTGTTGGCGCAATGCTCGGGTTTGTGGGGACGAAGGCCGGGTTGGAAAAGACCCTCGATACCGCGCTAGCGTCGCTGCATTCGAGAGGGGGGCACAGCGGTACGTGTTCAACGCAACGGCGAGCGGCCTTCCCATAGCACGCTGCAGACACGGTCGACGTCGAGCGCGCCATCCTCCAGTACGCTCTCCACGAAGGCCTCCCGCGCCTGCTGCGCGTCCATGCCGTGGCGGAAATCGCGGGCGATGCGTGCGTTCTCCGGCACAGCGATGACGTTGGACTGCGGCGCGATCAGGTCGGCTTCGAATGTGCCGACGAAGTCGAAAGTATGCGCGTCCTCGATCAGCGTGCCCACGCGGGCACGCCCGGTGCAGCCGAAGATACGATCGCCATAGGACAGACCGACCAGGGTCTGGCAGTCGAGGTCGCCAAGCACGTGGAGGCCACCGTTGGCGATGATCGCCTGGGCGCGCAGTTCCCCGGCGACGATCAGGCTGGCGATATCGTTGACGAACAGGATGTCGCACTCGACGTCGCCCAGAACCACGAGCACGTTCTCCTCGATTTCCAGTGCCCCATCGATCCGCAGTGGGCCATCGCAGGCATCGAAGCCGTCCTCGCCGCCACGCAAGCGCAGGTACTCCCAACCGGCTGGGCAACGTGCCTGCAACGCGTCGGCTTCGGCGTGAGTCAACGGGCGGCGTGAGACGCTGGAGTTCATGGGCAGAGTGGCGTGCAAGCAGGCGCGGAGCATGGCGCAAGGGTCTGGGCGCGTCCAGAGCGGGATGCACCGCGCACGCGTGCCGGCGCGTAAGGCGGGCGGCGCTTGGCTGCTGCGTTTCGTGTTCTAATTTGCACCGAAGTGGGGGTACCGCAGCAGTGTTGCGGTTGAGATAGTCCCTTCGAACCTGATCCGGCTCATACCGGCGTAGGGAAGCTTCGTTAGATGCGATGGTCCGTGCCTGCACGGGCCTTGCGTGTTGAGCGCCGCCGCTTCGTCCGTACTGCGATTCCCTCGCAGAGCCAGCGCCCTCGGTGCTGGTCTTCCAGCACACAGGACGAATGCCATGAATGCCGCGCCCACCGTTTTGCAGCAACACACCCAATCCCTTTCCGGGGCTGTGACCCAGCCGATTCCCGGTTCGCGCAAGATCTTCGTGCAGGGCTCGCGCCCGGATCTGCAGGTGCCGATGCGCGAGATCGCCCTGACCCGCACTCCGACCCTGTTCGGCGGCGAAGACAACCCGCCGCTCAGCGTCTACGACACCTCTGGGCCGTACACCGATCCACAGGCGGCGATCGATCTGGCCGCCGGGCTGGCACCGCTGCGCGCGGGCTGGATCGCCGAACGTGGCGATACCGTGGCCCTGGATCGGCTCAGTTCCAGCTTCGGACGCGGTCGCGAGCAGGATGCGCGGCTGGACGCGGTGCGCTTTCCCGCGCGGCACCTGCCGCGTGTCGCACGCGCCGGCGCCAATGTCACCCAGATGCACTACGCGCGCCGCGGCATCGTCACTCCCGAGATGGAATTCGTGGCCATTCGCGAAAACCAGCGGCTGGAGTCCGTCGCCGATGCGGTGCTGCGCCAGCAGCATCCAGGCGAGCCTTTCGGTGCCGCGATCCAGCAGCGCATCACGCCGGAATTCGTGCGGCAGGAGATCGCGCGCGGCCGTGCGATCCTGCCCAACAACATCAATCATCCCGAGAGCGAGCCGATGATCATCGGCCGTAACTTCCTGACCAAGATCAACGCCAACATCGGCAGCAGCGCGGTGTCGTCCGGTATCGCCGAAGAGGTGGAAAAACTGGTGTGGGCGATCCGCTGGGGCGGCGACACGGTGATGGATCTGTCCACCGGCAAGCACATCCACGAGACGCGCGAGTGGATCATCCGCAATTCGCCGGTGCCGATCGGGACGGTGCCGATCTACCAGGCGTTGGAAAAGGTCGACGGGCGCGCCGAAGAACTCACCTGGGAGATCTTCCGCGACACCCTGATCGAGCAGGCCGAACAAGGCGTGGACTACTTCACCATCCATGCCGGCGTGCTGCTGCGCTACGTGCCGCTGACTGCCAGACGCCTCACCGGCATCGTGTCGCGCGGTGGTTCCATCCTGGCCAAGTGGTGCCTGGCCCATCACAAGGAAAACTTCCTCTACACCCACTTCGAAGACATCTGCGACATCATGAAGGCCTACGACGTGGCCTTTTCGTTGGGTGATGGCCTGCGTCCTGGCTGCATCGCCGACGCCAACGATGCGGCGCAGTTCGGCGAACTGGAAACGCTCGGCGAGTTGACCCGGGTGGCCTGGAAGCACGACGTGCAGACCATGATCGAAGGTCCCGGCCACGTGCCGATGCAACTGATCAAGGAAAACATGGACAAACAGTTGCGCGAGTGCGGTGAGGCGCCGTTCTACACGCTGGGGCCGCTGACCACCGATATCGCGCCGGGCTACGACCACATCACCAGCGCGATCGGGGCGGCCATGATCGGTTGGTACGGCACGGCGATGCTGTGCTATGTCACGCCCAAGGAACACCTGGGCCTACCCAACCGGCAGGACGTGCGCGACGGCATCATGGCCTACAAGATCGCCGCGCACGCGGCCGATCTTGCCAAGGGCCATCCGGGCGCACAGGTGCGCGACAACGCGCTGAGCAAGGCGCGCTTCGAGTTTCGCTGGGAAGACCAATTCCATCTCGGCCTGGATCCGGTCAAGGCCAAGGAGTTCCACGACGAAACCCTTCCGAAGGACGCGCACAAGCTCGCGCACTTCTGTTCGATGTGCGGGCCGCATTTCTGTTCGATGAAGATCACCCAGGACGTACGCGATTACGCAGCCGAACACGGGGTAGGCGAGGAGCGGGCACTGGCAGCCGGAATGGAAGAGAAGGCGGCGCAATTCCTGGCCCAGGGCGCGCAGGTCTATCGTGCGTCCTAAGCGCGCACGGCCGGCGCGGTCACTACGTCGGGTAGCGGTCGCTTAGCGCTAGTTCAGTTTTAGTTGTGCAGATCGCACGGCGATGCGCAAGTGCCGCCGTGCGGTCGTTCTGCAACCGGTTCCGGCGTGCAAGGGTCTCGGGCGCTCGAGCTGAATCGCAGATAAAAAAATCGCGCCAGAAGGCGCGAAGAGAACATCGTGATTATTCGAATTCGTCGGCGAGAGAGAGAGAGCCTGACGTCGCCGCCTGTCATAGGAAGCAACGGCGCATAGGGTAAAATTTGCACCAAATGGATGCATGACACAGTCGGTCGTGGTCCTTTGCTGAATTTGGCGTTTCGCGCGACCGCGCGTTGCGCCCTTTGTCGTCTCTTTGCGTGCGATGCGTTTCCTTGCCGATGAGTGTCCCTCCCGCCAATGCCATGCCCGCTGCCCGGCTGTACGTCGGGGAGTGCGTGGTCGATGTGACTTCTCGCGAGGTGCATGTGCCCGGCGCGCGGCGCGTGCTGCGGTTGGCGCCGAAGTCGTTGGCGGTGCTGCTGACGCTGGCACGTCAGCCCGGGCAGGTGGTCAGTCGTGAGCAACTGCTGACGGAGGTCTGGCCGGATACCTTGCCCACCAACGATGTGGTGACCCAGGCGGTGACGCAGCTGCGCAAGGCCTTCGCCAGCCAGGGCAGCGAGCGTTCCCAGCATATCGAGACCATCGCCAAGACCGGTTACCGCCTGATCGCACCAGTGGTGTGGGAGGCGCATGCGTCCGAGTCGGCGCACGCGCTTCCGGCTGCGTTGCCTGCGCAGCAAGTGTCGCCAGTCGAGACGGCCCCTGCGGTCGCTGCCGCCGATGACACGGTGGCAGCGGGCGCGCGCCCGCCTTCGACCGACGCATCCAGCGCTGCGGATTCGAAAGGGGCGCGGGGGCGCTGGAAGGTCTCGATCATCACGTCCCTGGCCGTGCTGCTGGTGGCGAGCCTGGCAGGGTGGATGCTGTGGCTGCGTGCGCCGACGTCCTCTTCCAGCGCGGCCTCGGCCACCGTGCCGGGCAGTCCCAAACGGCCTTACCAGGTCATCACCACCGGTGGCGGCTTCGATCTCACCCCCAGCCTGTCGCCCGACGGCTCCATGGTGGCCTATGCCTCGCTGACCGAAGGTCGCCTGACTACGTCGATCCTGGTCAAGCGCACCGACAACGCGTATCCCCGCGTGCTGCAGACGCCTGCGCCCGGCGTTTCCGATCGGCTACCGGCGTGGTCGCCGGATGGGCGCGATATCGCGTTCTCCCGGCAGTCGCCCGATGGCAGGTGCCGGATCATGATCGCCGCTGCGACCGGAACGGCCGCGCGTGAGGTAGCGCGCTGCGACGGCGCGGACATGCTCAGTTTCAGCTGGTCGCCGGACGGGCGCGCGCTGCTGTTCGGCAGCATGAGCGGCGCGCAGGGATCTGCGCGTATCCGGCGTCTGGATCTGGACAGTGGTCAGTGGCAGACCCTGCGCTACAGTGCCGGCACCGACGACTTCGATTACGCGCCGCGCTATTCGCCCGACGGGCGCTGGATCGTGTTCCTGCGTAACCCGCAACTGGGCGATCTGTGGAGGATTCCCGCGCAGGGCGGTGGTGCCGAGCGCTTGACCTACGACAACGCCGACATCCGCGGCTGGAGCTGGCTGCCGGACGGCAGCGGGGTGGTCTTCGGGCGCCGGGTGGACAGCGAGTCGCGTTTGTATCGGCTCGATCTGGGCGATCGCAGCCTGCACGATCTCGGGGTGGACGATGCCCAGGCCCCGGACGTTGCGCAGGGCCATCTGGTGTTCGTGCAACGCAGGCCCTTGTTCGGCGTGTATCAGGTCATCCAGGATCCCATGAACGGCGGTTACCTCCGGCGGCGGTTGTTCGTCTCCAGCGGGCGCGACGACCATCCCGTGATCGCGCCCGACGGCCGCCAGCTGATCTTCGCCTCCGATCGCTCAGGCGCCTACGGATTGTGGTGGGGCGATGTCACCCGCCCGGGCTCGGTGCGTCTGATCGAAGGCGTGCGACCGGATGCGCGGCAGGCGGCCGACTGGTCGGCCGATGCGCGGCAGGTGCTGGTCAGCGGCAGCGATGCGCGGGGGCATGCTGCGCTGTTCGAGGTGACCCCGGAAACCGGGGAGGCGGTGCGCCTGCCAGTCCCGCAGCCGCGGCCGCTTCAGGCGATCCATCTGCCCGATCCCGACCGTCTGTTGGTGGTCGCCGCGGCCGAGGATGGACACACCTTCGCCACCCTGTACGATCGGCGCAGCAGCCCGTGGCGTGCGTTGGCCTCGTTGCCGGATGTCTCGCAGGTGCGTCTGGACCGGCACAGCGGCCAGCTGTTGTTGACGCGGCTGAGCCGCGGCGGCTTGTGGCAGATCGCGCCATCGTTGGCAGCCGATACCTTGCAGGCGATCGATCCGCAGCAGCCGTCGCGCTGGCGCTATCGCGCCTGGGCGCCAGGCATTGCGGGGCAGGTGCACTATCTCTCGCCCACCGACAGCTGCGCCACCTTCGATGCGATGCTGCGTAGTGGTGGCAGCGGGCGATGCCTGGATGCGACCAAGTTCACCACCATCAACGGCTTCAGCGTGGATCAGCACAGCGGTGCGCTGTATGTGGCACTGGCGGCAGAAGATGGCAGCGCGATCGCCCATATGACGCTGCCGGAGCGCCCCGTCGCGAACTTGGGTGTGCTCTCCAACTTGCTGATCCTGCTGAGAAAAATGGCCTCGTAACTTTCTCGGAAAGGCTTCGTGGCGATTTCGGCAGGGTTTCGTCGGAACTTCCTGACCGGCGCCAGATTCGGCAAAACAATGCGCCCTCTTTCGTACAGGGGGCTGCCAACATGCAACAGGTCATCACTGCCGATCGCGGTCTCGCGCTGACGCTGGACACCGCCGGCGAGTCGGCGCCGACCACCTGTCTGGCGGTGTCGCGGCTGGGCAGCATCCGCACAGTCTCTGCCACCTTCACTTTGTGGGTGCAGTTGCGCGGACGCGCCTGGGTGGAATCCAAGGAGGGTCGCTTCCGGCTGCGTGCAGGCGACTGGATCGCCTTCGACAAGGATTCCCATCCCACCGTGCAGGCAGATCGCGGCGCCTTGTGTGTTGGGGTGGGTCTGGATGGCGACAGCCTGCAGTCGCTGGCCGAATTGACCGATGCCACGCTGTACCCGGGACGCAGCCAGCTCGCGCGCAACGATCTGCGCATCGCGTTGCGACTGTGGCGCAACGCGGCCACGCAAAGCGACAGCGCCTCGGCACGGCCGCTGCTGTTGCACCTGGCCGCCATGCAACGCAGTTTCATCGAGCAGGAACAACGCTGCCCGGGCCGCTCGCGCAGTCGTCGCCGCCAGGTCTTCGGCCGCATGCAGCGCGCCCGTCTCTATCTGGAAGGCAATAGCGACCGCGTGGTGCGCATCAGCGAGTTGGCGCAGCTGACCAACTTCTCCAGCTGGTACGTCTCCAAGACCTTCCAGAGCCTGTACGAGGAAAGTCCGCAGGCCTTGTCGGCGCGCCTGCGCCTGGAGCGCGCGTCGGATCTGCTGCGCGATACCTCGATGATGATCGGTGAGGTCGCGGCCGCCAGCGGCTTCGACAACTGCTGCAGTTTCGCGCGCGCGTTCCGTGCGCGCTTCGGTGTCTCCGCCTCCCATTACCGCGACCAGGCGGCCATCCCGCCAGATTCGGCAAAGCCACGGAACGTGACCCGCAAAGCGACGGCGTTCACGCAAACGTAATTTGCACAGGGGCGCTTAACGCGCCACTAACGAACCCTGGAGAGATTGATGAACCTTCGCACCTCCGCAGTGCGGCTGGGCCTGTTGCCCGCCGGTATTGCGATCGCGTTGACGCCGGCGTTTGCCGCCAATGCACAAGAGCAGTCCGCCCCGTCGACCACGACGCTGGATCGCATCGAAATCACCGGCTCGCGCATTCGCTCGGTCGACGTGGAAACCGCGCAGCCGGTGTTCACCGTGTCCCAGCAGGACATCCAGAAGTCCGGTCTGGTCAGCGTCGGCGACATCCTTCAGAACCTGTCGATCGCCGGCACCCAGACCTATAGCAAGGCGGCGGTGCTGACCTCCGATCCGGAGCAGGGTGGCCAGTACGTCAACCTGTACAACTTGAACGAGAACCGCACCCTGGTGCTGGTGAACGGCAAGCGTTGGACCAGCAGCCTGAACGGCCTGACCGACATGTCGACCATCCCCAGCTCGCTGATCGAGCGCATCGAAGTCCTGAAGGACGGCGCCTCGGCGATCTACGGCTCCGATGCCGTGGCCGGTGTGGTCAACATCATCCTGCGTCAGAACTACGACGGCGCCGAAGCTTCGGCGTACTTCGGTCAGAACGGTCGCGGCGACGGTTCCAAGGAGCAGTACTCCTTCACCGCCGGCACCACCACCGACCGCGCCTCGCTGGTGTTCGGCGCCAACTACACCAACGAAGATCCGGTGTGGGCCAAGGACCGTGCGCTGACCCGTTACTCGGCCGGCCCGAACCACATCGAGGACAGCCTGAGCGCGACCGGCCCGTGGGGTCGTTTCAACGATCCGCGTGCAGTGGGTACGCCTGGCGCTGGTAACTATTTCGATGCCGACGGCAATGTCGTGGGTGCCGGCGAAGGCACATGGTCGCCCAATCAGTGGGTTCTCAACCATACCGGTTCGTTCGACGGCAAGGGCGTCGGCGCCGATTCGCGTAGCCTGTCGAACTATCACGTCGGCGCAGGTACGGACGACTACTACAATTCCGTCGACCAGATGATGCTGCAGCAGTCCAGCAAGAATAAGTCGATCTTCACCACCGGCAGCTACAACATCACCGACAACATCACCTTCAAGTCCACGGCGATGTACTCGGAGCGTACGTCCAACCGCCAGATTGCCGGTTATCCGTTGCAGGCGACGTCGCAGCCGCAGTTCCCGGTGGCGATCAGCGGCAGCAGCTACTACAACCCGGTCGGCCAGGACATCACCAGCTGGTTCCGTCGTACCATCGAGTTGCCGCGCACCACCGAAAGCAACGTCAAGACCCTGCACTTCGATGCGGCGCTCGAAGGCGTGTTCGACGTCGGCAGCCACGGCTGGAACTGGGATGTCGGCTTCAACTACAACAAGTACGATGTGACGCAGGTTTCGCGCGGCAACATCAACCTGCTGGCGTTGCAGAAGGCGCTCGGCCCGTCGTTCCTCAATGCGCAGGGCCAGGTGCAGTGCGGTACCGCAGCGGCTCCGATCGCACTGGGCACCAGCAACGCGCTGGGCCAGTGCACCCCGTTCAACATCCTGGGCGGCCCGTCGGCTTCCACGCCGAACGCACTGCAGTACATCAATGCGCTGGGCCAGTCCACGCAGCAGAGCCTGAGCAAGCAGTGGACCGCCAACATCACCGGTGGCCTGGTCGAACTGCCGGCCGGTGAGCTGGGCTTCGCAGCAGGCTTCGAACATCGCCAGATCAGCGGTTACGACTATCCGGATCAGCTGTCCAGCGCCGGTTACACCACCGACCTGGCGGCGCAGGCGACCGAAGGTCGCTACCAGACCAACGAAGCCTACCTGGAACTGCTGATCCCGGTGCTGAGCGATCTGCCGGGCGCCAAGGAGCTGTCGTTCGACGTGGCCGCGCGCTACAGCAACTACAGCCGCTTTGGCGACACCACCAACAGCAAGTTCAGCTTCACCTGGAAGCCGATCGACGACCTGCTGGTGCGCGGTACCTACGGCACCGGCTTCCGTGCGCCGACGCTGTCGGACACCTTCGGTGGCGGTTCTCAGACCTTCGATAGCTTCACCGATCCGTGCGATGCCACCTTCGGCTCGCTGGGCAATGCGGGCGTGGCAGCACGCTGTGCCGGCGAAGGCCTGCCGGCCGGTTACCGCCAGACCGACACTGCGGGCAACCCGGTGACCCGCCGCGACGTGCAGGGCAACGCACCGTTCAATTCCGGCGTGGGCAACACGGAGCTGGAGCCGGAATACAGCATCACCCGCACCGTGGGCATGGTGTACAGCCCGCAGTGGGTACAGGGCCTGGACCTCTCGCTGGACTGGTACCGCATTTCGATCTCCAACATCATCACGTCGCTGACGGCCAACGATGTGTTGAACAACTGCTACCTCAACAGCCTGGCCAGCTACTGCGCCGACTACGGTCGTGACCCGATCAGCGGCCAGGTCACCACGCTGAGCCGCGGCAACGTCAACCTGGGTCGTCTGGAAACCGAAGGCTACAACTTCGGTGTGCGTTACCGCATGCCGGAAACCGCGTACGGCAAGTTCGCCTTCAACCTGGACACCAACTACCTGGCGACCTACAAGTCGCAGGCCGAGTCGGGTGCGGATTGGGCGAATTCGGCCGGCTACTGGAACTTCCCGCGCGTGCGCGCCACCCTGGGTGTGGATTGGTCGCTGGGTTCGCTGTCGGCCAACTGGAACCTGCGCTACTACGGCGGTTTCCGCGATTACTGCTGGGATGCCTCGGCAGGTATCGAGTGCAACGACCCGAACTACCAGACCCCGAATCCGGGTTGGGGCGGCGGTACGGGCGCCAACAAGAAGGGTTCGATCTCCTACCAGGACGTCTCCGTGACCTGGCAGGCTCCGTGGGATGGCAGCGTGACCGTTGGTGCACGCAACATCTGGAACAGGCAGCCGCCGGTGACCTACTCGATCACCAACAGCAGCACCGCTGCGATCGACCCGATGCTGGACTACGACCGCTTCCTGTTCGTGCAGTATAACCAGCGCTTCTGATCATCGAAGCGTCGCAACAAGAAAGCGGGCCGAAAGGCCCGCTTTTTTTATGTGCGGCTTCGTCGCGAGTAGCGGGGTCTCGCACTGGAGCGTGTCGTTGACGCAGCCGACAGACGCTCAACGGAACGATGCGCTGGCAGGATGGCGTCTGCCGGAAAGGCGGGGTTTCTACGCTGGCCGCTGCAAGATGAGCCGCTGCAGGACATGCGACAAATGCAGGGCCGTGTGTCCTGAAGCCGGCTGCCAACTGAGCGGTGCCAGCGTCCGGCAGGCGCTCCTGCCGGCACAGCCAGCGGTGCAGGGTGGGAACGGCCGAGCCCGCCAGCGTCGGAGTGCGGGGCCGGCCATGCATGCGAGACCGGCGCCCGGCCTGCGAGCGAGGTGGCAACGAAAAAAGGCGCGATCCGATCGCGCCTTTTCCATTCCGGTCGCCAGTGCGATCAGCCGATCACGCCTCGGCAAGCCCCAGCAGGGTATCGGCCTGTTCGCGCCAGGTGGGCAGGCGCGAGATCACGCCGACCCTGGACAGATACTCCTCGTCCACCGTTTCGCCGCTGGCCAGCGCCGTGGCCACATGGACCGCGCCGGTGACCCAGAAACTGCGCAGGCTGGAACGCTGCGGGTGCCGATGGAAGGCGACCGCCTCGATGATCGGCATCGGCAGGCCCCACAGGCCGAGCAGATAGGCGCCGGCTTCGGTATGGCCCAGGCGCTCGTCGCCGCCCTCCGGCGTCGGCTCGCGTTCGTCGCGCACACCCGGCAGCAGCAGGCCGATATCGGCCAGCAAGGCCGCGGTGGAGCCCAGTTCCGCGCTGGTCGGCGGCAATACCTTGGCCGCCAGCCGCGAAGAAAGCAGGGCGCGCCGTTGCATCGCGCTACGTTCGGCGGGCGTCAGGGTCTGCACCGAGAACACTTCGCTGGCAAGCACCAGATCGCGCAGCGTCGCGACGCCCAGACGGGTGACCGCCGTGCGCAGATCGGTAATGCTGCGGCCGCCGGAGAAGAACGCCGAGTTGCACAACTGCAGCACCTTGGCGGCGATCGCCGGGTCGCCCGCGATCAGCTTGGCGATATCGGCCGCGTCGGCACCATCGTCTTCTTCCAGCGCATGCATCAGGCTCAGATACAGGTGCGGCGGCGAAGGCAGTTTCTCGATCCGGCCGATCGCCGCGCGCAGGCGCGGATTGCCGAGCAGATCGCGTAATTCTTCCAGGCTGGTGACCGCCTCGAGCAGCACTTCCGGCGCCAACGGCATCGGCAGGAACCGATGCGCCACGCCGATGATGCGGGCCGGTGGCGTCCGCTGGCCATCCTGGGCGTCGATCAACGCAATCCGGATCGTGTCCGGTCGCAGGGTACGGATCTGCCCCAGCAAGGTCGCCGCAGTCAGGTCCGGCAGGACCGGCGCAACGATCACCGCATCGAAGGGCGACAGCGCGGCAGCCTCGATCGCCGAATTGCCATCGGCGACCTGCTGCGCCTGCCACTGCTCGCCGAGATCGGCGACATAATCGATCAGGTCGGACGGAAGGCTGGCTTCGTCCCCAACAAACAGAATACGCAAGACACTTCCCCAGAAGTCACCGGTGACAGACACCGGCCAAACGCTGTCGGCAATGTACCCAATCTGCCGCCAGCGGTCACCGGGATCACGCCGAAAGCGTGATCCCGATCCCCCCATGCCTGCAGGGCCGTTGCAGGGCTGAATGGATCAGGGCACGTCGGAGTTGAAGCGTTCCACCGCTTCCACCAGGATGCGCTTGGCTTCCACCGCGCCGCCCCAGCCGTCCAGCTTGACCCACTTGCCCTTCTCCAGATCCTTGTAATGTTCGAAGAAGTGGCCGATGCGCTCCATCCAGTGGCTGGAGACCTGGTTGATGTCCTCGATGTGCGCGTAGCCGGAGAAGATCTTCTCGATCGGCACTGCCAGGATCTTTTCGTCGCTGCCGGCTTCGTCGCTCATGCGCAACACGCCGACCGGGCGGCACCGCACCACCGAGCCCGGCACCAGCGGCAACGGCAGCACCACCAGGACATCGGCCGGATCGCCGTCGCCGCACAGGGTGTTGGGCACGTAGCCGTAGTTGCAGGGATAGCGCATCGGGGTGGACAGGATGCGGTCGACGAAGATCGCGCCGCTGGCCTTATCCACTTCGTACTTGACTGGCTCGGAATCCTTGGGGATTTCGATGACGACGTTGATTTCTTCCGGCAGATTCTTGCCAGAGGTGACCAGTTCAAGACCCATGCGCGTAGCTCCGAGGCATCAGCAGTGTGTGGAGCGCGATTCTACGCGTTCGGCTGTTGCGCTGCAGCGACCCTGAATGGGCAGGCTTCCGATGGCCGGCCGCGGCATAGTCCGCACGCGACGCGGGGAGCTCTCCGATGCCGGCGGCGCTTGCCCCGGCGCACGCTGACGGCACATCCCAGCTACGGAGAGTGCCCATGTACAGGCTTGCCCGCGTCCTCGTCGTCTTGTCGTTGTCCATTCTGGCTCCCGCCGCCACGGCCACCTCCGCCGCGCCGGCCTTCGTCGATGCGGTGGACTGGCCCGCCAACGGCGAGGGCTGGGAGGCGTTCATCGACCTGGAGCAGCGGCTGGAGCACGACTTCGACCAGATCTGTGGCGATACCTTCTGCGGTGGGGAGTTCAGCGATTACCAGTCGTTGCGCTTCCGTTGTTCGGTCCAGCGGGTCAGCGGGATCGTGCGCAGCTGCATCTGGACGTTCGGCGCCAGCGAGGTCAGCGTGGATCCGCGCACCGGTTACCTGCGCTCCGATAGCCGGGTCTGGCGCTGTACTGCGCCGTTGAAGGCCGGAACCCGCCTGGACGAGCTGTACCGCGTGCTGGCGGTGACCAACCCGTTGTTCGAGCCGCTGCCCGGCGGCGCTCCGCCGATCTACGACGGCCTGATCGGCTGTCTATAGGACACGCGCCGGCGGCCCTGCGATCGACGTGGCGCAGGCCGGGGCGGTATGCGTTGCGCCGTTCGTGATAACCGGGGGCTGGTGGCCTGACCGGCGACTGCTTGGCGCCAAGCCCGCGGCCCCGCCGCAGCGGGCATCCCGATCGGTGGAGCGTCGGGTGCCCGCCTGGGCCGTGCGCCGGGCTAGATGTGATCTCTCAGTAGGTTGTTCATCCGGGGCTGATCTGGAAGATGGGGGTTACCAAGCCAACCCAGCCCCCAGGAGCCCCGGATGAACATTCATAAACATGCCCGTTTGACGCCGCGAGGTCGAGCCTTGCTCGTTCAGCGCATCGTGGAGCATGGCTTGCGCGTGGAAGAGGCCGCGCACGCCAGCGGCGTCAGCGTACGCACCGCTTACAAGTGGCTGGCGCGCTACCGTTTGCTGGGAGTCGATGGCTTGCAGGACCGCTCCTCGCGCCCACAGCGCTGTCCGCATGCCACCCCACCGGAACTTGTCGAACAGATCCTGCAGCAGCGCCGACAACGCTCCACCTATTGGCAGATTGCCACTCACCTGAAGGTGGGACACAGCACCATCGCGCGCATCGTGCGCCGCGCCGGCCTGCATCGCCTTGCCGAACTGGAGCCCAGACCTCCTGTCGTGCGCTACCAATATCCCCAGCCCGGCGGCATGTTGCATCTGGACATCAAAAAGCTCGGGCGCTTTCGGCAAGCCGGTCATCGCGTCACCGGGGACCGTACCCAAGCCAGCCGAGGAGCCGGATGGGAGTATGTCCATGTCGCCATCGACGATCATTCCCGCGTTGCGTTCAGCACCCTGCACCCGGACGAAGGCGGCTTCAGCGCCTGCCGGGCGCTGATCGCGGCCTTGCGCTACTACCGCAGCCTGGGCGTCAGCTTCCAGCGCGTATTGACCGACAACGGCACCTGCTACCGCTCCAAGGCGTTTGCCCGCACTCTCCGGCGCCTGAAACTCAGACACTACCGAACCCGCCCCTACACCCCACGCACCAACGGCAAGGCAGAACGCTTCATCCAGACCGCATTGCGCGAATGGGCCTATGCACACCGCTACGACAGCTCAGAGCAACGTGCCCAGCACCTGTTGCCATGGCTCCATCACTACAACTGGCATCGGCCCCATGCCAGCCTCGGACACCAACCTCCCATCTCCAGGATCCACATCACACTGAACAACGTGGTGGGTTTACACAGCTAGAGCAGCGGCACCAGCAGCAGGGCCACGATGTTGATGATCTTGATCAGCGGGTTGATCGCCGGGCCTGCGGTGTCCTTGTACGGGTCGCCGACGGTATCGCCAGTGATCGCGGCCTTGTGCGCTTCGCTGCCCTTGCCGCCGAAGTGGCCATCTTCGATGTACTTCTTGGCGTTGTCCCAGGCGCCACCGCCGGTGGTCATGGAAATGGCCAGGAACAACCCGGTGACGATGGTGCCGATCAGCAGCCCCCCCAACGCGCGTGGCCCCAGCAGCAAGCCCACCACGATGGGGACCACGACCGGCAGCAGCGATGGCACGACCATTTCGCGGATCGCCGAGCGGGTCAGCATGTCCACCGCACGATCGTATTGCGGCTTGGCGGTGCCGGCCATGATGCCGGGGATCTCGCGAAACTGGCGCCGCACTTCCTCCACCACTGCGCCCGCCGCGCGGCCGACCGCTTCCATCGCCATTGCACCGAACAGGTAGGGAATCAGCCCGCCGATCAGCAAGCCGATGATCACCGTGTGGTCGGACAGGTCGAAGGTGAACACCGCTTCCGGGTTGGCGGCCTGCAGGTTGTGGGTGTAGTCGGCGAACAGCACCAGGGCGGCCAGCGCCGCCGAACCGATCGCATAGCCCTTGGTCACAGCCTTGGTGGTATTGCCGACCGCATCCAGTGGATCGGTGATGCTGCGCACGTCAGGCGGCAGCTCGGCCATCTCGGCGATGCCGCCGGCGTTGTCGGTGATGGGGCCGTATGCGTCCAATGCCACGATCATGCCGGCCATCGACAGCATGGCGGTGGCCGCGATGGCGATGCCGTACAGGCCGCCGAAATGGAACGCGCTCCAGATCGCGGCACATACGGCGACCACCGGCAGCGCGGTGGATTTCATCGAAATGCCAAGGCCGGCAATGATGTTGGTGCCATGGCCGGTGGTGCTCGCCGATGCCACGTGCTGCACCGGCGTGTATTGGGTGCCGGTGTAGTACTCGGTGATCCAGACGATCAGCCCGGTCAACACCAGGCCGATCAGCGCGCACAGATACAACGCGGTGGCGCCGTGGCTGTTGTCGCGCATCAATGCCTGGGTGATCGGCCAGTACGCCAGCGCCGCCAGCACACCGGACACGGTCACCCCCTTGTAGAGGGCGCCCATGATCGAGCCGCCGGGCTTGACCTTGACGAAGGCCGCGCCGACGATCGAAGCGATGATCGAGACACCGCCAAGCACCAGCGGATACAGCACCGCATGCGGCCCGGTGTCGGCGAGTGTCAGACTGCCGAGCAGCATCGTGGCGATCACGGTCACCGCATAGGTCTCGAACAGATCGGCCGCCATGCCGGCGCAATCGCCCACGTTGTCGCCCACGTTGTCGGCGATCACGGCCGGGTTGCGTGGATCGTCTTCGGGAATGCCGGCTTCGACCTTGCCCACCAGATCCGCACCCACATCCGCACCCTTGGTGAAGATGCCGCCTCCCAGGCGAGCGAAGATCGAGATCAGCGACGATCCGAACGCCAGCCCGACCAGCGCATGCAGGTTCTGCTCCAGTGCAAGCCCCATGGCCTGCAGCGCAGCGAAATAGCCGGCCACGCCGAGCAGCCCCAGTCCGACCACCAGCATGCCGGTGATCGCGCCGCCGCGAAACGCCACGTCCATCGCCTTGCCGATGCCCTGGCGCGCGGCCTCGGCCGTGCGCACGTTGGCGCGCACCGAGACATTCATGCCGATGTACCCGGCCAGCCCGGACAACACTGCGCCAAGCGCAAAGCCGATCGCGGTGTACCAGCTCAGGAACAGGCCAACCAGGACGAACAGCACGCCGCCGGCGATCGAAATGGTGAGGTACTGCCGGTTGAGGTAGGCGCGCGCGCCTTCCTGGATCGCGGCGGCAATCTCCTGCATGCGTGCATTGCCGCTTGGCTGCGCGACCACCCAGCGCGCGGAGACTATGCCATAGACGATTGCCACGACCGCACAACCCAGCGCAAGCACCAACCCATAATGTTCCAGCATGACCCCTCCCAAAGAATGGATGTCATCCGGTCGGGACGAACCAGGGGCGATGCACGACGAGTAGATGGCGATTACGGACTCGACGGCCGCAGGGGCCGCTATGCGCGTCGCGATGTTCAATGGCCGGATCGCGACCGAGTATGCGCCGCGGTTTGCGGGGGTGCCACCACCATGGCTTTGGCACGTCGTTCAGTTGCCGCGTGACAGCCTGCGGCCACCACGATCCAGGCCTTCCACGGAGCGACCATGTCCAACCACGCCGCGTCCAGCTACGTCACAGCGCTGAGTGCCTTGTTGCTTGCCGGTAGCGCGTTCGCCGCCGACCCCGTGCCGGAGCTCAAGTCGCGTCCAGCCGGCACCGCGCAGGCGGTCGGCGCCGTGCACACCTTGCGGCAGATTCCCGAGGCGTGCGCACGGCTCGAGGGCGTCTTCACCGGGCATGCGGCGCAGCCGTATACCTTGTCGGTGGTGCGTAGCAGTCCTACCTGTCAGCCGCGCGCGCGTTTCGTGGACTACGCCAAGGCCGCGCCCAGCGTTGCGTCGGGCTGGATCTTCAACGACGTGATCCGTGTTCCCAGTGCGGCCTGTCCGAGCCAGCAGGCGGTGGTGCGCGTCTGGCGCAAGCCGGTGGACGCCAAGCCGCAGCTGGATGGGCAGGGTCAGTCGCGCATCTATCTGGAAGATGCGAAACAGCAGGCTGCTGCCGGCAAGATTCCGCAGGTGCCGATGTTCGCAGCCCAGCAGCTCATGGAAGGCAAGGCCTGCCCGTGACGACGCCCTGAGAGCGGCTCTGCCATCCACATTGCGGCATTGCGGCACACACAACGCGTCGTGGATACTGCGCGGCGCCATGCAGCCAGCCCATGCCTGCGTGGGCAATCGTCGACCCGATTCCTGGTCTACGCGGCGCTGCGGCGTGGGGTAGGCGGGGGCAGCCGTCCTCTTCGATGTGATATGCATGAAGCCATTTCGTTACTGCACGATACTGCTTGCAGCCATTGCGTTGTCGCATCCGGTGACGGCGCGCGCGGCCGCCAGCATGGTCGTCGATGATGCCGGCGTCACTGCGCGCGGCCACTGTCAGCTGGAAGCCTGGTGGCGGGCAATGCCGAGCGGCGCTTCCAGCACCGTGGTACCTGCATGCAATGTAATGGGAACGGAGATCGCGCTCGGGCTGACCGACGTCAGGCACGGGCCGGCATCACTGGATGTCGGTGCCAAGCGTGTCTTGCGCGATCCGGAGCGCCACGCCTTGGGCCTTGCGGTGTCGGTCGGCATGCAGCGCGCATGGCAGGATCCGCAGCAGCGCGGCAGCTACCTCAGCGTGCCGTTGACGTGGTCGATCGGCCCCGACGCCGCCACCCGCATCCACGCCAACCTCGGTGCCTCTGCGCTGCATGCCGGGCCGGATACGACCAGCGCCGGGCTCGGGATGGAGCATGCGATCAATGCGTCGTGGACCGTTCTGGCCGAGGCCTTCGGGGATGACCATGCCGGACAAGGCGGTCAGTTGGGGCTGCGCCGGATGGTTGGCAAGGCGTCCAGCATCGACCTTGTCGCCGGACAGGACCGCCGCAACGCGCCGCACGGCTGGATCACGCTCGGGGTCAACCTGGCGATGGCGCCGTAGCTCCGGCTCCCACGCTGACGCTGCAAGCGGTGGCCGGCTGCCGTGGCGATGAAGTGTCCATCGCTCCGGCTCACTTCCGGGATCGATTCCGCATCCGATGTGGTCGGTGCGTCGCCGTGCTGCCTCAAGGCAGAGCGCACCGGCGCATCCCGTATGCGTTCGGGATGACGCGTCGTGGCATGCGCGTGATCCGAGCGGTGCGCCGGGGGGGGCTGCGCGATGCGTCAGCCCTCCCACGCCGGCAGCTTCTTGGCCACCGCCACGTTCTTCAGCGTCACATACTTCGGCAGGCCGTCGTTGCCATAGGTCAGCGGCGCTTCGCCCTTGATCAGCGGGGCGAAGTAGCGGCGGGCGCGCTCGGTGATGCCGAAGCCGTCCTTGCGCAGGAAGCTGGGAGGCATCTTCTTTTCGTGGTTGGCCACCTTGTGCAGCGGGGCCGGCACGATCTTCCAGCGATAAGGGGTATCGCTGACGCGCTCGATCACCGGGATCACCGCGTTCATGCCCTTGAGCGCGTACTGCACGGCGGCCTTGCCCACTGCCTGGGCCTGTTCCCAGTCGGTCTTCGACGCCAGATGGCGTGCAGAGCGTTGCAGGTAGTCGGGCAGCGTCCAGTGCACCTTGTAGCCCAGCTCCTGTTTGACCTGCGCGGCCAGGAACGCGGCCACGCCGCCGAGTTGGGCATGGCCGAACGAATCTGCAGCACCGCCCGCATCGGCGACGAAGCGGCCCTGCGCGTCCTGGATGCCTTCGCTGGCGACCACCACGCACCAGCCCACCTTTTCGACCACTTGCTTGACCCTGGCCAGGAACGCGGCCTGATCATAGGCCCGTTCGGGCAGCAGGATGATCTGCGGCGCGTCGTCCGGACCCTGCCCGGCCAGACCGGCTGCGGCAGCCAGCCAGCCGGCATGGCGGCCCATCGCTTCGTAGATGAAGACCTTGGTGGAGGTGTCGGCCATGGCCGCGACGTCCAATGCCGCCTCGCGCACCGATACCGCGGTGTATTTGGCGGCCGAGCCAAAGCCGGGGCAGGTATCGGTCACCGCCAGATCGTTGTCGATGGTTTTGGGTACGCCGATGCAATGCAGCGGGTAGCCATAGGCCTTGGCCAGCTGCGAGACCTTCCACGCGGTATCGGCCGAGTCGTTGCCGCCGTTGTAGAGGAACCAGCGCACGTCATGCGCACGCAGGACCTCGAGCAGGCGTTCGTACTTGGCGCTGTCCTGTTCCAGCGACTTGAGCTTGTAGCGGCACGAGCCGAACGCGCCGCCGGGGGTCTGCGCCAGCGCGGCGATGGCGGCAGCCGATTCCCTGGAGGTGTCGATCAGCTCTTCGCGCAGGGCACCCAGAATGCCGTTGCGCGCCGCCAGCACCTTGACCTTGCGTGCGCGTGCCTCGCCGATCACGCCAGCGGCGGTGGCGTTGATGACAGCGGTGACGCCGCCGGATTGGGCATACAACAAGTTGCCGATGGTCATAAGGGACAGGCTCCTCGAAGGGGACATGACGCAGGGACAGTGCCGGGACATTCCCCGGATGCGGTAAGCTGCACGACCAGACGGTCAGTGCTGGCGAAGGCTCGAGTCTAACGCCGCCAACCGCAACGCGTTTTTATTCGAAAGTGGAGTCCACTGATGCGATTGGTTCTGTTGGGACCGCCCGGTTCGGGCAAGGGCACCCAGGCTGCACGGCTCAAAGAGAGTTTTGAGATCCCGCATATTTCCACCGGCGACCTGTTGCGCGCCGAAGTCGCCGCCGGCTCGCCGTTGGGCTTGAAAGCCAAGGAAGTCATGGCGCGTGGCGACCTGGTTTCCGATGACATCCTGCTCGGCATGCTGGAAGCGCGGCTCGGCCAGGCCGATGTCGCCAATGGCTTCATCCTGGACGGCTATCCGCGCAACGTGGCCCAGGCCCATGCGTTGGACGAACTGCTCAGCAAGATCGGGCAGCCACTGGATGCGGTCGTGCAGCTGGACGTGGCCAGCGAACTGCTGGTCGAGCGCATCGCCGGGCGCGCCAAGGCCGAGGGCCGTGAGGACGACAATCCGGATTCGGTCCGCAAGCGTCTGCAGGTCTACACCGATTCCACCGCCCCGGTGATCGGCTTCTACGCGCAGCGCGGCAAGCTGGCGCGCGTGGATGGCGTGGGGTCGCTGGACGAGGTGCTGGAGCGGATCCGCTCGGCGCTCAAGCGCTGATCCCCCGGGCCGGGCCCACGGGGTCCGGTCCGCCGACCGGTGCGTCAGCGTATGCGGTATCCGGATCGGAAAAGAAAAACCCCGGTCGTACAAGACGACCGGGGCCCAATAACGCCAGTAATAGGCTTGCTCAAAGCCTCGACAACATGAGCTCCCTGGGGATTTGGCCTCTTGGGGAGTAGGACCAAAGGGTGCTGCGACTGGCGTTCAGCATAGTGATGGATGTGACGCAGTTCGCATATCGGGAGATTCCTGACAGTACGGTAGGATTTTCCTGACAGCGGGCTTGTAACGAGGTTGCCAGGTCGCGTAACGCCAGCGATCGGCGACAATGGGTGTCATGAGCAAACTTCACATTCTCGGCATCGCCGGAACCTTCATGGGCGGTGTGGCCGCCCTGGCGCGCGAGCTGGGCTGGCAGGTGGAAGGCAGCGATCAGGCCATCTACCCGCCCATGTCCACACAGTTGGAAACCTTGGGCATCGCGCTGGCGCAGGGCTATGCGGCGTCCAATATCGCCGCCGATGCCAGCGATGTGGTCATCGGCAATGCCTTGTCGCGCGGCAATCCTGCGGTGGAAGCGGTGCTCGATGCCGGGCGGCGCTACACCTCCGGCGCGCAGTGGCTGGCCGAGCAGGTCCTGCCCGGGCGCGACACGCTGGCGGTTGCCGGGACCCATGGCAAGACCACCACCACCACCATCCTGAGCTACTTGCTGGAGGCGGCCGGCCGCGCGCCGGGCTTTCTGATCGGCGGGGTGGCCGAGGATTTCGGCGTCTCCGCACGGCTGGGCCAGGGGCGCGAGTTCGTAGTGGAGGCCGACGAGTACGACACCGCCTTCTTCGACAAGCGCAGCAAGTTCGTGCATTACCGGCCGCTGGTGGCGATCCTCAACAATCTCGAATACGACCACGCCGACATCTTTCCCGACGTGGCCGCCATCCAGCGGCAGTTCCATCACCTGGTGCGGACGGTGCCGGCGCGCGGGCGGCTGATCGTCAATGGCGAGGATGCGCGGCTGGCCGAGGTGCTGGCGATGGGCTGCTGGACGCCGGTGGAGCGCTTCGGCTTCGACGCGGGGCTGGAGTGGAGCGCACGCCTGATCGCCGCTGATGGCAGTGTTTTCGCGGTGGCGCATCGCGGCGTGGAGATCGGCCAGGTGCAGTGGCCATTGGTCGGGCGTCACAATGTGCTCAACGGGCTGGCCGCACTGGCCGCCGTACAGGCGGTGGGGGTGGATCCATCCAGCGTGATGCCGGCACTGGCGCGCTTCCAGAGCGTCAAGCGGCGGCTGGAGCTGCTGGGCCAGGCGCGCGAGGTGACCGTCTACGACGACTTTGCGCACCATCCCACCGCCATCGCGACCACGCTGCAGGGCCTGCGCGCGAAGGTGGGCACGGCGCGCGTGGTGGTGGCCATGGAGCCGCGCAGCAATTCGATGCGGCTGGGCGCGCATGCGCAGGCGCTGGCACCGTCGCTGCAGGAGGCCGACGCGGTGGTGTTCCTACATCGGCCCGAGCTGGCCTGGGATGCGGCGCCGATCATTGCGCAGGTGCGTGGCGATGCGCACGTGGCGCAGGATGTGGACGCCTTGCTGCGCCGCCTGGGCGAGCTGGCACGCCCTGGCGACCATGTGGTGTTCATGTCCAACGGCGGGTTCGATGGCGCGCCGCGGCGTTTTCTGGCGCAGCTGGCCTGATGGCGCCGGTCCATGCCACTGCCGACACCGGCACGCTGCCGCTGTTCCCCTTGCACAGCGTGTTGCTGCCGGGCGCGGCGATCGGCCTGCGCGTGTTCGAGCGCCGCTACCTGGATCTGGTGCGCGAGTGCGGCCGCAGCGGCACCAGCTTCGGTGTGTGCCTGATCCTGGATGGCAACGAGGTCGGTGTACCGGCGACGCCTGCGGCATTCGGGACCGAGGTGCGCATCGAGGATTTCGATGTGGGTGCCGACGGCGTGCTGGTGCTGCGCCTGCGCGGCGTGCGCCGCTTCCGCGTGCAGCGCTCGCGCATTCGCGACAATGGCCTGGTGGTCGGCGAGGTGGCCTGGTGCGAACCGGACCCGGATGACGAACTGCGCCCCGAACACGCGCTGCTGTCCACGCTGCTGGAGCGTCTGCTGGAGCAGGTGGGCGGCGAGTTCGCATCGGTGGGTCCGGGCCTGCTGGATCAGGCCGCCTGGGTGGGCTGGCGATTGGCCGAACTGCTGCCGTTGACCGAACAGCAGCGGCTGTCGCTGTTGCAGCTGGACGATCCGCACCGGCGACTGGATCAACTGCTGGCGTGGATGCCGTAACCCGGCGATCGCGCACCGGCCGCCGCTCACCACGCTTGCACCGCGACGGCCTCACACTGCGCACGCATGAGTGCGCCAGCGACCGCATCTGCGCACAGGATGCGCGCCACGGGCGCACTCGTTCCTTTCCGATGGAGTGTGCCCTTGATCATCGACGTAAAACCGCGAGTGGCCGATGTGATCGGCCAGGTCTGGCGAACCCTGGCGGTGTTGTTCGTGTGGGACGTGTTGATCACGATCATCTACTACGTGCTGCCGTTCCGCGCGCCGGCGCTGCCGCTGACGATCTTCGGTTCGGCCTTGGCGTTGTTCCTGGGCTTTCGCGCCAATTCCACCTATCAGCGCTGGTGGGAAGGGCGGGTGCTGTGGGGGCAGATGATCAATGCCTCGCGCAACCTGGTACGTCTGGGCGTGAGTCTGCTGTCCGCACCGGAGGCCACAGGGCTGGGGCGTACGATCGCGATGCGGCAGGTCGCCTACGTCAACGCCTTGCGTTGTCAGTTGCGTCGCCTGCCGGTGGCGATGGCGCTGGAGTCACGCCTGCACGCCGACGAGGTCGCGGCGGTGATCACGCGCACCAATGTGGCCAATGGCCTGCTCGATACCACCGGCCGCGACGTGGAGCAGGCGCGGCGCGCGGGCTGGATCGACAGCATCCAGCAGGCCAGCGTCGAACGTATCCTGGTCGATATCGCCAATGCGCAAGGCGGCATGGAGCGGCTGAAGAACACTCCGCTGCCCTACCAGTACCGTTTCTATCCCACGCTGTTCACCCGGTTGTTCTGCGTGCTGCTGCCGATCGGTTTGGTGGAGACCCTGCAGTACGCCACGCCGGTGGGATCGACGGTGGCCGGATTGATGTTCCTGGCGGTCCTCAAGATCGGCGACGAGTTGGTCGACCCGTTCGCCAACACCATCCACGACCTGCCGCTGGACACCATGTGCCGCACGGTGGAGATCGATGCGCTGCAGGCCATTGGTGAGCAAGCGCCGGAGCCGATTCAGCCGGTGGATGGCGTGTTGTGGTGAGGCATTGCGCCCTTGACCAGCGCGGCTTGTGCGCATCCAAACGGCGCTGAAACACAAGCTCTCGGCCACCTTGAGAGGTAATGAAACGGTGCGGATGCGTTAGTTGTAGGGCGGCTGCGGCTTGGCTGCAGGGCCCTTGCCCGCCCACCATCGCGGGACACGCTGCAAGTACGTCCTTGTAAGCTCTTACGCGGCATCCATGCCGCGTAAGGTCCCGCGACGGTGAGCGGGCAAGGACCAGTCAAGTTGGTCGGTGCGCAGAGTGTTCAAGCGATAGCAAACCATGCGATGCAGGCGGTGCAGTGTTCTCTGCTCCTTGGTAGATCACCGACAAACGTTCTGGTGCGGTGTCCTCGCCGCTTGCGGCATGGATGCCGCCATCGAGCCCCCATGGATGGGTTAACGGCGTGTCCCGCAAGTGGTGAGGGCGCCGCGCGCTCGGCTAGCCAAGCGTTAACCCTGAAAATTCATCTGTTTCTACAGGACGTCAGCACGTGACCGCCATCGATACAGCGTTCAAGACGCGTTGCTGACACTCCATATCAACACGACCGCGCGATCGCCAGCCAATCGCCTGTTGCCCGATCGATCAACGGCGTTGTTGTGGCGAACCTGATGCTGCTGGATCGAACGCCGCGGTCTGCGTTTGCGCTGCAGCGTTGTGGTTGTTTTCGCCACGCACCGCACTGCCCGAGGTGCTGTCGATCAGGATCACCGGTACCCGCGAGCGACGCCGCTGTTCCACCCGATGCGGCAGCGGGCCGAGCGCATCGCGCAGGGCGCTCAGTGCCGGATCCACGCCACGCAGCGGATACCACAGGCCGATCAGGCTGAAGTGGCGGCTGTAACGCAGGGTCTGCGTGCTGCCTACCCAGAGGGGCTGGGCGCCGGGCTGCAGGCGCGCGGCAGCGGGCCACAGGCGCAGAACATGGACATGGCCGGGAGCGGCGTGGCGCACCATCAACAGCGCTTCGACCCGGGTATCGAGCGTCGCCGGCAGAATGGGCACTTCATCCGGGCGGTCGCTGACATCGAGCAGATGTAGCGCCTGCTCCCATCCGGCCTGCGGCTGTGCGCGCCAGCCGCGCGCTTCGAGTTGCCGTTGTAATGGCGCGAGCGGGCCGGCCAGCTGCACGTCCAGCGGCCAGCGCTGGTCGTCGTCGAATTCGTTGCGGCGCGCCGGCAGCAATCGCCATTGGCCGTTCCACCAGTCGCTGGCGGGCAGCTCCATCAGCAGCGCCGCCGGCGGTTCGAACTTCGCCAGCTTGGCCTCCAGATTGCGCGGGGCGAATAAGATCGCACAGCCCAGGAAGACGCCATAAAAAATCCACGACACCGGCTTGACCCAGAACGCGCGGGTGGCGCGGCGGCGGTAGGCAATGCCCAGCACCAGCAGCCAGAAGATGCCGAACAGCATTCCGCCGACCACGTCGCTTAGCCAGTGCGCGCCCAGATACAACCGTGCAAAGCCGATCAGCGACACCAGCGCACCGCTGACCAGGTATGGCCACACCCGGCGCCGGCCGGGCAATTCGCGTGCGATCAGCAACGCGAAGAAGCCGAATCCAATCGTGGCCATGGTGACCGCCACCGACGGAAACCCGAAGCCGCTGCTGGCCGCCGGCGGGCGCACGACCTGGACGGTGGCGCCCAGCAACTGGGTCAGGGCAAGGCCGAACGCCAGCGCGATCACCCAATGCGTCACTGCCATCCAGCGCCGCCGCCAGGCCAGATACCCCATCGCCGCCGCGATGGCCGGCAGCAGCACCTGCCAGTCGCCCAGCGAGGCCAGCGCCACCATCGGGTAATCGGCCAGCGGGTTGCGCAGGGCCAGCATCAGGTCGTGCACGGCCAGGTCCACGCGCAGCGGTTCGCCATGCGCCAGCACCACCATCAACAGCGCGAACCAGCCCCAGCCGAGCAGCAACAGCATCAAGGCCATCATCGCCAGCGGCACCGACTCGCGCCGGCGCGGATCGAACACGCTGACCGACCAGTTGCCCAGCACCGGATGCCGGTGCGACCACTCCAGCAGCCGCGCCAGCAGGGCATCCAGGTGGCCGGCCGACCAGCGATACGAATACAGCACCATCGCCCAGGCCAGGCCGATCACCGCGGCCAGCAGCGCCACCACCACGAACAGACGCCCGGCCACGGCGGCCACTGCGTCGTAGGCGGTGCCCAGCACCCAGCCCGGCACCAGGAACAGCAGAGCCCACGAGATGCAGGCCAGCCCGCTGGCGATCAAATAGCGTTTGAACGGCATGTGTGACATGCCGGCGATGGCCGGCACGAAGGGACGCACCGCACCCACGTAGCGGGCGATCAGGATGCTCTTGAAGGCATTGCGCCGGAACAGCAGTTCACCGCGCTCCAGCAATTGCGGATAGCGCCGGAACGGCCAGTAGGTATGCAGTTGATGGCCCCAGCGATGGCCGACCCAGAAGCTCAACGCATCGCCGACGAAGGCGCCCAGCGTTGCGCAGACCACTGCGTACGGGCCGTTGATCTGCCCCAGGCCGATCAGCACGCCGATGGCGAACAGCAACGGCAGCGCAGGCACGATGGCGCCGAGCACGATCACCGCATCGCAGAATGCGATGACGAAGATCGCCACGCCAGCCAAGGTGGGGTGGTGTCCGATCCACTCCAGCGTGGCGTCGATCCATGAGTTCATTGCGGAATTATAGGTGGGTAGGGCGGCGCTGACGTGCGTGGCGCTCACATCCGCCCGCCCGCTTCACCTGCGGTTGCAGCCGAGTCGATGCGCGCCTGCGCGATCTGCGGGCCAGCCACCTGCGGTAGGGTCGGGTTGGCGCGCCGCCTACAATGGGGCATGAGCGACGATTCCGCCGGCAACCTGCCGCTGAAGTCCGACACCTTCGGACGCATCCTGTTGATCCGCGACGCCGGCCGCGTCTTCGTGCGACGCGACCTGAGTGCGGCGCCGTGGCTGCTGCGCGGTGTGGCGTGGTGGCTGGCCCGGCGCGAGGCCCGGGCGTTGCGGCAGCTGGATGGACTGGCGCGAACGCCGCGCCTGTTGCACTGGGACGGGCGCCACCTGGACCGTAGCTATCTGGCCGGCGCTGCGATGTACCAGCGCCCGCCACGCGGCGATCTGGCCTACTTCCGTCGTGCGCGCCGGCTGCTGCAGCAGCTGCATCGGCGCGGCGTCGCCCACAACGACCTGGCCAAGGAAGCCAACTGGCTGGTGCAGGACGACGGCAGCCCGGCGGTGATCGATTTCCAACTGGCAGTCTGCGGCCGCCCGCGCGCGCGCTGGATGCGCCTGCTTGCACGCGAAGACCTGCGTCACCTGCTCAAGCACAAGCGGATGTACTGCCCGGCCGCGATCACCCCGGTGGAGCGCCGCGTGCTCCAGCGCCGCTCCTGGGTGCGCGAGCTGTGGTTCGCCACCGGCAAACCGGTCTACCGCTTCGTGACCCGGCGCATCCTGCACTGGGAAGACAACGAGGGGCAGGGGCCGAAGCCCTGAGGGGCCGGGATTGGTTATTCGGGATTGGGGATTCGTAGAAGGGGCCGGGATTGGTTGTTCGGGATTGGGGATTCGTAGAAGGGGCCGGGATTGGTTATTCGGGATTGGGGATTCGTAAAAGCGGATGGTGCAGGGCTGGTGGTTGGGCGGCATGACGAATCCCGATCCGGTGCGAGCATCGGCTGTAAGCTCTGACGAATCCCCAATCCCGACTCCCGAATCCCATGACGTTACAAGGCAAAACCCTCTTCATCACCGGTGCCTCGCGTGGGATCGGGCTGGCGATTGCGCTGCGGGCGGCGCGCGATGGCGCCAATGTGGCGATCGCAGCCAAGTCGGCAGTGGCCAATCCGAAACTGCCCGGCACCATCCATGGTGCGGCGGACGCGGTTCGCGCGGCCGGTGGGCAGGCGCTGGCGCTCAAATGCGACATCCGCGACGAGCAGCAGGTACGGGCAGCCGTTGCCGCCACCGTGGAGGCGTTCGGCGGCATCGACATCCTGGTCAACAACGCCAGCGCGATCTGGTTGCGCGGCACGCTGGACACGCCGATGAAGCGCTTCGACCTGATGCAGCAGGTCAATGCGCGCGGCAGCTTCGTCTGTGCACAGGCCTGCCTGCCGCATCTGCTGCAGGCGCCGAATCCGCACATCCTCAGCCTGGCGCCGCCGCCTTCGTTGAATCCGGCGTGGTGGGGCGCACATACCGGCTATACGCTGGCCAAGATGGGGATGAGCCTGGTCACGCTCGGGCTGGCCGCCGAGTTCGGCCCTCAGGGCGTCGCGGTCAACGCGCTGTGGCCGCGCACGGTGATCGCCACCGATGCGATCAATATGCTGCCCGGGGTGGAGGCGGCCGCCTGTCGCCGGCCGGAGATCGTGGCCGATGCCGCACATGCGGTGCTGACTAGCGAAGCGGCCGGCTTCCACGGGCAGTTCCTGATCGACGAGCAGGTGCTGGCGCAGGCCGGCATCACCGATCTGCGCGGCTATGCGGTGGATCCCTCGCGCGACCTGCTGCCGGATCTGTTTCTGGATTGAGAGCCGCGCGCGTGCGTGCATGTGCGCATGGATCGCCTGGGCCAGGAGCGCGGGGCGTACACGCCGCTGGCGATGCGCGGTGCAGGCCTTGCGGCCGCACCTGCCGGCTGCGCGACCCACCTGCGTGCAGGGTTTTTCGTCAGCCGTTGCCCACGGCCGGTAGCGGCTCGGCGCACTGCCGGCAATAGCGCGCGTCCGGCGCATGGCCTTCCAGCCCGCAACGCACGCAGTTGCGGATGTCGCGCTTGCCCGCGTGGCCACCTTCGCGCAGCGTGGTGGCCAGTTCGGCGGTGTAGATGCCGGTGGGCACGGCGATGATGCTGTAACCGATCAGGATCAGCGCCGAGGTGACGAAACGGCCCAGCGTGGTCTGCGGCACCAGATCGCCGAAGCCCACCGTGGCCATGGTGACGATGGCCCAGTACATGCTGGTCGGAATGCTGGTGAACCCATGCTGCGGGCCTTCGATGACGTACATCGTGGCGCCGGCGATCACGGTGATGGTGAGTACGCTGAACAGGAATACCAGCACCTTGCGGCGGCTGCGCCACAGCGCATCCACCAGCTGCCCGCTTTCCTGGATATAGCGCGTGAGTTTGAGGATGCGGAACAGGCGCAGGATGCGCAGCACCCGCACCACCAGCAACGTCTGTGCACCGGGGACGAAGAAGGACAGATAGCTGGGCAGGATCGACAGCAGGTCGATCACGCCCCAGATGCTGAGCGCGTAATGCAGCGGGCGCCGCACCACCGCCAGGCGCAATGCATATTCCAGCGTGAACAGGATCGTGAAGGCCCATTCCAGCGGCAGCAGCCAGTGTGCCGATTGCGCATGGATGCGCGGCACGCTGTCGATCATGATCACCACTACGCTGGCCAGGATGGCCGCCACCAGCATCAGGTCGAAATTGCGCGAGGGGCGCGTGTCGTGCCGGTAGATGATGTCGAACCAGTGCCGGCGCCAGCCCTGGTCGGTGGCGGGGGTGAGCTGCGGATCGGAGAGTGGGCGCATGCGCGCATTGTGCCGCAGGCGTGCGAATGCGCGAGAATGCCGGTTCCCCTTCCGCTTCCGCGACCGATCATCATGAGCACCGCTGCCGATTCGCCCCTGTCACTGGCGCACTACTACCTGCCGGTGTATCGCCCGCGCCAGGTGGTGCTGGAGCGCGGCCAGGGCAGTCGCGTGTGGGACGCGGCCGGCCGCGAGTATCTGGATCTGTCCTCGGGCATCGCGGTCAGCGGGCTGGGCCATAACGATCCGGATCTGGTGGCCGCGCTCACCGAGCAGGCCGGCAAGCTATGGCACACCAGCAACATCTTCTACAGCGAACCACCGCTGCGTCTGGCCGAAGAACTGGTCGGCGCTTCGCGCTTCGCCGAGAAAGTTTTCCTGTGCAATTCGGGCACCGAGGCCAACGAGGCGGCGATCAAGCTGGTGCGCAAGTGGGCCAGCGATCAGGGCCGCCCGGCCGAGCGTCGCGTGATCGTCACCTTCCGCGGCAGTTTCCATGGCCGCACGCTGGCATCGGTCACCGCGACTGCGCAGCCGAAGTACCAGGAAGGCTACGAGCCGCTGCCGGGCGGGTTTCGCTATGTGGATTTCAACGACGTGCCGGCGCTGGAAGCGGCGATGGCCGCAGGCGACGTGGCGGCGGTGATGGTCGAGCCGATCCAGGGCGAGGGCGGAGTGATGCCGGCCGCACCGGGCTTCCTGGCGCGCGTACGCGCGCTGTGCGACCAATACGATGCCTTGCTGGTGCTGGACGAGATCCAATGCGGCATGGGCCGCACCGGGACCCTGTTCGCGCACTGGCAGGAGCAGGCGACGCCGGACATCGTGACGCTGGCCAAGGCGCTGGGTGGTGGTTTCCCGATCGGTGCGATGCTGGCCGGCCCCAAGGTGGCGCAGACCATGCAGTTTGGCGCGCACGGCACCACCTTCGGCGGCAATCCGCTAGCGGCGGCGGTGGCGCGGGTGGCCTTGCGCAAGCTGGCCTCGGCGGAGATCGCGGCCAATGTGGAGCGTCAATCGGCTGGATTGCGCGCAGGGCTGGAGGCATTGAACGCCGAGTTCGGCGTGTTCGCGCAGATCCGCGGGCGCGGCCTGATGCTGGGCGCTGTGCTGGCGCCGGCACATGCCGGCCAGGCCGGTGCGATCCTCGACCTGGCGGCCAAGCACGGGCTGTTGATGTTGCAGGCCGGACCGGACGTACTGCGCTTCGTGCCGGCGCTGAATCTGACCGATGCCGAGCTGGCCGATGGGCTGGCGCGCCTGCGGCTGGCGATTGCCGAGTACGCGGCGCAGAAGTAATCGATTACGGCGCGCGTGGCTGCGGCTGCAGAGATGCAGGCACGTGAGCGGTGAGGAACTCGGAACTCGAACTCGGAAGTTCCGGTTCCCGATTCCTCAGCCCAGGCCGTACCTCCGCAACACCCGCCGCAAGGCACGCGCATCGCGCACCGTGTCGGCATGCAGGCCCGCAGCGCGGGCACCGCGAACGTTGACGAACAGGTCATCGACAAACAAGGTACCTGCCGCGCTCGCACCCAGGGCGTCGAGCGCACGCTGATACACCTGCAGGTCCGGCTTGCGCCCGCCCAGTGCACCGCTGCACAACACGCGCCCCTGCAAGAGCGGAAACAGCGACGGCACGATCCGTGCAATCGCCTCGGCCATCAACGGGCCGTTGTTGGTCAGCACGGCCACGGCGGTCGTCGCCGATACCGCCAATACCTGCGCCACCACCGCAGGGTCAGCACGGCATGCGGCCACGCGTGCAGCGATCCAGGTGGCCCGGTCGATCGGGTGCCCTAGACCGTCGCCGAGCTGGCTCAGGTACGTCGGCGTGTCGATCACGCCGGCATCGTAGGCGCGCTCCAGTCCCTGTTCGAACAGCACCTGCTGCACGCGCTCCGGAGTGCAGGCGGCGGCCGTTGCCAGGGCGGCCAGACGGCGCGGACGCCGATAGCTGGCGAGCACCCCGTCGAAGTCGAGCAGCAACAGGGAAATCGGTGCGGTCGGCATGCGCAGGCTCGGGAGTGGTGCCGCAGCCTTGTCGATTTGCCGCTGCATGGCAAGCGTGCGAGGGGCGATGCCCGACCAGCCGCGAACGGGTAGGCGCATTACCGCGACCGGCTCACGCCTGCGCGCCGCCGGGTGAATGCCGGCCTTGGCAATGCCTTGCCCTGCAGGCGCGCGTCTGCCCGAGGGCAGCGATGCTTCGTATCCAAATGTTTCGATTCGGTAGCAGCCTACCCGCTCGGGCAGCGCCTACCCTTCGCACCGCCGCTGTAGCAGAACGGCGCTGGGTATGGTCGGTCCGTGCCGCAGCTGCGGTGACAGCCAGGCTCGGGGAGCGGGGGCGGTCACTCGGCAGGCAACATATTCCGGGGGGCGACTGCATGCCTGAGCACTTGAAGACCGAGTACCCGACGGCCGCACTGGCCGCACGCGCCCATGACGTGCAGGGAATGCGTTGATGCAGGGTACTCACACGCGGGTGATGACGCGGCGGCAATTGCTGGCGCGGATCGGGATGAGCGCCGGCGGCGCCATGATGTACCAGGCGATGAGCAGCCTGGGCATGGCGGCCGAGTCCAGGTTCAGCGGCCCGCTGCAGCTGGATGGCGACGCAAAGGGCGCGTCGGTGCTGGTCCTGGGGGCCGGCTTGGCCGGCATGACCGCGGCCTTCGAGCTGCGCAAGGCCGGTTATCGCGTCCAGGTGCTGGAATACAACGGCCGACCCGGTGGCCGTAACTGGACACTGCGCGGAGGCGATCGCTATACCGAACTGGGCGGTGCCAGTCAGCACTGCCAGTTCGACGATGGGCTGTATCTGAATCCAGGCCCGTGGCGCATTCCACATCACCACGCGGCGGTGCTGAGCTACTGCAAGCAGTTCGGCGTGGCACTGGAGGCGTTCAATCAGGTCAACTACAACGCGCTGCTGCACAGCCAGCGGGGCTTCGGCGGCAGGCCGCAGCGCTTTCGCGCCATCGACGCCGACTACAGGGGGCATGTGTCCGAGCTGCTGGCCAAGTGTACCCAGCAGCATGCGCTGGACGCGCGCGTCAGCGCAGAGGACCAGCAGATCCTGCTGGAATCGCTGCGCAGCTGGGGCGCGCTGGATCGCAACTTCGGCTACGTACGCGGCAAGGACAGCAGCGAGCGGCGCGGCTTTGCGCGTTACCCCGGTGGCGGCCTGTCGGGCAAGCCGGAATTCTCCGAACCGTTCGGAATGCAGGACGTGCTGCGCTCGCGGCTATGGACCACCCTGGCGGCCGGCAACAACTACGAGATGCAGACCACCATGTTTCAGCCGGTGGGCGGCATGGATCAGATCGGCAAGGCGTTCGCGCGTCGGCTCGGCGACGCCATCACCTACAACGCCAAGGTCACCCGGATCGATCAGGATGGCGGTGGCGTGCGCGTGTCCTGGCAGGATGTGACGCGGGGCGGCGAGCAACGCATCGCCAGCGCAGACTGGTGCATCTGCACGATCCCGCTTTCGGTGCTGAGCCGGATTCCGGTCACCGCCAGCGACGCGATGACCGCCGCGATCGGTCAGGTACCGTATGCGGCCTCGGTCAAGGTCGGGCTGCAGTTCAAGCGCCGTTTCTGGGAAGAGGACGAAGCGATCTACGGCGGCATCAGCTACACCGACCTGCCGATCACGCTGATCAGCTATCCCAGTACCGGTTATCACAGTCCTGGCAAAGGCGTGCTGCTCGGTGCCTATGCGTGGGGGCTGGACGCCTACCAGTTCACCGCGATGACGCCGGAGCAGCGCGTGCGCAAGGCTGTGGACGACGGCACCCAGCTGCATCCGCAATATCCGCACGAATTCGAGACCGGTGTGGCGGTCGGCTGGCATCGGGTGCCGTTCGCGCATGGCTGTTTCGGCATGTGGAGCGAGCAGGCGCGTGCCGAACACTACGAAGCGCTGTGTCAGATCGACGGACGCCTGGCGCTGGCGGGCGAGCATGTGTCCTACATTCCCGCCTGGCAGGAGGGCGCGATCCTGTCTGCGCATGACGTCGTCGACCGGCTGCATCGCAAGGTCGTCGCCGGAGGATCCCGCCCATGAGTCTGCTACCCCGCGTCCTGATCGCCCTGGCGAGCCTGCTCATCGTCGCGCTGCTGCTACCGCCCGGTATGCGCGATGCGCAGGCGCAGAGTTCGGATGCCACGCGCCTGTTCCCGCAACAGCGCTTTGCCAGGGCTTCCGGACGGGAGGTCTATCAGGCCATCTGCCAGGGGTGCCACATGCCGGCCGGACATGGCGCCCAGGGCGCCGGTGAATATCCTGCACTGGCGACCAATCCCAAACTGGCGGCCGGCCCGTATGTGACGATGATGGTGCTCGACGGGCACGCCGGCATGCCCGGCTTCGCCGACCTGCTCGACGATCGCCAGGTGGCCGAGGTGGTGAGCTATGTGCGCACCCACTTCGGCAACGAGTACAGCGAGCGCGTCACCGCCGACGACGTCAAACTGCTGCGTCGCTGACCTTTTCCATGCCAAGGAGTTGCCATGTTCCGTCCTCTTGCAAGTGTCCTGTTTGCCGCTCTCGCATGCTCGGTGGGTATTGCCGCTGCCACTGCCGCCGAGGTCATCCGTCACAAGATTCCCAATAGCGACTTCCCGATCGCCGCGGCGGTGGAGATTCCTGCCGGCAAGGCGACGGTGTACGTCAGCGGCAAGGTACCGGCGGTGCTGGATACCAGCGCACCGAAGGATTCGGCTGCCGCCTACGGCGATACCAAAGCGCAGACGGTGAGCGTGTTGAACCAGATCAAACAGCAGCTGGAAGCGCTGGGGCTGGGGATGGGCGATGTGGTGAAGATGCAGGTGTTTTTGGTCGGCGACCCGGCCCTGGGGGGCAAGATGGATTTCAATGGCTTCATGGAAGGCTACCGCCAGTTCTTCGGCACCAAGGCGCAGCCGAATCTTCCGGCACGCTCGGCCTTCCAGATCGCTGCGCTGGGCAATCCGCTGTACCGGGTGGAGATCGAAGTGGTCGCGGTACGGCCCTGACGCCGTGCTGGCATGCGGAAGCACCATGACCGCCAGCGTGGCGACGCAGGGGTTTCCTTGGGCAACGCCGCGCATGTCCCGCGCGCCAACGGTGCGCTACGCCGCTCAGGTTGCGTCACTGGAGCGCACTCGATTCCGTTGATTGCGCCAAGGCGCTACCCTGAGTGCCCCGACGCCGTGCGCGAGCGGCGCGGGTGACGAATGGATCGCGCAGTTCTGTTTGCAGGAGACATGTCTTGAAACTGTATTCGACGATTGCGGTGCTCGGCTTGTTGGCGATGGCGCCATCGGCATGGGCGCGTAGCTGTGCGGTCACCATCACCGGCAACGACCAGATGGCGTTCGACCGGAGCGCCATCAGCATCGCGCCCGACTGCACCCAGGTGGACGTGACGCTCAAGCACTCCGGCAAGCTGGCTGCCACGGCGATGGGGCACAACTGGGTGCTGACCAAGTCTGCCGATTTCCAGCCGGTCGCCAATGACGGCATGCGATCGACCATCGCCAACAGCTATCTGCCCAAGGCCGATGCGCGCGTGATCGCGCATACCAAGGTCATCGGTGGCGGCGAAAGTACCACCGTCAGCTTTGCGACCAGCAAGTTGACCAAGGGCGGCGCGTACACGTTCTTCTGCTCGTTCCCCGGGCACTGGGCGATGATGAAGGGCACACTCACATTCGGCTGAAGCTGCAGCGGGTGGCACTCAGAGCGACTGATAGAACGTAGCGAGCAGTCGTGAGCTGGGTATGGACGGCTTTGAGGAAGCGGAATGTATGCGTGGTACATGCCGTTCCGGGCACCGGCCGCGCCCGCCTGCCGGTGAGCACCGTCGTTTTGTGGGCTGCTCCTGGCTGAAGCGTGTTGGTTGCTCGCGTCTTATTCCGTGCATTGCCGAGCGCGGCAGGGTCGTTCAATAGGCCTGGCACCGCCGCTCGCTCAAGGTGCCGCCCACTCAAGTTGGCGCCTTGGAGTGCTGCGGAGGCTGGACACACAACACACCGCGTTGCTGTGCCTGCGCCAGCGCACCCTCGCGGCTGCGTGCATCGAGCTTGCGATACAGGTTCTTGAGGTGGAACTTGACGGTGTTCTCCGACAGGTGCAGGTGGCGGGCAATCTGCTTGTTGGAGTGACCCCGCGCCAGCTGCGCCAGCACTTCCAGTTCGCGCTCGCTGAACATGTCGCTGGCCGGATCTTCGTCGCCGCTGAGCCGTTCGAGCAGTGCCTGGATGGTCAAGGCGCGCGTGGTGCCGCCAATGGTGTGCGGATCGTGCTGACGCAGCGACCGCAGCATCGCCTTGGCTGGCAAACCCAGCTCGACGATGGCCTGCCAGCTTTGGGTCAGCGCTACATGCTCCAGTGCACTGTACAGCGGCGGCAGTGCCTCGAGCAGTTCGCCGCGCTGCTGTAGCACCAGCGCGATGCGTGCGCGGGTACGCGCCAGATGCCACGCGTTATCGTTGCTCAGGCAGGCCTGTTCGATCTGTCCAAGAATGCCCAGTGCCGCGCTGCTGCGTCCGGCCAGGCGGTGCCAGCGTGCCAGCGCGAAGCCCATCGCGGCACGATCGCGCCAGTGGTGCGCGGCACGCAGCGTGTGGGCCAGGCCGGATTCGCCGCCGCTGCGCGCGATCAGCAGGTCGATGGCCGTCGTGCCGGGGTGCTCCAGCAGCAACATCAGCCGCCACGCGGCGGCCAGTTCGGACAGGCGCGCCAGCTTGCGCCCGTGGGCGATCTGTTCGACGTGTTCG
Organism: Xanthomonas sp. NCPPB 1067; assembly: GCF_020783795.1. Classification (NCBI taxonomy): domain Bacteria; kingdom Pseudomonadati; phylum Pseudomonadota; class Gammaproteobacteria; order Lysobacterales; family Lysobacteraceae; genus Xanthomonas; species Xanthomonas sp. NCPPB 1067. The sequence goes on from NZ_JAJGQG010000003.1 coordinate 103,464, forward strand.
AGCAACGCCAGGGCACTGCGTCCGCTGCGATCGCGCAGGCGTTGCAGGCCCAGCGCGGTCTGGTAGGCGGCTGCCAGGATGTCGGCGCTGCCATCGTGTTGTTCCAGCAGCTCCAGCGCCGGATGCAGCAGGTCGGCCGCATCGTCGTGGTGGCCGCGCTCATGGTGCAGCTGCGCAAGCAGGCACTGACCTGCGGCTTGCAATACACGATCCGGCTGCGGTGAACGCGCGCAGCACTGCAGGGCTTGCTGGTAGCAGGCTTCGGCGTCGCCGAGCCGGCCCCGATAGAACAGACTCTGCCCCAACGACAGCAGTGCCTGGCTGGCGCCGAGATCGCTGCCGCCGCGGCGCATGGCATCGCGCGCGGCCAGCGCATGGCGCTCGGCCACGGCAAAGGCGCCCTGTGCGAGAGCCGTGTTGGCACAGATGCACAGCAGCATGCCGCGGCTCAGGTGGTCGTCTTCGTCCAGTGCGCCGGCTTGCGCGGCGATCTGGGCCAGGCCATGCGGATTGCCGCAGATCTCATCCAGGCGGTCGCGCAGCAGCGCCACCATCACGGTGTAGTCGCGTTGTTGCGGCTCGCGCAGGGCGGCCGGGAAATCGCGGAAGCGCTCCAGCAGCAGGCGTGCGTGGCCGAATTCGCCGAGCTTGAGATGCAGGTGCGCCTGGGTCAGGTTGAGCGCGGGCGTGTCGCGGATGGTGCGGTGGTCGAAGTGGCGCAACAACGCGCGCACCGCGTGCGTGCCATGGGTCAACAGCAATTGCCAGGTGCCTGCGCGTGCGATGTAGCTGGCAGCCAGGTCGCCGCACTCGCCACGCGCGGCATGCCGCACGGCGTCGGCCAGATGCCGGTGCTCGCCAAACCAGCGCGCCGCGCGTTGGTGCAGCTGCATGGCCTGGCCGGGATGTTCGCGGTCGAGCAACTGCTGCAGGAAGTCGGCGAACAGCGGGTGATAGCGGAACCATTCACGCTCGCCGTCCAGCGGCACCAGCAGCCCATGGAAGTGCTCCAGGCGCGCCAGCAGCCGCCCGCTGTCATCGCGCTGGCGTAGCGCATCGGCGAGGGATGCATTGACGCGCTCCAGGTGGCTGGTGCGCAGCAACAGATCGCGCGTGTCCGCATCCAGGTCGTTGACCACCTGTTCGGCCAGGTAAGCGGCGATCTGCGCGCTGCGCCCGGAGAAGCGCGCCGTCACCTGTTGCTGGCGTTGCGCATCGCCTTCCAGCCAGAGCCGGGCCAGATGCAGCGCCACTGGCCAGCCTTCGGTGTAATGCAGCAAGGCGTCCGCCACCGGGGCAGGGATCTGCGCTCCCAGCAACGCGCGCGCCTCATCGCCATCCAATGCCAGTTGCGCGCTGCCGAGCCGGCTGAGTTGCGCCTGCAGGTCCAGGCGCGCCAGCGGCAGCGCCGGGATGCGGCGGGTGGCCAGCAACAGATGCAGGCGCCCGCCGCCGTGTTCGATCAACCGCAGCACCAGGTCATCGACCGACGCACTGCCCACGCGGTCATAGTCGTCGAGGATCACGCTGATCGGACGCGGTGCGCTATGCAGTGCGCGGAGCAACAGGGTCAGCGCGTTGCGTGGGTCCTGGTCACGCTCGTGGAGCACGCGTGCGCAAAATGCCTCGTCCGCGCCCGCGTGCTGCAGCGCCAGGGCAAGGTGGCCAAGCAAGCGCGCGGCATCGGCATCTTCTTCATCCAGCGATAGCCACGCCACCGCCCTGTGCCGGCTTGCATGCAGATGGGCATGCCATTGCGCCAGCACGGTGGTCTTGCCGAAGCCGGGTGGCGCCAGCAGCAAGGTGAGCGGGCGTGCCTGTGCCTGATCCAGCGCGGTCAGCAGCGACGTGCGCAGCACTGCCCCCGGACGCGGCGATGGGGGCTCCAGCTTGCCGGCAAGCAGCCAGTCGGGAAGATGGCGGTCGCGCAATGGCGACGGGCGCGGAGTGAGCAACGCAACAGGCTTGAGCATGAGGCGAGGGCGGCCGTGGCAAGCGTCGACAGCGCGCCGGCGCGACGCGCTGCATGACTGGATGAAACAGCGGCGACGGCCAACCTGTCGCCAGCGAAGACGACAACGGCGGATCGGCTGCTTCGAGGGTCCCCACCCATGCCCGTCCGTGAGCACCTTTCAGAAAGGTATGACAGCCACACGACAAAAGCAAAGACGTCTGCCGCATATCGCAGGCATCGCGGCAAGCGATGCCGTCGGTGTGCGCCGGGTCGGCAAGCGCGCTCCGTCAGCCAATGGCGTTCGTGAAGGTCGCGCAGGCGCATGCATCGGTGCCGGTGCAGGCCGTGGCAGCAGCTGCATGCGCCTGCACGGGAGCCGGCGCTTGCAGCGATCGCTGAAACCGCGGATCGCTGTTCGAATGTCCTGCACATCCGGCGATGCAGGCAGTGTTGCCGTCGGGCCGGGCGCGAACCGCCACCGGCCCACTCAGCCAACGCGCACGCCGTGCGAGCATCCTCGCCAGCGAGCTGTGGCGTTGGCGCGGTGGTCGCGTGCAAGCGTGGGCGCGATCGCGGCCGGCCATGCAGGACGCATCGGCGGCCGTGGCCAATCGCCGGCGCGGGATGGCCCGAGCCGGCGATCGCAGCGGACACGCGCCGCTCAGTCGACCGCCTCGCTCAGCGCGCCACCTCGGCAAAGGCTTCGCCTGCGGCGGCAAGCGTCGCCTCGATCGTCGCCGCGTCGTGCGCGCTGGACAGGAAGCCGGCTTCGTACGCCGAGGGCGCCAGGTACACGCCCCGCTGCAGCATCGCGTGGAAGAAGCGGTTGAAGGTGGTGGTGTCGCAGGCGGTGGCCTGCGCGTAGCTCTCCACGATCTGGTCGGTGAAGAACAGCCCGAACATGCCGCCCACCCGGTTGGTGGTGACCGCAACGCCGGCCGCGCGTGCGGCGTCTTCCAGCCCTTCGCACAGCATGCCGGTGGCCTCGCTCAGCCGGGCGTGGAAGCCGGGTGCCTGCACCAGCTCCAGCATCGCCAGGCCCGCGGCCATGGCCACCGGATTGCCCGACAAGGTGCCCGCCTGGTAGATCGGGCCCGCCGGCGCGATCTGCTCCATCAGCTCGCGCCGGCCGCCATAGGCGCCCACCGGCATGCCGCCGCCGATGATCTTGCCGAACGTGGTCAGGTCCGGGGTCACGCCGTAGTGCGCCTGCGCACCACCCAGGGCCACGCGGAAGCCGGTCATCACCTCGTCGAAGATCAGCAGCGCGCCGTGGCGCGTGCACAGCGTGCGCAGGTGCTGCAGGTAGCCCGCCAGCGGCGGAATGCAGTTGGCGTTGCCCACCACCGGTTCGATGATCACCGCCGCCACGTCGGCGCCGATCTCGTCGAACAGGGCGGTCGCGCCTTCGAAGTCGTTGAAGCTGAGCGTGGCGGTCAGCTCGCTCAGGCCCGACGGCACGCCCGGCGAAGTGGGCACGCCCAGGGTCAGCATGCCGCTGCCGGCCTTGACCAGGAACGAGTCGCCGTGGCCGTGATAGCAGCCTTCGAACTTGACGATGCGGTTACGCCCGGTCGCGCCGCGTGCCAGACGCACCGCCGACAGCGTGGCCTCGGTGCCGGAGTTGACCATGCGCACCATCTCGCACGACGGCACCAGCCGGGTGATGGTGTCGGCCATGCTGACCTCGGCCGCGCAGGGTGCGCCGAACGACAGTCCGTCGCGGATCGCGCGCTCCACCGCCTCGCGCACTGCAGGGTGGTTGTGGCCGGCGATCATCGGGCCCCACGAGCCCACGTAGTCGATATAGCGGTTGTCGTCGACATCGTAGAGATACGGGCCGTCGGCGCGCGCCACGAAGAACGGCTCGCCTCCCACCGACTTGAACGCGCGCACCGGTGAGTTGACGCCACCGGGCAGCAGTGTCTGCGCCCGGGCGAACAGGGCGTGGGAGCGGGTGTGGTTCATGCGCGCGGATCCTTGAGGAAGTTCGGTGGGGGCCGCGATGCCCGGCAACAGGCATCGTCTGCGCCATTGTCAGGCCTGCAGCCGTGTACGCCTACCCGGTAGATGCCTGCCTACCCGTCGCGGGCGACGGGTGGGCGAGCCGGCCTGCCTATGATCGAGCGCGACGGTATCGACCGCCTCGGGCATGAGCTGATGGCATAGCGCTATTGGCGCTGGGCAGCCGATGTTCAGAAAGTGTGATTGCGGTGGCTCATGGCCCCGTTCATTCGTCGCAACAGTTCAGACTTTTGGGAGACAGCATGAACCGCAGTATCCAGAAGCGTGCCCTGGCGTTGGCCCTGGTGGTGGCCATCGGCAGCGCACACGCGCAGTCGACCACCGGCAGCATCGTCGGCAGCGTGGGGCAGGGCAACGGCACCAGCGTGGTGGTGGAAAACAACAGTGGCCTCAGCCGTGAGGTGCCGGTGGATGCGCGCGGCCGCTATACCGCCGGCAACCTGCCGCTGGGTACCTACAAGGTGACGGTCAAGCGCGACGGCGCGGTGGTGGAAACCCGCGAAAATGTGGCCATCACCGTCGGCGCGAACACCGACGTCTCGTTCGCCGCCAATGCCGCAGGAAGCGGCGTGCAGACCCTGGACAGCGTGACCGTCAATGCCGCCAGCCTGGCCACCATCGACGTCAGCAGCGTGGATACCCGCACCGTGGTCACCGCCGAACAGCTGGCGCAGCTGCCGCTGGGCCGCACCGCCGAAGCGATCGCGCTGCTGGCGCCGGGTGTCGTGGTCAACAGCGGTGGGTTCGACAACGGCCCGCTCGGCGGCTCGCTGCCCAGCTTCGGCGGCTCGGCCGCCAGCGAAAACGCGTACTACCTCAACGGTTTCAACACCACCACCATCAGCAACAATCTCGGCGGCCTGACCCTGCCATACGGCGCCATCGACCAGCAGGAAATCTTCACTGGCGGCTACGGCGCGCAGTTCGGTCGCTCCAACGGCGGCGTGATCAACCAGATCGGCAAGCGTGGCACCAACGAATGGAAGTTCGGCGCCGCGGTGATCTGGGAGCCCAATGGCCTGCGCGCCAACCAGCGCGATCTCTACTGGCGCCCGGACAGCCAGGCCAGCACCGTCAACAACGCCGCCTACCGTTACGCGCGCGCAGCCAACGGCCTGTACCAGCCGGCCAGCGAGGCCGAGGCCAACCAGACCACCTATAGCGCCTACGTGGGCGGGCCGATCATCCAGGACAAGCTGTTCTTCTTCCTGGCCGCCGAACAGGTCGACTCGGACGGCGTGCGCGTGGGCACCAATCGCGACACCGACAATGGCCGCACCGGCGGCCTCACCGACTACGACTACAAGCAGCAGCGCTGGTACGCCAAGGTGGACTGGAACATCACCGACAACCATCTGATCGAGGTGACCGGTGCCAGCGACGAAGCCGAAACCAACGGCTCGATCTATCGCTACAACTATCTCAGCCGCGCGCGCGGCAGCTATCTCACCGACGAATCCACCTGGAAGACCGGCCCGACCCTGTTCACCGGCAAGTACACCGGCTACCTCGGCGACAACCTCACCGTGACGGCGCTGTACGGCAAGATGACCACACCGGACGAGCTGACTCCGTTCAACTACAACGCGGCCAACGGTCCGGTGATCAACAGCGCCGCGTTGCAGAATCCCGCCTATACCGGCGGCACACCGCGTATCGGCAATCAGCTGGTCACCTCGGTCAGCTCGCCCGACCGCGAGTACAAGAAGGACAACCAGCGCTTGAATCTGGAATGGCGGCTGGGACATCACACGCTCAACTTCGGTATCGACAACCAGAAGTCCGAAGGCATCGACGTCGGGTCGGTGCTGTCCGGCCCCGGCTTTGCGTGGACCTATGGCCAGACCAATGATCCCAACGGGCTGGCGACCGGCGGATTGGTCAGTCAGTCGGCCAACGAAGCCGGCGGCATCGGCGCGCCGAGCCCGGGGCTGGTCGATCCGGTCAACGGATCGAGCGGCTACTACGTGGTGCGCAACATCAATACCAGCCTGTATTCCTACGAGGCGAAACAACGCGCGTACTACATCGAAGACAAATGGCAGGTCACCGACAATCTGCTGCTCAGCCTGGGCCTGCGCAAGGACGAATTCACCAACTACACCCCGTTCGGCGACCCGTACATCGAGGTGGACAACGCCTGGGCGCCACGGCTGGGTTTCAGCTGGGACGTCAACGGCGATTCCAGCCTGAAGGTGTTCGGCAACCTCGGCCGCTACTATCTCGGCCTGCCGCTATCGGCGGTGAGTCTGTTTACCCCGGCCACCACCACCGACACCTATTTCACCTACAGCGGCATCAATGCCGACGGCACACCGATCCTGGCGCAGCAACTGGGCTCTGCGGTGTCGGCCAATTCGCGCTTCGGCCGCATCGCCGACGTGCGCACGGCGGTGGTCAAGGACATCGAAGGCGAGAACCAGGACGAACTCATCCTCGGCTTCACCAAGCAACTCGACAGCGGCTGGGTACTGGGCATGCGCGGCACCCATCGCCGCCTCAACGCGGGCATCGACGACCAGAACTACGATGTCTCCAACACCGCATTGATCGATGCGGCAGCGGCGCAAGGGGTGACCATCGATTTCTCGAAGGTGGCTGGCGCCTCGCTGATCAATCCTGGCCAGACCAACACCTGGGGCGTGATCGGCACCGACGGTCAATTCCACGAAGTCTCGGTCAGCCGTGAAGCGGCTGGCTTCCCGAAGTTCAAACGCAACTATTCGGCGGTGGAATTCAATCTGGAACGCCCGTTCGACGGCCAGTGGTACGCCAAGGTCAACTATGTGTGGTCGCACAGCTACGGCACCACAGAGGGCCAGGTGCGCTCGGATCTATGGCGTACCGGCGGTGCGCTGGGCAGCTACCAGGGCCAGGCCTCGGTCTCGACCACGCAGAGCTGGGACCATCCGGCGCTGATGGAACACTTCAACGGCGACCAGTCCAACGATCACCGCCATCAGCTCAAGTTGTTCGGCTTCTACCAGTTCAATCCGCAATGGGGCGCCTCGGCCAACTTCAGCCTGATCTCCGGTGCGCCACACAATTGCCTGGGCAATTACTACGGCAGCCAATACAGCGGCCGCGATCCGGCCGGCTATGGCGGCAGCGCCATCACTGGCGGGCCTTACCACTACTGCTACAACCCGGAAACCGGCACCGGCGTGGCATCGCCTCCGGGCTCGCAGGGCCGCCTGGGCTGGATCGCGCAACTCGACATGGGCGTGACCTACAAGCCCGCGTTCGCCGATGGCAGGCTGGCGCTGCGCTTTGACGTGTTCAACATCACCAACGAGCAGACCGCGACCAATATCTACCCGTTCTCGCAGCTGCCCGACAACACGACCAATCCGTTGTGGAATCAGGTCGTGGCCTACCAGGCGCCGCGCTCTGGCCGGGTGACCCTGAGCTACGACTTCTAATCGCGCCAGCGACAAAGCCGGTTTCGGCAGCGACGCGTGAAAGCACGCGTCGCTGTTTTTGTTTTGGGAGATGGCTTGGCTGACGACGCGGTGTCTTTTGCTCTTCAACAAAAAAACCAGCCAACTGTATGGCGTGGTGTCCTTGCCGATTGCGGGACCGTTGGTGGCATGGATGCCGCCATCGAGCCCCCATGGACGGGTTAACGGCGTGTCCCGCGAGCGGTGAGGGCACCACGCCCTCGACGTTGCGACTGCTGTAGGGCCCTTGCCCGCCCACCATCGCAGGACACGCTGCAAGTACGTCCCTGTAAGCTCCGTGGCGGCATCCATGCCGCCAAGGGTCCCGCGACGGTGAGCGGGCAAGGACCAGTCGCGACGGTCGGTGGGCGTAGCACAAGCGGTGCATTGCGCGACTCGCTGAACAAAGCAGGTGTCAGCTCGTTCGATTTCTGTCGCAATGCCTATCGGATGTCATGGTCAACCGATCCGCAGCAGCAACCCAATCGACACATGCAGCAAGCGGTTCGTCGCAGTGAGCGGCTTTTCGTTGGCTGCCAGCCAGCTGTCTGGTGCGGTGTCCTTGCCGATTGCGGGACCGTTGGCGGCATGGATGCCGCCATCGAGCCCCCACGGACGGGTCCACGGCGTGTCCCGCGAGCGGTGAGGGCACCGCACACTCGACGCCCCCGGCTTTCTGTGATCAACAGATGCAGTGAAATAAAAATTCACCAGCTTGAAGCGCATTACAAGCCTGGACGAATAGCTTGCGCCTGCAAGCCTGCAAGCCTGCAAGCCTGCAAGCTTGAACGATTGCCGCACTAAGACCCGAACCCTGCACGATATGCCTGCACCGCTGCGACTGGATCCGCCGCCGCGTACACGCCGCTGACCACAGCGACCAGATCGGCACCTGCTGCCATCAGGTCGGGCACATGCGCAGGCGTGATACCGCCGATCGCCACGCGCGGCACGCCCAGCGTGGCAGCCTGCTGCAGCAGCGCCGGCGTGGCGCGCCGGGTGGTCTGCTTGGTGGTGGTGGGGAAGAACGCACCGAACGCCACGTAGCTGGCGCCTGCCGCAGCCGCGATGCGTGCGCGATCGATCCCGTCGTAGCACGACACCCCAATGATCGCCTGCTCGCCCAGCAAGGCGCGGACTGCGGCCACTTCGCCATCGTCCTCGCCCAGATGCACGCCCTGCGCCCCGACCTGCGCGGCCAGCTGCGCATCGTCGTTGATGATCAGCGGCACCCCGTGCGCCGCGCAGACCTCGTGCAGGGCGCGCGCCTGGCGCAGCCGCAGCGGCGCGTCGGCCTGCTTGTTGCGGTACTGCAGCCAGGTGACGGACGGCAGCAACGGGACGGTGCGCAGCAGCAGGCGCTGCGTGTTGGGCTCATCGGGGGTGATCAGGTAGACGCCGCGGGCGTCTTCGAGGTGCGGCATGGCTGCGCTTCCGAAAGCAGTGGGTGGAATGGGACAATGCAGACCCCACCGTTGCATGGCCGCGATTATCCGATGAGCGAGACATCCACGACTACCTACCGAACCTGGATGTGCGTGGTCTGCGGCTTTCTGTACCACGAGGCCGACGGCATTCCCGAGGAAGGCATCGCCCCCGGCACGCGCTGGCAGGACGTGCCCGATACCTGGACCTGCCCGGACTGCGGGGTGACCAAGGACGATTTCGAGATGGTGGAGATCGACTGAGCGGCAAAAGCCGCCTGGCCCAATGCCGCGGGCGGATTGCGCCCGGGAGCGGGCATTGCAGGCGGACGCGCGCGGCCGTACGCGAGGCATCCACGGATGTCGGCCGCCCGGTCGGCCTGGCCGAGGCCGCGCGCAGGCAGGATGCCGCCAGGCCTGCGCGGGGGCGTGCTTCAGTGCGCGCGGGCGCGCTGACTGTTCAATTCGACCAGATGTTCGTGCAGGCTCGCCGCGTCCTGCGCGCTCGGGTTGAGCAGCAGATAGCGCGACAGATCGTGACGCGCGCCGCTACGGTGGCCCAGGTGCAGATACGCCATGCCGCGATCGCGCAGGGCTTCGGGCTGATCGGGCACCAGCTTCAGGATGCGGTCGGCGCTACGTGCGGCGCGGTCCCAATGCTCGGCATCGGCGTAGACGCCGTGCAGGTTGCGCAGGATGCGGATCAGGATCGCACGGTGCGGGGCCGGGTCGAGGATCTGCGCCAGTGCGCGGTCGTCGGGAATCTCGCCGCCCAGATGCGGGCGCGCGCGTTCGCGTAGTTCGTCCACGCCCAGCGGGCGGCCGCCGTTGAACGGGTCCATCACCAGCACCCCGTCGTCGACCGGCAGCCGGACCAGGAAATGCCCGGGAAACGACACGCCGGCCAGCGGGATGCCCAGGCGCCGCGCCACTTCGATCTGCACCATGGCCAGCGAGATCGGATTGCCCAGCCGGCGCTCGAACACCTGGTTGAGATAGCTGTTACGCGGATCGTAGTACTCGTTGTGATTGCCGGAGTACCCCAGTTCGTCGAACAGGTAGCGGTTGACCGCGGCCATCTTCAGTGGCCACAGATCGATCGCCTCCACTTCGGGGCGCAGGTGTTCGACATGGCTCTGCACCAGGGTGTCGTACAACTCGGCATCCAGCTGTGGATACTCGTCGCGCGCGATCAGCAGCGCGGTGGACATCAGCGGCACCGCCTCGTCGTCCAGGCTGGCGAGTGCGGTCCAGTGGGGAAGTGGGAGCATGTCGACCATGCCTCCAAGAGTGTCGGCAAGCGACGCGGGGTTCAAGTCCGGTACTTCCTGACAGGCGACACCGCATCGCTGTGAATCACTTCAGCTTGGGAATATCCGGACCGAAAACAAGCTCGGTGCCGTCCTGCAGGCCGAGCCTGGCCGCCTGCCCGGCATTGAGTTCCAGCACATAGCGGGCCGGAGCCTTGCTGGGGTAGGGCGGGCAGGCATCGCCGGCCGAACACGGCGGCACGTCGCGCTGCTGCGACACCAGCCGGCGCTGGTCGTCGAAATACAGGATGTCCAGGGCGATCTTGGTGTTCTTCATCCAGTACGCCAGCGGCTCCTGACGGTCGTGAATGAACAGCATGCCGCGATCGTCGTCCATGGCATCGCGGAACATCAGGCCCTGGATACGCTCGGCGTCGTTCTGCGCCACCTCGACCTGGTAGCGCGTGCCGGCCAGCTCCACCCATGGTCCGCTGCTGGCGCAGCCCCCTAGCAGGATCAGGCAGGCGAGGGCGAAGAGGCGGACAGGGCGCATGCGACAGACCGGCGAAGCGGGGGATCGCGCACCATCTGCCATGCACCGGCGCGCGTCAAGCCGCCGGTGCGTCGTCGCAGCGGCCCAGGCGTGGTTGCGTGGCCTGCAGGCATGCGTGTCCGGACCGATGCAACGCGCTGCATGCATTGCGCTTGCAGCGCGTTGCTCCAAAGCGGACACAGGCCGCCGCGGATCGACCTGGCCGCGAGCGCGGCCGGGTGGGCGCCGAAGCGCCGGCCGCGTAGGCGCTGTGCTTATCGGCGCGCGCGGACCGCCGGCGCTCCATGTCGCCGACGCGTCACAGCACGCGCGGCGGTTGCCCACCGACGATCACCACATCGGCCGGGCGGCGGGCGAACAGGCCCACGCAGACCACGCCGGGAATCTGGTTCAGGCTGCGCTCCAGCGCCACCGGGTCGGCGATGTGCAGGTTGTGCACGTCCAGCACCACGTTGCCGTTGTCGGTGACCACGCCGTCGCGCCACACCGGCTGGCCGCCGGTCGAGGCCAGGATCTGCCGGGCCACCAGGCTGCGTGCCATCGGAATCACTTCCACCGGCAGCGGGAACTTGCCCAGCACCGGCACCTGCTTGCTCGGGTCGACGATGCAGATGAAGCGCTCGCTGGCCTCGGCAATGATCTTCTCGCGCGTCAGCGCCGCGCCGCCGCCCTTGATCAGGCAGCGGTTGGGGTCGCACTCGTCGGCTCCGTCCACATACAGCGACAGGTTGCCGGTGTGATTGAGGTCCAGCACCTCGATGCCGTGCTGTCGCAATCGCGCGGTGCTTTGCTCGGAGCTGGACACTGCGCCCTTGATGCGGTGGCCGATCCGGCCCAGCGCATCGATGAAGTAGGCCACCGTCGAACCGGTCCCCACGCCGACGATCATGCCGTCTTCCACGTAATCGATCGCCTTTTCGGCGGCCAGGCGTTTTGCTTCGGACATTGTTGAGGCTCGGGATTAGTGATTGGGGATTTGGGATTCGTCGGAGCGGCGCACGTCGGGCTGCGGGGATTGAGCGAATCCCCAATCCCGAATCACGGCGATTCCATCGCCAGCAACAATTTCCACTGCGCAGCGGTCACCGGCAGGATCGACAGCCGATTTCCGCGCGCGATCAGCGGGAAACCCTCGCCCAGCGCGTCGGCGTGCTGCTTGATCTCGTCCAGTGCGATCGTCCGTCCGAGCTTGCGCTCGAACGCCACGTCCACCAGCACCCAGCGCGGATCTTCGCGCGTGGATTTCGGGTCGTGATAGTCGGATGCCGGATCGAACTGGGTGTCGTCCGGGTACGCCGTGCTGGCCACCTTGGCGATGCCGACGATACCGGGCACCTTGCAGTTGGAGTGATAGAACAGCACCCCGTCGCCGACCCGCATGCCATCGCGCATGAAATTGCGCGCCTGGTAGTTGCGCACCCCGTTCCAGGGTTCGGTGCCGACGCGTGCCAGATCGTCGATGGAAAAGGTGTCCGGCTCGGACTTCATCAACCAGTAGCGCTTGCGTGCAGTCATACGGAAACGGCGTCGTCTTTCAGGAAGGTGGCGTGTTCGGTACAGATGGCGTCCACCGCCACGTCCCAGGGTTCGGTCGGCAGGGCGGGCACCTGTTGCGCGGCGAAGCCGGCACCCACCAGCCAGGGCGGCGGCGCCTGGCGATGCCGGAACGCGAAGCTGCGATCATACCAGCCGCCTCCCATGCCCAGCCGGCGGCAGGCTGCGTCGAAGCCGGTGAGCGGGGCGACCACCAGGGCCATCTCCTCCGGCGCCAGGGTGGCGGCGCGCTCCACGTCCGGTTCGGGAATGCCGTAACGATTGCTGATCAGTGCCTGGCCGGGCCGCCATGGCGCAAAGCGCAACACGCGCCCGTCCAGCACGGGCAGGCAATAGCGCACCCCGGCCGGCAAACCGAGTTGCCAGCGGTGCAGCGCGATTTCGCCATCCATCGCCCAATACCCTGCCACCGCGCCGGTCTGCGGTGCGAACGGCAGTGTCAGCAGGCGCGTTGCCAGGGAGTCGGCCGCTGCCAGGCGTTGCGCTGCCGGCAGCGCGCGGCGCTCGGCGCGCAGCCGTTGACGCAACGCATTTCTGTCCTCGGTCATCGTGCTCTCGGGGCGACGGGGTGTGGGCATTGTCGTCGCCGCGTGGACGCGTGCCTAGCATCGTGTCGACCGCAGTGCGATGCGTCGTGGCGCTGTGCGCGATGGCATGCGGTGGCGCCGGCATATGCGCGCACGCGCGCGCGTCGGGTTGCAGTCGCCGGCCTTGCCTGCATCATCGGCCAGCACCGATGCGGCGGGTTCGCCGACAACGGCGCAAAAAGAAACGACGCCCGGAGGCGTCGTTTCAGATTTGCATTCTCCGCCGTGACGATGCGGCGAAACGACCTTGAACCCGGGGTTCAAGTGGGGACGTTGTGAGGCCATCGGGCTTCCCGCTACAAGGCGGACTTGCACACCCGGCTTCGTCGCGCCCCCGTGGTCGTCATTAAGGGACAAGGCGAATGTTTTGCACGCTGTCGTTTACAGCAGAGAACGCAGGTGAAGTATAGACCTCTGTGGCGCGATGGCTAGCCCATTCGTCGGCGCACACGCTCGAAAGTTCATCTTTGCGACGGCAATGCGACGCAGGCCTCAACGCGGTGTGTCGGCCAGGCCATCCAGGCGGCGATTCAAGGAGCTCAGCGTTTCGGCCAGCTCCCGATCGTAAAGTGCCTGCTGCTCGCGCAGCTGCTGCAGTTCGTGCGCCAGATTGAGCGCGGCCAGTACGGCGACCCGATCGACGGCGGCCATGCGGTTGCTGCCGCGGATCTCGCGCATGCGCAGATCCAGCAGGCGGGCCGCGGCAGTGAGGCTCTCGCGCTCTTCCGCGGTCACGCCCACCGTGTATTCACGATCCAGAATACGCACGCTCACCGGTTCGTTGCTGCTCACGTGTGCTGCTCCAGCGACTTCAGGCGCACGATCATCGCTTCCACGCGCGAGCGCGCCTGCTCGTTCTTGCTCAGCAATTGCGAACGCTCGCCGATCAGCTGTTCCTGCTGATGGCGCAGGCTGCGGTTCTCGTCGGTCAACCGTTGAGTACGCTCGACCAGCGCCTCCACGCGGGCGGCAAGTGCGCGAATCTGGGCGAGGGCGGCGGCGTTGTCCATGCGCGCACGATAGGCGCGCGCGCGCAGAGCGGTCAAGCGGCGGCCTGGGCATCTTCTGCCTCCTGCCGGGCCAGCCAGGCCAAGGCCTGGAGCCGTATCCTGCAGGGCGCACGGGTTGCGTGGAACGCTGCATGGAACGCCGAGGTGGCGGGCGGCGCAGGCTGCCTTGGTACACTGGCGAGTCCGATCGCCCGCCATGCGCGGGCACCTGCCGCTCTTAGCCTGGATGACCCGATGGATCTGCCTGACGTGACCGCTGTGCAAACCGAAAGCCGGCAGCTTGCGCTGGCGTCCTCAGCGGCGGAGTTGCATGGTGGATTGTGCGGCTGGCTGTCTGGCGGTGGCGCCGACAGCGCCGACTGGCTGGCGCGCATCCTGGCCGATTCGGCACAGGGAGCGCCCGCGCAGGGCGGCGCGCTGGATCGGTTGCGGCAGGCTACGGTGATGCAGCTGGAGGATCGCGACTTCGCCTTCGAACTGCTGCTGGTCGAGGACGGCGCCCCGCTGTCGGCGCGCACCGATGCCTTGTTCGATTGGTGCCGTGCGTTCCTGGGCGGGTTCGGCCTGGCCGCACAGCAGCGGCCGGCGCTGAGCGAAGAAGGCGAAGAAGCGCTGCAGGATCTGGCACGGCTGGCACAGGCGTCCAGCGAGGACTTCGATGCCGGCGAGGAAGACGATACCGCGCTGGCCGAGATCGAGGAGTTCGTGCGCGTGGCGGTGCTGTTGCTGCATGGCGACTGCGTGATGGGGCCGCGTTTCCGTCAACGCCTGAACTGATCTGCGCACCGACATGAAAAAGCTTACCGGGATCGGCGCGGCCGAATACGCGCGCCGGCGCAGGCAGCTGATGCAGATGGCCGGCGAGCACGCCATCCTGATCCTGCCCGCCGCGCCCGAGCGCGTGCGGAGTCACGACACGCACTACCCCTACCGTCAGGATTCGGACTTTTGGTATCTGAGCGGGTTTCCTGAGCCGGAAGCGGTGCTGGTACTGGTGCCGGGCCGCAAGCATGGCGAGGCGATCCTGTTCTGCCGCGAGCGCGATGCCGAGCGCGAAGCCTGGGACGGCCCGCGCGAGGGCCAGGAAGGCGCGGTGGCACGTTATGGCATGGACGATGCCTATCCCATCGACGATGTGGACGACATCCTGCCGGGTCTGCTCGAAGGCCGCAGCCGCGTGTACTACCACTTCGGTCGTGACGTCGATTTCGACCTCAAGCTGATCGGTTGGCTCAAACGCGTGCGGGAGCAGGTACGCCACGGCGCGCAGCCGCCGCACGAATTCCTCGAGCTTGGCCATTTGCTGCACGAGCAGCGCCTTTTCAAGTCGCGCGACGAGATCGCGCTGATGCAACAGGCCGCCGATATCAGCGTGCGTGCGCACCGCGCAGCGATGCGTCTGGCGCGCCCGGGCGTGCACGAGTACGAACTGCAGGCGGAGGTCGAACGCGAGTTCCGCGCTGCCGACGCATGGCCGGCATACGGCAGCATCGTCGGTACCGGCAGCAATGCCTGTGTGTTGCATTACCGCGCCAACAACGCGCGCAGCCGCGACGGCGAGCTGGTGCTGATCGACGCCGGCGCCGAATACCGCGGCTACGCAGCCGACATCACCCGCACGTTTCCGGTCAACGGCCGTTTCACCCCCGCGCAGCGCGCGCTGCACGATCTGGTCGGCGCCGCGCAGGCGGCCGCGCTGGCCCAGGCGCGCCCCGGTCTGGCGTACGAAGCCGGGCATTTGGCTGCAGTGCAGACCCTGACCGAGGGACTGCTGCGGCTGGGGCTGCTCAAGGGCAAGCTGGAACGCAATATCGCCGAAGGCCATTACAAGCGGTTCTATCGGCACAAGACTGGCCATTGGCTTGGGCTGGACGTGCACGATGTCGGCGATTACAAACTGGCCGGCGAGTCGCGCCTGCTCGAACCTGGCATGGTGTTCACCATCGAGCCGGGGCTTTACGTGTCTGCCGACGACACCTCGGTGGATGCCAGGTGGCGCGGCATCGGCATCCGCACTGAAGACAACGTGCTGATCACCGCCGAGGGTCATCGCGTACTGACCGATGCGCTGGCACGCAGCGCCGACGAGATCGAGGCAGAGATGGCGGGTTCCACCGTGTCGCTGTGACCGGTCCATCGCCAGCGCCCTCGCGTCAAAGCGCTACGCCGAGAACGCTGCAAGCCTGGCGCGGCCGTGGCGCGCGCAGTGGTGATGGATGCGTGGCAAGCGCTTTTGGAAAATCCCGTGCGAGGCATGCCGGACCGGAGCGCTCCGGTGCGCGTCCTGACGGCGCATCCTGCGCCCGACGCTGCGGTTCGCGGGCATGCTGCCGGTTCACAGCTGGGTCCGGCGGCCACCACTGAAGACGGGTGCGCGCCGGCGGCGCGCGTCAGGAGCGTGCCTGATCGTACGTCGTCCCGGCTGTTTTACTGTCCCAGCTGCGGTGTCTGGGTACGCTCGGGCTGCTGCACCTGCTCGCCTGGCGCAGCGATCTGCCGCGCACGCTCGAACGATTGCTCTTCCGGCGTACCCAGCGCTTGCGCGGTCTTCATGTGCGCGCGTAGATGCGCCGGGTTGGCCGGGTCGCCCTGCACCACGAATACGTTCTCGCCGCTGTGCACGCCGGTGCCGTTGGCCTCGCTCATCAGCACGTGATCCACGCGCGACAGGCCGTTCTCCTTGGCCAACGGCAGCAGTGCCGCGGTGAGCCGCGCGCTGGTCTGGTCGGGGGTGCGCCCGTGCGTGGCGTCGATTGCGTGGACACCGCGTTCGATCTGTTGGTACATCGGATGGTCCGGGTGCGAGGCCTGGCGTGGGTCGTTCATGGGAATCCTCCGTGCTGCGCAGGGGCGGTCATGCGGCCGCAAACACCGGGCGCGTCAGGTTTTCCGGTGCGTCGTCGGTACACACCACTTCGTCTTCGATACGGATGCCGCCATAGGGTTTGAAGTGTTCCATGCGCTGCCAGTCGATGCTGGCGGCATGGCCGTTCTTCTTCACCTGCTCCAGCAGCATGTCGATGAAGTACACGCCCGGCTCGATGGTCACCACCATGCCCGGCTCCAGGACGCGGGTCAGGCGCAGATACGGGTGACCATCCGGACGCTCGATGCGGCCGCCGCGGTCGCTGGCGGCAAAGCCCGCCACATCGTGCACCTGCAGGCCGATCAGATGCCCCAGACCGTGCGGGAAGAAGGCGGCGCTGACGCCGGTGGCCAGTGCGGCCTCGGGCGAGGCGGTGAGGATGCCGAAGTCCTTGAGGATGCCCATCAGCGCCAGGTGCGCATCCACATGCAGCTGTTTGTAGTCCACGCCGGCACGCACGCCCTGGCCCATGCGGACCTGCGCGGCATCCACCGCCTGGATCAGCGCCTGGAACTCGCTGCCGGTGTCGGCGGCGTAGGTGCGGGTGATGTCGCTGGCATAGCCATAGGCGGAGGCGCCGGCATCGATGAGGAAGCTGCGCAGCGGCTGCGGCGGTTGCTGGCTCAGCTCGGTGTAGTGCAGCACCGCGCCGTGCTCGTTGAGCGCGACGATGTTGCCGTAGGGCAGGTCGTTGGCGTCCTGGCCTACCGCGGCGCAGTACGCCATGTGGATGCCGAATTCGCTCTGGCCGGCGCGAAACGCGGCTTCGGCAGCCCGATGGCCGCGGACGGCCAGTTGCTGGGCAATGCGCATCAGCGCCAGTTCGTACGGCGTCTTGAAGGCGCGCTGATACTCCAGGTAGTCGAGTACCGGCGGCGGGTTGTTCGGCACGTACGCGCCCAGCGCACTGTGCGCTTCGCCCAGGATGGCGCAGCGTTCGCTGCGCGCGGGCAGCAGCTTCAGCGCCTCGTCGGGCGTGCGGACGATGTGGATGTCGCAGTGTTCCACCCACCAGCCGCTCGGCGCATCGGGCACCACGTGCCAGTAATCGAACGGTTGATGGAAGATCACCGTCGGGCGCTGGCCCGGCGTGTAGACCAGCCAGCTGTCGGGCACGCGCGTCAGCGGCACCCAGGCCTTGAATTGCGGGTTCACCGCGTACGGGTAATCGCGGTCGTCGAACGCCTGGTAATGCAGGCTGCCGCTGGGCACCACCAGATGGTCGAAGCCGCCGCGTTGCAGCGCCTGGTCGGCGCGCGCGGCGAGCGTGCGCAAATGGTCGGAATACAGGTGGCTCAGGGACGGCTGGGGCATGCGGGGCTCGATCGGCGATGCGAAGGCAAGACACGATTTTGCCGCAAACCCGGTGAAGCGGTCAGCCGACCATGTGTTCTTCGGCGATCCAGGCGCGCAGGCGCAGGCGATGCGGCTCGGACATGCTCAGGAAGCGGAAGCCGGCCCAGGTCTGCCCGGGCGCATGTGCCGCGTCGGACCACAGCAGGTGCACGCCCGCATCGATCTCGGTGGCGCGACCCAGGCGTTCGGGCAGGCTGAAGCGCACCTGGTACAAAGCGTCGTCGTGCAGCGGAACCGAGGCCAACAGCAGCATGCCGGTTTCGGACACATTGCCGACGCGGCCGATCTGCGCTTCGCTGAGCATGTCGATGACCGGCACCAGATCGCTGGGCTGGCGGCGCGGAGCGCGGCGGGTGTCGTGGATCATGGGCTGGTCTCTGCGGGGGATTGGCCGGCCAGGCTGCGCAGTGTGCGCACGGTGGCATGCCAGGCGCGATCGATCAGTCGTGCCTTGTCTTCCACCAGCAGCCGCGCCTGGCCGTTGGCCATCAGCCGTGCCAGGCCGTCGAGCGAGTGCTCGCCCACCTTCTGCCCGCGCTGGTTGACGAACAAGGCGTGGCCGGTCATCGGGCTATACCAGGATAGCCGCTGCCGTCGCAGATCGCCCTGCTGGTTGATGGTGAATTCGAACCAGGTACCGAAGGGCAGGCTGCGTAGCTGCGCGTAGCAGGCCTCTTCGGCCGGGGTACGCGGGGCCGTTGCCGGCTTGCGCGCTTCGCCCTCGCCCTGGTCGCCCAGTCGCGCACGCGCCTTGAGCCTGGCGGTGAGCTCGGTGCGCGAGGTGAGTTCGTCTTCGCCGCCTGGCGTGGCCAGGCGGCGCGCGATCGCAGCCGCTTCTTCGGGGTGGTAGCCCACCTGCAGCAGCGCGTTCTCCACTTCGGTGCCGAGCGCGGTGTCCGGGGGGGCGCCCTTGCTGCGGCAGGTGACTTCGGCCATGCGCGCAGTCAAGGCCTGGCGCTCGTCCCATTCCGGCGACTGCTCGCCCTGGCGCAGTAGGGTGAGCGTGAGCACGTCGGACCAGGCCTGGCGCAGCAGCGACTGCACGAACCGCGGTGGCGCGCTGTGTTCGCACACGTCCTCGATGCGCGCCTGGGCCTGCTGCTTGGCCGCTTCCAGCCGTTCCTTGCCGCGTGCGGCATCCACATGCCGGCGCTCGGCGACCTCGGCCTTGCGGCTGAGCGCACGCAAGTGCGCCTGGATATCGTCGTTCGCCGCGGCAAATACCGCCTCATCGCCCTGGTAGTTGTCGACCACGCTGTCGACTGCGCTGCCCAGCTTGTGCAGCAACTGCGGGTCGATCTCGTCTTCGCCCAGCCATACCGCGCCGGACTCGGCGACGGTGTTGAGCAGTTCGCGCAGCGGATGCTGGTCGCGTACGAAAAAATGCGGGTCGGCCAGCGCTGCGCGCACGGCCGGCACCTGCAGTTTGGCGAGCAGTGCCTGCGCAGGCGTGTGTGTGCGCACTTCGCGCTGCATCTGCGCGTAGAGCAATCCGAGCAGGTCGAAGGTGTCGTTGTCCTGCGGCGACAGTGCCGCGCCCGGGCCGTGCTGGGCGCGCAGCACTTGCAGCACCTGGTGTTGCAGCGCGTCGATGCCGTTGGTGTGCGCGGCCGCATCCGGCTGTGCGCGGAGGTTGACTTGCAGGCTGGCCAGCGCCTCGGCGAGCGCGGCCCTGGGCACGGCGACCGCTGTTGCCGTGGGGGCGCTGGCAGGTTTCGCCGCGGCGGCCTGTCGCAGGCTGCCCGGCATGCCGTCTTGCGAGGCATGCGCGCCGCTGGATGCCTGCGCCTGGCGGGCCGACGCCATCAGGCCAGCCAGCGCGTGCTTGGCCTGGCCGAGGGCCGGGTCGGTCTGCATGCCTGCCGCAGCGCCAAGCGATGCCGCGGGCGCGTTCAGCGGATCGAGCAAGGCGCTTTGCCAGGCGGTCGGGGCGGCCGATCCGCTCCAGCCGGTGGCTGGCCGCGCCGCGCGCTGCGCTCCGCCGCGAACATCGCCTGCGCCGGCGTCCTTGGGCGCGCCTGCAACCGCTGGCGCCGCACGTCGCGTCTGCACCTGGGTGGGTTTCACCAGATATGGGTGATAGACCAACCCCGGCAGAATGCCTTCCTGTTCCAACGTGCCATTGGCGCGTTCGAACAGATCGCCCAGCCGGTCCATCACCTGACGCTCGAACACCTTGTACAGTGTGAGCTGCCCGTCCTGGTTGAGCCCAAGCGTCTGTCCGCATTCGCGCAGGATCCGACACAGCGTGTAGGGGCCGAGCGGCAAGGCTTCCAGTTCGAATTCGGGTACCGCGCCGATCACGGCCAGCCGCTGCGACAGCAATTGCAGCGCAGCGGCGCGGCGCGAGGTTTCGCGTCTGGCGATCTCGCTGAGCACGATGTCGCGATCGATATCGGTGTCTTCCACCAGCGTGAGCATTTGCGGGTGCGCCGATGCCTCCGGCGGCGGCATCAGCGCAGGGCGGGTGTGCAGGTTGGCCAGGTCCTGCGCCAGCGCCTGCAGAAAGCGCTGCGGAAAGCCATCGATCTGATCGCGCAGCCCGCGCGTCTGCGCATAGGTGTCGGCCTGGATCTGGCTGTTGCGCGCATGCTCGGCCTGATGCAGCAGATCGCGTTCCAGCTCGACGATGGTCAGCCGCAGCGGACCAGCGAGCGCCTGCACGCAGTGCGCGTGCAGCATGCCGAGCAGGCGCCGGCCGCGCGCGGACACCGGCGCTTCGGCGATCGGGCCGGGGAGTGTGGGCGGCAGGGAAGAGGCGGGCGTGGGCATCCGGGAGCGGCGGACTCGGTTCGAAGCGTGAGCTATGTAGCATGTTTTTCCGCTGCCCAGCGAACCGGTGTGCGCATGGCTGCATGCCGGCTTCGGCGGGCCGGCGATTCTTCGCGCATGCGCATGTCCCGGCCCGCGGGCTGGGCGGTTCCCCAACCTGTCGCACGGCGATCAGGCGCGCGCGGCAGGGGCGCCCCGGGCTGGTGATGGACGTGGAGTACGCGTCGGCCGCGCCGTGCATGCGGGAGGCATCTGGCCGGTGACCGATCGCACGCAGGCTTGAAGATGGCGGTGGGCATGGGCGGCTGGCTGATCCGCTGCGCCGCTCAGTCCAGGAACAGTTCCACCACATCGTTGGTGAAGCGGCGGCCCAACTCGGTGGGCATCAGGCGGCCGTCCTGTTCGATCAGCCAGCCTTGCGCGAACGCGCGTGCCAGCGGCGCGGCGATGGCCGAGGCCGGCAGCCCGGTGCAGGCTTCGAAGTCGCCCAGCCGAAAGCCCTCGTGCAGCCGCAACAGGTTGAGCATGTATTCGAACGGCAGCCGTTCGCGCGTGATGACGTCGTCGCCGCCGATCGACGCCGCCGTGCCGGCACTGGCCAGATAGCTTTGCGGATGCTTGTGCTTCCAGCGCCGCATGACCTGCTGCTGCGCGCCGGCGCTGATCTTGCCGTGCGCACCGGCGCCGATGCCCAGGTAATCGCCGAAGCGCCAGTAATTGAGGTTGTGCGCGCACTGCCGGCCCGGCCTGGCATAGGCGCTGACTTCGTACTGCGCATAACCGGCGTCGGCGAGCAGGCGCTGGCAATGCTCCTGGATATCCCAGGCCGTATCGTCGTCGGGGATGCCCTGGGGCGGCCGCGCGAAGAACACCGTGTTCGGTTCCAGCGTCAGCTGGTAGTGCGACAGGTGCGCGGGCTGCAGCGCGAAGGCGCGTTCCAGATCGTGCTCGGCCTGCTGCAGGGTCTGCTCGGGCAGCGCATACATCAGGTCGATATTGACATTGTCATAGCCGGCATCCTGCGCCAGCTTGATCGCGCGTTCGGCCTCGGCGCTGTCGTGGATGCGGCCGAGCCGTTGCAGCGCCACATCGTCGAAGCTCTGCACGCCAAAGCTCAGCCGGTTCACGCCGGCCGCACGGTAATGCTCGAAGCGGCCGTGCTCGGCGGTCCCCGGGTTGGTTTCCAGGGTGATCTCGAGATTCGGCGCAAAGCGCAGCCGCGCCGCGGCCGCCTGCAGGAAGCGGTCGATCGCTGCAGGCGGAAACAGACTGGGCGTGCCGCCGCCGAAGAACACCGAATGCACCACCCGGCCCCATACCAGCGGCAGATCCGCATCCAGGTCGCGGATCAATGCATCCACGTAATCGTCGAACGGCAACGCGCCCTTGGCCGCGTGCGAATTGAAGTCGCAGTACGGGCATTTGCGCACGCACCAGGGCAGGTGCACGTAGAGCGAAAGCGGGGGCGGGATCAGGTCGGGCATTGCATGACGCGTCGTTCAAAGCGCCAGCGCACGCAGCTTGTGCTGCAGCGTGGCCAGCGCCACTGCGCGATGGCTCAAGCGGTTCTTCAGCTCGCTGTCCATCTGTGCGGCAGTCAGGCCATGCGCCGGATCCAGGAACACCGGGTTGTAGCCGAAGCCACCGTCGCCGCGCGGTTCGGTGGTGATCACGCCTTCCCAGCTGCCTTCGGCGATCAGCGGTTGCGGATCTTCCGGGTGGCGCAGCAGCACGATCACCGCATAGAAGCGCGCGCTGCGGCGCTCGGCGGGGATCCCGCGCATGGCATCGAGCAATTTTGCGTTGTTGGCCTGCGCGTTGGTGGGGATGCCGGCATAGCGCGCGCTGTACAGGCCGGGCGCACCGCCCAGCGCATCGACGATCAGGCCCGAGTCGTCGGCCAGTGCCGGCAGGCCGGTCACCGCGCTGGCGTGGCGGGCCTTGATCAGGGCGTTCTCGACGAAGGTCAGGCCGGTCTCGGGCACCTCGTCCACGCCCAGCTCGCCCTGCGCCACGATCTGCAGCGGCAGGTCGGCGAGCATGGCGCGCAGTTCTTCCAGCTTGCCGGCGTTGCCGCTGGCCAATACCAGTTGTTTCATCGTTTGGGCTCCAGCAGATCCCACCGGGTGCCGTACAGATCGGCGAACACGGCGACCGTTCCGTACGGCTCCTGGCGTGGGGTTTCCAGGAATTGCACACCGTACGCCTGCATCGCCGCATGGTCGCGCCAGAAGTCGTCGGTGTAGAGGAAGTGATCCACCCGCCCGCCGGTCTGGTCGCCGATACGCGCCTGTTGCGCGGCATCGGATGGCTGCGCGAGCAGCAGGGCGGCATCGTCCGCGCTGCCCGGGCCGATCACCACCCAACGCTTGCCATCGCCCAGCGCTCGATCCTCGAGCACGCGAAAACCCAGCGCGCCGCCATACCAGGCGATGGCCGCGTCGTAATCGGCGACCAGCAGCGTGGTCATGGCGATGCGCCGCTTCATGCGGCCAGTGCGGCGCGTTGCAGCGCCAGCAGCTCGCTCACGCCTTTTTCGGCCAGCGACAGCAGCGCATCGAGTTCCTCGCGGCGGAAGGCGTGGCCTTCGGCGGTGCCCTGCAGCTCGATGAAGCCACCGCCATCGTTCATCACCACGTTCATGTCGGTATCGCAGTCGCTGTCTTCGGGGTAATCCAGATCCAGCACCGGCTCGCCGCGGTAGATGCCGACCGATACCGCCGCCACCGCACCGATCACCGGGTGTTTCTTGATGTCGCCGCGCTTGAGCAGCAGGTTCACCGCGTCCGCCAGCGCCACGTACGCGCCGGTGATGGCAGCGGTGCGGGTGCCGCCGTCGGCCTGCAGCACGTCGCAGTCCAGGGTGATGGTGCGCTCGCCCAGGGCATTGCGGTCCACGCAGGCGCGCAGCGCACGGCCGATCAGACGCTGGATTTCCAGGGTGCGGCCGCCCTGCTTGCCGCGCGCGGCTTCGCGGTCGGAGCGGGTATGGGTGGAGCGCGGCAGCATGCCGTATTCGGCGGTGATCCAGCCTTCGCCCTTGCCGCGCAGGAAGTTCGGCACGCGGTTCTCCACGCTGGCGGTGCACAGCACGCGGGTGTCGCCGAAGCTCACCAGCACCGAGCCTTCGGCATGGCGGGTGAAAGCGCGTTCGATGCGCACCGGGCGCAGCTGATCGGCCATGCGGCCGCTGGGACGGGAAAAGGTCATGCGATGGATCCGGAAGTCGGGAGGTGGGTCTGTCGGCGCGTGGCGGGCGGTCAGCCAGCGCGGCCCGCTAGAGTACCATTCGCGCTTTGATGGAACGGGACTGACGATGATCCGAAGCATGACCGCATTCGCCGGCGGCGAACGCATCACGCCCTGGGGGACGCTGGGCTGCGAGCTGCGCTCGGTCAACCACCGGTTTCTGGAGGTCGGCACCCGCCTGCCGGAGGAGTTGCGTGCGCTGGAGCCGTTGCTGCGCGAACGCGTGGCGGCGAAGAACAGCCGCGGCAAGCTGGACCTGACGCTGCGCCTGCGCGCGCCGGAGCATGCGCAGAGCCTGGCGGTGAACGAAGCGCTGCTGCAGGAGCTCGGTGCGCTCGCCACGCGGCTGGATGCGAGCTTTCCCAGGTTGCAGGTAGGCTTCACCGAGCTGCTGCAACTGCCCGGCGTGCTGCAGGTGCAGGACGTGGATGGGCCGGCCCTGCAGGCGCAGGCGCTGGCGTTGCTGGACGAGGTGGTGGACAGCTTCGTGGACGCACGCGAGCGCGAGGGCGCCAAGCTGGCCGAGGCGATCGGCGAGCGGGTGGACGCGATCGAACGCATCGCCGCGCAGGTGCGCACGCTGATTCCGGTCATCCGCGAAGGTCAGCGTGCCAAGCTGGCCGCCCGCCTGGCCGATCTGCCGCATCCGGTGGACCCGGGCCGCGCCGAGCAGGAACTGGTGTTGTGGCTGCAGAAACTCGATGTGGACGAGGAACTGGACCGGCTGTCCAGCCACATCGGCGAGATCCGCCGCGTGCTCAGGCAGCGCGAACCGGTGGGTCGGCGCCTGGATTTCCTGCTGCAGGAATTCAACCGCGAGGCCAACACGCTCGGCTCCAAGTCGGTGGACAGCCGCACCTCCAACGCCGCGGTGGACCTGAAGGTGCTGATCGACCAGATCCGCGAGCAGGTGCAGAACATCGAGTAGCCGGGATTGGGGATTCGGGATTCGGGATTCGGGCAGGGGCAACTGCACGCCCGGATGTCTGCGGACTGCAGCCAATCCCGGTAGCATGTCGACCCCGGTGGTACCGGTCCGCAGTCCGTTTGCGAATCCCGACTCCCCAATTCCGAATCCCTGACCCTATGCGCGGCACTCTCTATATCGTTGCGGCCCCCTCGGGCGCCGGCAAGAGCAGCATCGTCAACGCCACCCTGGCACGCGACCCGAAGATCGCCCTGTCGATCTCGTTCACTTCGCGCGCGCCGCGGCCGGGCGAGCGGCATGCCGAGCACTACCATTTCGTCTCTGCCGGCGAGTTCCAGGGCATGATCGAGGCGGGCGACTTCTTCGAATACGCTCTGGTGCACGGCGACTGGAAGGGCACCGCGCGGCAGTCGGTGGAGCCGCAACTGGCCGCCGGCCACGACGTGCTGCTGGAGATCGACTGGCAGGGTGCGCGCCAGGTGCGTCAGAAGGTGCCCGATGCGGTGAGCGTGTTCATCCTGCCGCCGTCGCGCCAGGCGCTGGACGAGCGCATGCGCAAGCGCGGGCAGGACAGCGAGGACGTGATGGCGCAGCGCCTGGCCGCCGCGCGCGAGGAAATGCTGCACTTCGAAGAGTTCGACTACGTCATCATCAACGAGACCTTCGACATCGCGGTGGCGGAGATGTGCGCCATCTTCACCGCCAGCCGCTTGCGCCGGCAGGCGCAGCAGCAGCGGCATGCGGGGCTGATCCAGGCGCTGCTGGAGTAACCAGCGCGGCCTCCGGCGCGCAGATCGTCCTTCACGGACCGGTGTATCGGCCACCGCGGCGAGCGGCATGCGCCCTGCGTCGAGTGGGATCGGAAGGCCGCCAGGCGCGACGCTGGGGCCGCGTTCTGCGCAGCAGGACCGTGATTCGGGGCGGCGACGCTGGTTCAAGTCGCTGATTCCAAAGGAAACTGAACGGCCGCCGGTTGCCCGGTCCGCAGGGCGGGCGTACACTCCGCCCCCTTTCCCTCATTCGATGCGCGGCCGCTACCGGTCGCCGGGAGCCCGCATGGCCCGCATTACCGTAGAAGATTGCCTGGAAGTCGTGAACAACCGTTTCGAGCTGGTCATGATGGCCTCCAAGCGCGCCCGTCAGCTCGCCAACGGCGTGCAGCCGCTGATCGAGAACGCCGACGCCAGCGACAAGCCCACCGTGATGGCGCTGCGCGAGATCGCCGCCCGCCGGATCGACAACGCGCTGATCGATGAAGTCGAGAAGGCCGAACGCGAGCGCGCCGAGCGCGAAGCGCTGGAATGGGCCGCCGCCGAAGTGGTCGCCGACGAAGACATGTCCAAGAACGACGACTGATCCATCGCAGCGCGTTAGGTCCGGACAGCCCGCCTCGCCGCGGGCTGTTTTCGTTTGGGACCGTTGCACTGCGCCGGGCTGTGCAAACGTTTGCCGTCATTGCGCCGCTGGCATAGTCTTCCGCCATGAACCCAGGCCCTACTGCCCAGGCGAGCGCGGCGATGTCCCCGTCCTCCGACCCGGCGATTCCCGACTACGTCCTGCACTTCGAGCGCGCTGCCAGCTACCTGCCCAAGGAGCAGCTGCCGATCCTGCGCCGTGCCTGGGAAGTCGGTGCCACGGCACATGCCGGCCAGACCCGCAAATCCGGCGAGCCCTACATCACCCACCCGGTGGCCGTGGCCGGCGTGCTGGCCGAGCTGGGCCTGGACATGGAATCGCTGATCGCCGCGATCCTGCACGACACCATCGAAGACACCCCGCTGACGCGCGAAGAGCTGGCCTCCGAATTCGGCGAAGCGGTGGCCGAGCTGGTCGATGGCGTCACCAAGCTGGACAAGCTCAAGTTCCGCGACCGCCAGGAAGCGGCGGCCGAAAGCTTCCGCAAGATGCTGCTGGCGATGTCGCGCGACCTGCGCGTGATCATGATCAAGCTGGCCGACCGCCTGCACAACATGCGGACCCTGGGCGCGCAGAGCACCGAGGCGCGCGGCCGCATCGCGCGCGAGACGCTGGAGATCTACGCGCCCATCGCCCAGCGCCTGGGCATGAGCCTGATCAAGTCCGAGCTGCAGAACCTGGGCTTTCGCGCGCTGTATCCGTGGCGCCACGCCATCATCGAAAAGCACATCCGCAGCCAGCCGGTGGTGCGGCGCGAATCGATGGCGCAGGTGGAAGTGCAGTTGAGCCAGCGGCTGGCCAAGGAAGGGCTGGAGCACCGCCTGGTCAGCCGTATCAAGACGCCGTGGAGCATTTATTCGAAGATGCACGACGAGAACAAGTCCTTCGACCAGGTGATGGACGTGTTCGGCTTCCGGCTGGTGGTGCGCACGGTGGCCGATTGCTACCACGCGCTGGGCGCGGTGCATGCCACCTTCAAGCCGCTGGACGGGCGCTTCCGCGATTTCATCGCGATCCCGAAGGCCAACGGTTACCAGTCGCTGCACACGGTGTTGTTCGGGCCGTACGGCTCGCCGATCGAAGTGCAGATCCGCACCGAGGAGATGGATCTGATCGCCGAACGCGGCGTGGCGGCGCACTGGACCTACAAGGTCGGTTCGGCCGCACCCAACAGCGCGCAGAGCCGCGCGCACGACTGGATCGTGGAGCTGATCGATTCGCAGCGTGCGGCCGGCTCGTCGCTGGAGTTCCTGGACAATGTCAAGGTCGACCTGTTCCCGGACGAGGTCTATCTGTTCACGCCCAAGGGCAAGATCCTGGCATTGCCCCGCAATTCCACCGCGCTGGATTTCGCCTATGCGGTGCACACCGACGTGGGCAACCGCGCGGTGGCCTCGCGGGTGGACAAGAAGCTGGTGCCGCTGCGCACCAAGCTGGTCAGCGGGCAGGCGGTGGAGATCATCACTGCGCGCTCGGCCACGCCCAAGCCGCAATGGCTGGAGTTCGTGGTCAGCAGCAAGGCGCGTACCGCGATCCGCCATCAGCTCAAGCAGCTCGAACACGAAGATGCGGTGCAGCTGGGCCACCGCATGCTCGACCGCGCGCTGGAAGCGATGGACTCCTCGCTGGAGCGGCTGCCCAAGGGACGCCTGGACGCCTTCCTCACCGAACATCGCTACCCGCGGCTGGAAGCGCTGCTGGCCGACGTGGCGCTGGGCAACTGGATGCCGACCCAGGCCGCGCAGGCGCTGATGGCCTACGCCGAACTGCGCGGTGGCGGGCATTCCAAGCATTCGCACGAAAAGATCCTGATCGACGGCAGCGAGCGTGGCGTGATCAGCTTCGCCAATTGCTGCCAACCGATCCCCGGCGACGAAATCATGGGCTACCACACCGCCGGCAAGGGCATCGTGGTGCACCGGCTGGATTGCCCGAACCTGGCCGAGCTGCGCAAATCGCCCGAGCGTTGGGTACCGATCGACTGGGACTCCAACGTCAGCGGCGACTACGACACCGCGCTGATCGTCGAAGTGGAAAACCGCACCGGCGTGCTGGCGCAGCTGGCCGCGGCGATCGCGCAGA
Source organism: Xanthomonas sp. NCPPB 1067 (assembly GCF_020783795.1). Classification (NCBI taxonomy): domain Bacteria; kingdom Pseudomonadati; phylum Pseudomonadota; class Gammaproteobacteria; order Lysobacterales; family Lysobacteraceae; genus Xanthomonas; species Xanthomonas sp. NCPPB 1067. The sequence continues at coordinate 131,930 of NZ_JAJGQG010000003.1, forward strand.
GCCAGTCCAACATCGAACGGGTGGACTACCTGGACCGCGACTTCAATGCCGCCGTGCTGCGCTTCAACATCCAGGTGCGCGACCGCCGCCACCTGGCCGAAGTGATGCGCCGGCTGCGGCGTCTGCATGTGGTGCAGAGCGTGGGGCGGCAGTAGCGGATCCGCTCGTCCTGATCGTCCCCTGCGGATCGATGATGCGGTAGTGCGTAGCGCCCGCAGCGTCCGTAGCGCCCGCAGAAACACGCCCGCTGTGTCCTTGGTCGCGTCTGCAGGGCAAACAGGAGAAAGAGGTCGGGCGCTCCCGCGTAAGGCTGGCGAACGCTGGCCTTTGCCGTCGGCGCAACGGTCGTGCCGATGCGCTCAGGCGATCAATCGGCGCAACGCCGGATTGTCGTTGTCCTGCTTCCACACCAGATGCAATTCCACCGGTGTGGCCGGTGCCTCGCCGCGCAGCGGCAGGTAGACGATGCCGGCGTAACGCAGGCCGCTCGCGCCTTCGGGTACCAGTGCCATGCCCATGCCGCCGCGCACCAGGGCCAGCACCGAGTGGATCTGGCTGACGTACTGCACCGAGCGCGGTGCGATGCCGTGTGCACCGAACAGTTGCGCCAGCAGATCGTAGAAGTAGCGCGCCTCGTCCGGGGCGTAGTTGACCAGCGGCTGCCCGTCGAAATCCTGCAGGCGCAGGCTGTCGCGCTGCGCCAGGGGAGCGTCTTCGGGCAGGGCGGCGATCAGGGGTTCGCGTGCGACGCAGCGGCTGTGCAGGCCCTGGCGCTGGATCGGCGGGCGCAGCAGGCCGATGTCCAGCCGCCCGGCATCCAGCGCATCCAGCTGGGCCAGGCTGACCATCTCCTTGAGTTGCAGGTCCACATCCGGCGCGTCGCTGCGCCAGCGCGCGATGGCCTCGGGCAGGAAGCGATAGCTGGCGCCGGCGGTGAACCCCACCGACACGCTGCCGGCATCGCCGGTGCCGATCCGGCGCGCGCGCAGGCCGGCGTTCTCGGCCATGCGCAGGATCGCGCGCGCCTCGGCCAGCAGGCTGCGCCCGGCCTGGGTCAGCCGCACGTGGCGACTGTTGCGCTCCAGCAAGGCGGTACCCACGCTGTGCTCCAGCAATTGGATCTGTCGGCTGAGCGGCGGCTGGGTCATGTTCAGACGCTCGGCTGCACGCCGGAAGTGCAGCTCGTCGGCAACGGCGACGAAGCAGCGCAACTGGGGCAGATCGAACATGGCAGTGTTCTCCAATGTGACGATGTGGATGAATTCGATGCTGCACATGCAACATCTGCGCGCATGCGGCTCGGATGAATACGCCAGGCGCGCTCCGCAAGGCGATAACGAGCGCGAGCATCGATAATTACGCTGACCACAAAAAAGCGTTGCAAAGCAGCCATTTGCACTGTTTTCGTGCGATTCCTGGCGCATTTGATTCAATCAATGTATCAAACGATGCGTCCTTTGGTTTGGACTGGCAACGATCTGCGTTCCTAGGATCAGCGCACCCCATCCAGGAGCGTTTGTCCGATGAGCAGCAGATACACCCCGTCCGAGATGGCCCAGGCGCTTGGCGCCGGATTGCTGTCGTTTCCGGTGACCCATTTCGATGCCGGGCTGGCCTTCGACGAGCCGGCCTATCGCAGCAACCTGGACTGGCTGTCCTCGCATCCGGCGGCCGGGCTGTTCGCCGCCGGCGGCACCGGCGAGCTGTTTTCGCTGAGCCTGGGCGAGGTCGACCGCGCCGTGCGTGCCGCGGTGGACCAGACCGCCGGGCGCATGCCGGTGATCGCGCCGGCCGGCTACGGCACCGCGATCGCGATCGAGATGGCGCAGGCCGCCGAGCGCAACGGCGCCGACGGCATCCTGCTGTTTCCGCCGTACCTGACCGAGTGCGATGCCGATGGCGTGGCCGACCATGTCGAACGCGTCTGCAAGGCGACCGCGCTGGGCGTGATCGTCTACGGCCGCGCCAACGCCAAGCTCGACGATGTAACGCTGGCACGGGCGGCCGAACGCTGCCCCAACCTGGTGGGCTACAAGGACGGTATCGGCGACGTGGATCGCATGACCCGTATCTATGCGCGGCTGGGCGACCGGCTGCTGTACGTAGGCGGCCTGCCCACCGCCGAAACCTTCGCGTTGCCGTATCTGGAAATGGGCGTCACCACCTATTCGTCGGCCATCTTCAATTTCCTGCCCGAGTGGGCGCTGGCGTTCTATGCCGCGGTGCGCGCGCGCGACCACGCCACCATCTACCGCGAGCTCAACGATTTCGTGCTGCCGTACACGGTGCTGCGCAACCGTCGCGCCGGTTATGCGGTGTCCATCGTCAAGGCCGGCATGCGCGCGGTCGGCCGCCCGGCCGGGCCGGTGCGTACGCCGCTGGCGGATCTGACCGAGGCCGAATCGGCGCAGCTCAAGCAACTGATCGGAGGACGCCGCTGATGCATGCCATCCAGGGTGAATCGTTGATCGGCCAGCGCAGCGTGCCCGGCGCCGGTGCGACATTCCAGGGGCTGGATGCCGCCAGCGGCGACGCACTGCAGCCGGTGTTCGCCTCGGCCAGCGCGCAGGATCTCGAGCAGGCCTGTGCGCTGGCGCATGCGGCATTCGATGCCTACCGCGAAACCGCGCTGGAGGTGCGTGCCGGCTTTCTGGAGAGCATCGCCGAGCAGATCCTGGCCTTGGGCGATGCATTGATCGAACGTGCCATGCGCGAAAGCGGGCTGCCACGCGCACGGCTGGAAGGCGAGCGCGGGCGCACCGTGGGGCAGCTGCGGCTGTTCGCCAACGTGGTGCGCGAAGGCAGCTGGCTGCAGGCCCGCATCGATCCGGCCATGCCGCAGCGCACGCCGCTGCCACGTGCGGATCTGCGCCAGCGCCATATCGCGCTGGGGCCGGTGGCGGTGTTCGGTGCCAGCAACTTTCCGCTGGCGTTCTCGGTGGCCGGCGGCGATACCGCCTCCGCCCTGGCAGCCGGTTGCCCGGTGGTGGTCAAGGCGCATGGCGCGCATCCGGGCACCTCCGAGCTGGTGGGCCGCGCGATCCAGGCCGCGGTAGCGCAGTGCGGCTTGCCGGAAGGCGTGTTCTCGCTGCTGTTCGATGCCGGGATCGAGATCGGCGCGCAGCTGGTGGCCGACTCACGCATCAAGGCGGTGGGATTCACCGGCTCGCGTGCCGGCGGGATGGCCCTGGTCAAGATCGCCGCAGCGCGACGCGAGCCGATTCCGGTGTATGCGGAAATGAGCGCGATCAACCCGGTGTATCTGTTGCCGCAGGCGCTGCAGGCGCGCGCGCCGGCCCTGGGCAAGGCCTTCGTCGGCTCGCTCACCCTGGGCGCGGGACAGTTCTGCACCAATCCCGGCCTGCTGCTGGCGATCGATTCGCCAGCGCTGGATGCGTTTGTCGCTTCCGTCACCCAAACGCTGCAGGAGGTAGCGCCGGCGGCGATGCTCACTGCCGGCATCGGCCAGGCCTATGCGCAAGGGGTGCAGCGTCTGAGCGCGCATCCGCAGGTCGCCACGCTGGCGCGTGGCGCGGCGGCAGATACCGGGCGTTGCCCGGCGGCGTTGTTCGGCACCGATGCCGATGCCTTCCTGGCCGACGAAGCACTGCAGGCCGAAGTGTTCGGAGCGTCTTCGCTGCTGGTGCGCTGCAAGGACATCGCCCAGTTGCGTGCATTGAGCGAACGGCTGGAGGGCCAGCTCACTGCCACCTTGCACATGGACGATGGCGATACCGAGCTGGCGAGCGCGCTGTTGCCGGTGCTGGAGCGCAAGGCCGGGCGCATCCTGGTCAACGACTGGCCCACCGGCGTGGAGGTCTGCCACGCCATGGTGCATGGCGGCCCGTTCCCGGCCACCTCCGACAGCCGCAGCACCTCGGTGGGCACGCTGGCGATCGATCGCTTCCTGCGCCCGGTCTGCTACCAGGACCTGCCGGCGGCGCTGCTGCCGGCGGCGGTGGCGCACGACAATCCGCTGGGTCTGTGGCGGCGCGTGGACGGCGCATTGGGGCACGACTGACCGAGCCGCCTGCAACCTTGCCTGAGGCGTGCCGGAGGAGGGTCCGGCACGCCAGTCACAGGCCCACTTGGAGTACCGAAGCGCGACGCGCTTCCATCGTCATAGGTGAGGAACGATGATGGCTATCGATTCAAAAGCGGTCGGTTCGACGCCGGTCGGCGCACCGACAGTTCCGCGCAGGCGTTATCTGATCCTGCTGATGTTGTTCGTGGTGACCACGATCAACTATGCCGATCGCGCCACCTTGTCCATCGCCGGTTCCGCGGTCCAGGACGCCCTGGGCATCGATGCGCTGCAGATGGGCTTCATCTTCTCCGCATTCGGCTGGGCCTATGTGGCCGGGCAGATTCCCGGCGGCTGGTTGCTCGATCGCTTCGGCTCGCGCCGCGTGTACGGGCTGTCGCTGCTGATCTGGTCGTTGTTCACCGTCTTGCAGGGCTTCATCGGCTGGGTGCCGGTGACCTGGGCGGTGACCACGCTGTTCGTGCTGCGCTTTCTGGTCGGCATCGCCGAAGCGCCGTCGTTTCCCGGCAACAGCCGCATCGTGGCGGCGTGGTTCCCCACCGCTGAACGCGGTCTGGCTGCATCCATCTTCAATTCCGCGCAGTACTTCGCCACGGTGGCGTTCGCGCCGCTGATGGGCTGGCTGGTGCATGCCTGGGGCTGGGAGCATGTGTTCCTGGTGATGGGCGGGGTGGGCGTGCTGCTGGCCCTGCTGTGGCGCAAGACCATCTACGCGCCGCGCGAGCATCCCCGCCTGTCCGCGCAGGAGTTGCACTACATCCAGGCCAACGGTGCGCTGGTGGACATGGAACAGCGCCCCACGCCCGGCAGCCAGCCCAAGGGCACGCAATGGCATTACGCCAAACAGTTGCTATGCAACCGCATGCTGCTGGGCGTGTACATCGGCCAGTACTGCATTACCACGCTGACCTACTTCTTCCTGACCTGGTTCCCGGTGTACCTGGTCAAGGAGCGCGGCATGTCGATCCTGGAGGCGGGTTTCGTCGCCTCGCTGCCGGCGGTCTGCGGCTTCGTCGGCGGCGTCCTGGGCGGGTTCGTTTCCGACCGCATGGTCCGGCGCGGCTATTCGCTCACTGTCGCGCGCAAGACACCCATCGTGATCGGCATGCTGATGTCGGTGACGATGATCGGCTGCAATTACGTGCAGGCCGAATGGATGGTGGTCGGGCTGATGGCGCTGGCCTTCTTCGGCAAGGGCATCGGGGCGCTGGGCTGGGCAGTGGTGGCCGACACCTCGCCCAAGGAAATCGCCGGCCTGTCCGGTGGCCTGTTCAATACCTTCGGCAATATCGCCGGCATCACCACGCCAATTGTCATCGGCTACATCGTCTCCAGCACCGGCACCTTCGAATGGGCGCTGGTCTTCGTCGGGCTCAATGCCCTCCTGGCGGTGGTGTCCTATCTGGTCGTGGTGGGCGAGATCAAGCGCGTGGAACTGAAGGCCCCCCCGGGTGGCCCGGCCGCGCCTGTCTCCATGCCCGCACCGCGTTGATCGTCTTCGGAGAATCCTGATGAATATCCATACGTCACCTGCAAACATCGGTACCACGCCGCGCATCACCGAGATCCGCGTGGTGCCAGTTGCCGGCCAGGACAGCATGCTGCTGAACCTCAGTGGCGCGCATGCGCCGTATTTCACCCGCAACGTGCTGGTGCTGCGTGACTCGTCCGGGCGCATCGGCGTGGGCGAGGTGCCGGGCGGCGACGCCATCGCCGGCCTATTGAACGAAGCGGCCGCGCTGATCCGCGACCGGTCCATCGCCGATTACCAGTGCATCCTCAATCAGGTGCGCACCGCCTTCGCCGACCGAGACAGCGCCGGGCGCGGTCTGCAGACCTTCGACCTGCGCATCACCATCCATGCGGTGACCGCGATCGAATCCGCACTGCTGGACCTGCTCGGGCAATTCCTGGATCAGCCGGTCGCCGCACTGCTCGGCGAAGGCCAGCAGCGCGATGCGGTGGATGTGCTGGGCTATCTGTTCTTCATCGGCGACCGCCGCAAGACCGGGCTCGATTATCGCGACGGCAGCGCTGCCACCGATGCCTGGGAAGCCGTGCGCGACCAGGAAGCATTGACGCCTGCCGCCGTGGTGCGGCTGGCCGAAGCAGCCTACGAAAAATACGGCTTCCGCGATTTCAAGCTCAAGGGCGGCGTACTGCGCGGCGAAGACGAAATCGAGGCGATCCGCGCGCTGCATGCACGCTTTCCGCAGGCACGCATCACCCTGGATCCCAACGGCGCATGGTCGTTGCAGCAAGCCATTGCGCTGTGCCGCGACATGCATGGCGTGCTGGCCTATGCCGAGGATCCATGCGGGGCAGAACAGGGCTATTCCGGGCGCGAGATCATGGCTGAGTTCCGTCGCGCCACCGGTCTGCCGACCGCCACCAACATGATCGCCACCGACTGGCGCCAGATGGGGCATGCGATCCAACTGCAGTCGGTGGACATCCCGTTGGCCGACCCGCATTTCTGGACCTTGCAGGGCTCGGTGCGGGTAGCGCAGCTATGTCGTGACTGGGGCCTGACCTGGGGCTCGCACTCCAACAACCATTTCGATATCTCGCTGGCGATGTTCACCCACGTGGCGGCGGCAGCACCGGGCAAGGTGACGGCCATCGATACGCACTGGATCTGGCAGGACGGCCAGCGGCTCACACGCAATCCCCTGCAGATTGCAGGCGGCCAGATCCAGGTGCCGACCAGGCCCGGCCTGGGCGTGGAACTGGACATGGATGCATTGGAAGCGGCGCATCGCACCTATCAACGCCTGAGCCTTGGCGCGCGCGACGATGCGGCGGCCATGCAGGCGCTGATCCCCGACTGGGTCTTCGACAACAAGCGGCCGTGCCTGGTGCGTTGAGGCGCACCGATGCCTGCTGCCGGATCGTCGGCAGCAGCGCATGGCCATGAGTTCACCGCAGGTGGAGAACCGAGCAATGAAAAGCATGATGGCAATCAGTGGCGCGGCGCTGCTGGTGGTCGGTGCGGCCGGGCGTGCGCGTGCGCAACAGCCGGATGAGGGGTTCTGGAATGGCGCCACCGCCGAAGTCACTGCGCTCAATTTCTACTACAACCGCGACTTCCGCAGCGGCGAAGGGCAGGGCAAGCGCGCCGAGTGGGCGCAGGGCTTCGTGATCGACGCCAGGAGCGGCTACACCCGCGGCCCGGTCGGTGCGGGTCTGGATCTGCTGGGGATCGGCGATTTCAAGCTGGATGGCGTGCGTGCGGAAGGCGGCACCGGCCTGCTTCCCAACAACGACGACGGGACCGCGCAGCATGCATTGGTGCGTGTGGCGCCCACGCTCAAACTGCGCGCCTCGCAGACCGAGCTGAAATGGGGCAGCTTCATTCCCAACGAACCGCTGGTGCGCGCCAGCATCACCCGCATCATGCCGGAGACCTTCCAGGGCGTGACGCTGGAATCCAAGGACGTGCCCAAGCTCGATCTGCTGCTGGCCCGCTTCACCAGCGCCTGGTATCGCGACGGCGATTCGCGCGTGCCGATCACCCTGGCCAACAAGAACCGGCGCTTTCCGGGTACGCCGGATTCGGATGCGTTCAATCTGTTCTCTGCGACCTACGCGCTGGCCCCGGGCACCCAGCTGCGCTATCAGGGCGCCTTGATGCAGGACATCTATCGCCAACAGCTCTACAACCTGATCCAGACCCACATGTTCGGCAAGGACCGGCTGCGGGTGGATCTGCGTTACTTCCGCACCGACGACGTCGGCCAGTCGCGTGCCGGCCCGATCGACAACCGCATGTTCAGCAGCATGGTGTCCTGGCGCACCGGCGGCCATGAGTTCGGCGTGGGCTACCAGAGGCTGTCCGGGCCCAGCGCCATGCCGTGGCCGGGCGGCACCGACGGCAATGTCTTCAACTGGACCTTCATCAACGATTTCCTCGAACGCGGCGAGCGCAGCTGGCAGCTGCGCTACAACATCGATGGCGACAGCATCGGCATTCCCGGTCTCAGCGTCATGGCGCGCTACATCAGTGGTGACAATGCACGGCCGGCCACCTATGCCGGCGAAGGCCGCGAGTGGGCACGCGACATCCTGACCACCTATCAATTCCAGGGCGAACGCTTCAAGCATCTGAGCCTGATCTGGTTCAACGGCACCTTTCGCTCCAATTACCAGCGCAATGTCGATGAGAACCGCCTGATCCTGCAGTACCGGCGCCAGTTCGACAGCCCCGACCGCTAACGCATTCCACCCCATGTTCTGCAAGGTAGCCCTGTGATGTCCGCAACCCCGCACGCCATGCCCTGGCTCAGCATCCGCGCCCATGCGCGCGACAATGTCGCCATCGTCGTCAACGACGGCGGTGCGCCCGCCGGCGCCGGTTTTCCTGATGGGGTGACTGCCATCGAGCACATTCCGCAGGGCCACAAGATGGCGCTGGAGGACCTGCCCGCGGGCGCGCCGGTGGTACGCCTGGGTGCGATGATCGGCACCGCCAATGCCGACATCGCACGCGGGGCCTGGGTGAGCGAGCAATTGCTGGCGATGCCCGAAGCGCCCGAGCTGGCCGCGCTGGATCTGTCGCTGCAGCCGACGCCCGCACCCGAGCCCTTGGATGGCTACACCTTCCAGGGCTACCGCAACCGCGATGGCAGCGTGGGCACGCGCAACATCCTGGGCATCATGACCAGTGTGCAGTGCGTGGTCGGCGTGCTCGGTCACGCGGTGGAGCGCATTCGCACCGAGCTGCTGCCCAAATATCCCAACGTCGACGATGTGGTGGCGGTCAATCATGTCTACGGATGCGGCGTGGCGATCACCGCGCCGGAGGCCATCATTCCCATCCGCACGCTGCGCAACATCGCGCGCAGCCCCAACTTCGGCGGGCAGGCGTTGATCGTCGGGCTGGGCTGCGAAAAACTCGCTCCCGAGCGGCTGCTGCCCGACGACGCCACCGATGACGACAGCGACGTCTACCGCCTGCAGGAAGCCAGCCTGGGCTTTGCCGACATGGTCGGCTCGATCATGGCCATGGCCGAGGAACGCCTGCGCCATCTGGACCGGCGTCGCCGCGAAACCGTGCCGGCCAGCGAACTGGTGGTGGGCATGCAATGCGGCGGCAGCGACGCGTTTTCCGGCGTCACCGCCAACCCGGGGCTGGGCGTGGCAGCCGATCTGCTGGTGCGTGCAGGCGCCACGGTGATGTTTTCGGAGAACACCGAAGTGCGCGACGGTATCCATCTGCTGGTGCCACGCGCGGCCAATGCCGATGTGGCCAGGGCGCTGGTACGCGAAATGGCCTGGTACGACGCCTATCTGGCGCGCGGGCAGGCCGATCGCAGCGCCAACACCACCCCGGGCAACAAGAAGGGCGGGCTGGCCAATATCGTCGAGAAGGCGATGGGATCGATCGCCAAATCCGGCTCGTCGGCGATCAACGGCGTGGTGCCACCCGGCGAGCGGGTCAAGGGGCGCGGCCTGCAGTATTGCGCGACCCCGGCCAGCGATTTCGTCTGCGGCACGCTGCAGGTGGCCGCCGGCATGAACCTGCATGTGTTCACCACCGGGCGTGGTACCCCGTACGGCCTGGGCATGGTGCCGGTGATCAAGGTCGCCACCCGCAGCGAGCTGGCGCAGCGCTGGTCCGACCTGATGGACATCGATGCCGGCGGCGTGGCCACGGGAGCCAAGACGCTGGAGGAACTGGGCTGGGAGTTGTTCCAGCGCTATCTGGACGTGGCCAGCGGCCAACGCACCTGGACCGAGCAGCATCGCCTGCACAACGACCTGGCCTTGTTCAACCCTGCGCCGATCACCTAGTTCTGCGGGGTCAGCGTTTTCGGCCGGCAGCGCGGCGCTGGTTCCTTCGCCCGTCGGGAGAAGGTGCCCGACGGGGCCGATGAGGATACGTGCGCAGCCTCATGAGTGACCTCACACAGTGCCCGACAGCACACACTGGCTACCCTGCAAAACCAATCGCGCACGTAGGCGAAAGCGCGCAGCAACCAGCATCGCCGAAACATGCCCCCACCGAGCAGCGCGCCGCGCACCTGCCGCACTGGCCTCATCACGACAACTGGCATCGGCCCCATGCCAGCCTTGGACGCCGACCTCCCATCTCCGGGATCCTGATGAACAACGTGGTGGGTTTATACAGCTAGTCCACCAGCCACCACCCGCGCGCAGTCGTCCCCCGTTCCCCATTCGCCCGTCCACCGCATGCGCCGATACAATGCGCGCTCGTTTTCAGTGTTGACGGAGTTCCCATGTCCCAGATCATCCATACCGATCAGGCGCCTGCCGCCATCGGTCCGTATTCCCAGGCCGTGCGCGCCGGCAACACCGTGTATTTCTCCGGCCAGATCCCGCTGGACCCGGCCACCGGCGAGATCGTGTCGGGCGACATCGGCGCACAGGCGCGTCGGGCCTTCGATAACCTCAAGGCGGTGGCCGAAGCGGCCGGCGGCTCGCTCGACAAGATCGTGCGGCTGGGCCTGTACCTGACCGACCTGGGCCAGTTCGCCGCCGTCAACGCGGTGATGCAGGAGTATTTCCAGGCACCGTTCCCGGCCCGCTCCACCATCGAAGTCTCGGGCCTGCCCAAGGGCGCCGGCTTCGAAGTCGATGCGGTGATGGTGCTCGACTGATCCGGTTCGACTGATCGGCGCCGATCCGTCATGCCGCGCGCGCGCATCGCAACGCCCAGCCTAGCCGTCGCCGGCGAGGCGTCGCTGTCCAGCCTGCCCGGCGTCGGCCCCAGGGTGGCCGAGAAATTCGCCGCGCGCGGTATCGTGAGCGTGCAGGATCTGTGGCTGCACCTGCCGCTGCGTTACGAAGACCGCACCCGGCTGACCACCATCGCGCAGCTGCAGAGCGGCGTGCCGGCGCAGATCGAAGGAAGGGTGGACGCGGTGGAACGCGGCTTCCGCTTCCGCCCGGTGTTGCGTGTGGCGGTCTCGGACGACTCGCACCGCAGCGTGGTGCTGCGCTTCTTCCACTTCCGCGCCGCCCAGGTGGCGCAGTTCGCGGTCGGCACGCGCGTGCGGGTGTTCGGCACGCCCAAGCCCGGCCAGCATGGCTGGGAGATCGTGCACCCCAGCTACCGGGTGCTCGCGCCCGGCGAGGACGCAGGATTGGGCGACAGCCTGGACCCGGTCTATCCGGTGCTCGAAGGCGTTGGCCCGGCCACGTTGCGCAAGCTCATCGGCCAGGCACTGGAGCGGCTGCCCGCGGAGGGTGCGCTGGAACTGCTGCCGCCGCATTGGCTGCAGGACGAACGGCTGCCCTCGCTGCGCGCGGCCTTGCTGACCATGCACCGCCCCCCGGTCGGCACCGACCCGCAACAGCTGCTCGCCGGCGGGCATCCGGCCCAGCAACGCCTTGCGCTGGAAGAGCTGCTGGCGCACCAGCTCAGCCTGCGCCGCCAACGCATTGCGTTGCAGCGTTTCCGTGCCCCGCAGTTGCGCGGCGGCCGCCTGGTGCAGCAGCTGCGCAAGGCACTGCCGTTCCAGCTCACCGGCGCGCAGCAGCGCGTGTTCGAACAGATCGCGCACGATCTCGCACAACCCTCGCCGATGCTGCGGCTGGTGCAGGGCGATGTCGGCAGCGGCAAGACGGTGGTCGCCGCGCTGGCGGCGATGCTGGCAGTGGAGCAGGGCAAGCAGGTCGCCCTGGCCGCGCCCACCGAGCTGCTGGCCGAGCAGCACCTGAGCAACCTGCGCGGCTGGCTGGAGCCGTTGGGCATCCGCATCGTCTGGCTGGCCGGCAAGGTCACCGGCAAGGCGCGCGCCGCGGCCATGGCCGAGGTCGCCTCCGGCCAGGCGCAGCTGGTGGTGGGCACGCACGCCTTGATGCAGGAGGCGGTGGTCTTCCACGACCTGGCCCTGGCCATCATCGACGAGCAGCACCGCTTCGGCGTGCATCAGCGCCTGGCGCTGCGCGACAAGGGGGCGGCCGCCGGCAGCGTGCCGCACCAACTGGTGATGACCGCCACCCCGATCCCGCGCACGCTGGCGATGTCCACCTACGCGGACCTGGACGTGTCGGCCATCGACGAGCTGCCGCCCGGCCGCACGCCGGTGCAGACGATCGTGTTGAGCGCCGAGCGTCGCCCTGAGCTGGTCGAACGCATTCGCGCCGCCTGCGCCGAAGGCCGCCAGGCCTACTGGGTGTGCACACTGATCGAAGAAAGCGAAGAGCCGGAGAAGGGCGCGCCGAACGGGCCGCCGCGCATCGACGCGCAGGCCGCGCAAGTCACCTACGAGACCTTGTCGGCGCAGCTGCCCGGCGTTCGCGTCGCGTTGGTGCACGGGCGCATGAAGCCTGCCGAGAAGCAGCGGGCCATGCTCGATTTCAAACAGGGCCACAGCGATCTGCTGGTGGCCACCACCGTGATCGAAGTCGGCGTGGACGTCCCCAACGCCTCGCTGATGATCATCGAAAACGCCGAGCGCCTGGGGCTGGCCCAGTTGCACCAGCTACGCGGCCGGGTCGGGCGCGGCGCGGCCGCGTCCAGTTGCGTGCTGCTGTACCAGGGCCCGCTGTCGTTGATGGCGCGCCAGCGCCTGGAAACCATGCGCCAGACCAACGATGGCTTCGTGATCGCCGAAAAGGATCTGGAGCTGCGCGGCCCCGGCGAATTGCTGGGCACGCGCCAGACCGGCCTGGCCAGTTTCCGCATCGCCGACCTTGCCCGCGATGCCGCGCTGCTGCCGCGCGTGCAGGTGCTGGCCGAACGGCTGCTGATCGACGCCCCGCAGATCGCCGACCGCGTGGTGGCGCGCTGGATCGGCGGCGCGGTGCGGTATGCCGCCGCGTGAGCGGCGGGGATTGGGCATTCGGGATTGGGGATTCGTCGGAGCGGGGCTGCTGCAGCCTGCAGGTTCGCGTGATCGGCCGATCCTTGCGAAGATGCGGCAATGAATCCCGAATGCTCACTCCCTGATCCCATGACGAAAAGAATACCGCTGCTGATCGATACCGACCCCGGCGTGGACGATGCGCTGGCGTTGTTGATGGCCTTCAACGACGACCGCCACGACGTGGTCGGGCTGACCATTGCGGCCGGCAACGTGGGACTGGAACATACGGTGCGTAACGCGCTGAAGGTCTGCGAGATCGCCGGCCGCGCCGATGTGCCGGTGTATGCCGGTTGCCCGCAGCCGCTGCTGCATCCCTCGGTCGATGCGGCCCACGTGCATGGTCTGGATGGCTTCGGCGATGTCGGTCTGCCCGCCGCCGCTCGCACCGTGGAGGCCGAGCACGCCGCGCTCGCCATCCTGCGCCTGTCGCACGAACATGCCGGCGAGCTGCTGCTGGTGGCGCTCGGGCCACTGACCAATCTGGCCCTGGCGCTCACCCTGGACCCGACCCTGCCGCAGCGCGTGGCACGGCTGGTGGTGATGGGCGGCGCGTTGACCGGGCACGGCAACATCACCCCGGCTGCCGAGTTCAACATCGGTTTCGACCCGGAGGCGGCGCACATCGTGTTCCGCGGTTTTCCGCACTTCGACGTCGCCGACTGGGAAGCCACCATCGCGCACGGCCTGCTGCACCGGGACGTGGAGCAGTGGCTGGCCGCCGATTCGGCCCGCGCCCGGTTCTACGAGGAAATCTCGCGCAAGACCCGTCTGTGGTCGGAGGACAGCCGGGGCGAGTACTGGTATGCGGCCGACGCGCTGGCCATGGCGTTCGCCCTGCAGCCGGAGGGTGCCCAGCGTCTGGAACAGCGCCCGGTGCACATCGAACTGTCCGGCACCCACACCCGCGGCATGACCCTGGTGGACTGGAACCGGCAGGGCGGAGCCCCCGACAACGCCAACCTGTTGCTGGAATACGACCGCCAGCGGTTCTACGGCCTGGTCGGGGCGGCCTTGTCGGCCGGCTAGGGCAATCTTGCGTCGGCTGCCTGCAGGCCGCTATAATGCCCGGCTTATCCAGGCAGCCCGGCGCCAAGTCCATGAAAGATAACGTGCATCCCAACTACAAAGACGTCGTCTTTCACGACGTGACCTCCGATTTCAAGATCCTGACCCGTTCCACGATGAGCTCGAAAGAGACCGTGAAGTGGGAAGATGGCCAGGAATACCCGCTGATCAAGGTGGAAATCTCCTCGGCATCGCACCCGTTCTATACCGGCAAGCACAAGGTGATCGACACCGGCGGCCGGATCGACAAGTTCCAGAAGCGCTACGGGCGCTGAGCCTGCAGGACGGGCTGTATCGGCAACGGCCGCGCATTGCGCGGCCGTTGTCTTTTGGGCCGCCGCTTCGCCCGCTCACCTCGGGCTGCGCGTCTACGACTTCAGTCCAAGCGACGGCCAAAATGCTGCTGTGCGATAATGGCGGGATCCGAGGCGCTGCCTTGGACTTCCATCACGTGCCTGCCCATGTGGGATCAGGCGCCTTCCACTGAAGGAGCGTACACAGTGTCCGATCTTGATCAGGTCACGCTCAACGCCGGCGATAAGTCGGTCGTTCTGCCGGTTCTCAAGCCCACCCTGGGCAACGACTGCGTCGACATCTCCAAGCTGACCAAAGAAACCGGTCTGTTCACCTACGACTCGGGCTTCACCGCCACCGCCAGCTGCAAGTCGGCCATCACCTATATCGATGGTGACAACGGCGTGTTGCTGTACCGCGGTTACCCGATCGAACAGTTGGCCGAGAAGTCGAGCTTCCTGGAAGTCTCGTACCTGCTGATGAACGGCGAGCTGCCGACCGCGGACGAATTCAAGAAGTTCGATCACGAAGTGACGCATCACACGATGATGCACGAGTCGCTGAAGAACTTCCTTGGCGGCTTCCGTCACGACGCGCACCCGATGGCCATGCTGGCCGGCTCGGTCGCCTCGCTGTCGGCGTTCTACCACGACACCCTGGACCTCAACGATCCGGAGCAGCGCCGTCAGGCGGCCATCCGTCTGATCGCCAAGGTGCCGACCCTGGCCGCCGCTGCGTACCGCTATTCGATCGGCTGGCCGATCCGCTACCCGCGTAACAACCTGAACTACGTGGACCGCTTCCTGCACATGATGTTCGAAGTGCCGAGCGAGCCGCTGGAGATCAACCCGGTTGTGGCCAAGGCGCTAGATCTGCTGTTCATCCTGCACGCCGATCACGAGCAGAACGCCTCGACCTCGACCGTGCGTCTGGTCGGCTCGACCGGTGCCAACCCGTATGCGTCGGTGGCTGCCGGCATCACCGCGCTGTGGGGCCCGGCACACGGCGGCGCCAACGAAGCGGTGCTGAAGATGCTCGAAGAGATCGGCACCGCCGACAACGTCGAGTCCGCCGTGGCCAAGGCCAAGGACAAGAACTCCTCGTTCCGCCTGATGGGCTTCGGCCACCGCGTCTACAAGAACTTCGACCCGCGTGCCAAGATCATCCGCGAGATGACCCATAAGGTGCTGGGCGAGCTGGGCGTGAACGATCCGCTGCTGGAAGTGGCGCTGAAGCTGGAAGAGGCCGCGTTGAAGGACGACTACTTCGTGCAGCGCAAGCTGTACCCGAATGTCGACTTCTATTCCGGCATCATCTACAAGGCGCTCAATATCCCGGTGGAAATGTTCACCGTGATGTTTGCCATCGCGCGCACTGCCGGCTGGGTGTCGCATTGGCTGGAGCAGCAGGTCGACCCGGAAATGAAGATCGGCCGTCCGCGCCAGATCTACACCGGCTACGACAAGCGCGACTACACCGACGCCGCCAAGCGCTAAGGCGCAAGGCGCGTCTGCGTCGACGAACGCCCCGCACTGCGGGGCGTTCTTGTCTCTGCAGCGGCGGCAGGCGAGGCGATCCGGCGGCAACGCAAAGACAGTGCCGTCTCTGGCGTTCAGTACGGTTGCTGCACGTAGCCCTGGATCTCTTCGTCGGCCAGCAGTTGCCGCAACTGCGCGGCCGAGGCGCGCGGCATCGGCTTCTCGTCCAGTTGCGAGAGTGGCGCCTGGCGGAGCGCGTCGTAGGGCAGCACGGTCAGGTCGAAGGTCAGCTCCTCGGCACTGAACACCCATACCGGGAAGTCGCCGTTGCGTTCGCGATCCAGGCGCAGGCGGCGGCTGCGTGCTTCGGCTGGAATACGGTGTTCTTCCAGGAACCGCTGCACCGCATCGGCATCGTCGCTGTGCAGCTGCAATTGCACCGGGGCATTCGCGTCGGCAGTGCCTTCCAGGACCGGGCCGGCCAGGCGTGGCTGGAACGAGCCCAGGAAATCCAGTGCCCGCAATGCGGCCTCGCGACGCTGGCGTAACCGGGTTGCGTGGTCGGGTCCGGCGAACAGGCGCTGATACTCGCGCAGGGCATCCTCGATCTCGCGATTGCGCGGCAGCGACGCATCGTCATGGATGCCGAGCCGATTGGCGGCCTTGAGTTTGGCCTGGTGGAAATCGCGGATGCCGCCTTCGGCCATCAGCCTGGCGGCCTCGTGGGCAAGCCGATGACGGCGTTCTCGGGTGCGCGTATCGGCGTGTTGGCGCGCGTGGTGCATGACCGGGCTCCCCTGATGAACCTGCACTCGACTCTACAACAGCCACATGAAGACGTGGCGAATGCGTCGGGCATCGAGTTGGGGGAAGGTCGTGCTGTCGGCGCTTGGATGGCGCTGTCGACGACATGCCGATCGGCTGGGCAGCCAGCAACCGGATCGGCATGTGCTGCGTCCGATGCGCCTGGAGGACTCCAGACACTTCGTAGGCGCGCGCGGTCGCCCGCCTCGAACGCCTCCCGAGCAAGAAGGGAATCGGCGCAGCCATGCTGTTCCGAATCCCCAATCCCGAATCCCCGCCCTCAAAAGATATCGAACGCCTTCTCGTCCTGCTGCTCCTGCAGGCCGTAGTCGTAATCCTGCAGGCGGTCCAGATCTTCGTTCTTGACCCATTCGACCGCGCCATTGATGGTGGACTGGGTCATGCCATCGGGCGGGTCGTTGGCCGCGATCGGCTTGTCCTTCAGCGCCACGCGCATGTAGTCGATCCAGATCGGCAGCGCCGCCTTGCCGCCGTACTCGCGATAGCCGAGCGAGCGGAAATCGTCGCGGCCGACCCACACGGTGGTGGCATACGGGCCGCCGAAACCGGAGAACCAGGCGTCGCGGTGATCGTTGGTCGAGCCGGTCTTGCCGCCCACGTCCTCGCGCCCCAAGACCTTGGCAGCGGTGCCGGTGCCGCGCTGGACCACGTCGCGCATCATCGAGACCAGCTGGTAGGCGGTGCGCTCGTCGATGGCACGCGGTGCGATCTTGGTCTGTGCCGTGGCCGCAGGTGCGGTCTGCGCCGGAGCCGGTGCGGCGCCAGCGGCCGGGGCCGGTGGCGTCGGCGGTGCCTGCGCGCCGAAATTGAAGCCGTCCACCACCTGGCTGACCGGCGCCACATTGCCGCCTTGCAGGGCGCAGGTGCGGCAGGCGACGGCCGGCACTTCCTTGAAGATGACGTTGCCGTCGCGGTCCTTGACCTCGTCGACGATCCAGGTGTCCACGCGCGATCCGCCATTGGCGAACACCGCATAGCCGCGCGCCACCGAGAGTGGCGTCAACGACGCGGTACCCAGCGACATCGACAGGTTGGGCGGCAGTTCGGCCTCCTGGAAACCGAACTGGCTGATGTACTTGCGCGCGAAATCCACGCCGATCGCGTCCAGCAGACGGACCGACACCAGATTGCGCGACTGCACCAGCGCTTCGCGCAGGCGCATCGGGCCGCGGAAGCCGCCGCCGTCGTTCTGCGGCGACCAGGTCTTGCCCCGGCGATCGCGGAACACCACCGGCGCATCCAGCACGATCGATGCCGGGTTGAAGCCCTTTTCGAAGGCCGCGGCATACACGAACGGCTTGAAGCTCGAGCCCGGCTGGCGGCGTGCCTGGGTGGCGCGGTTGAACTTGTTGCCGGCAAAGCTGAAGCCGCCGACCAGCGCACGCAGCGCCCCGCTGTCGGCATCCAGCGACACCAGCGCGGCCTGGCCGCGCGGCAGCTGGTCGATGCTCCACTCGCCCTCCTTGTCTCCCGCACGGATGCGGGTCAGGTCGCCGCGGGTGAGCAGCTTGGCCGGGGTCTTGCCGGTCCAGCGGCTGGCCGAGGCGGGCAGGGTGAGTTCGGTCTTGTCGTGCTGCACGACCGTCACGCCGCCATCGGCATTGGTCCGCGCCACGATCACCGGGCGCAGCCCGCCCTGCGTATAGGCGCCTTGCAGATGCTTGGCCAGCGCGGCCGCGTCGGCCGCGTCGGCGACGTCGAAATGCTGTTCCACGCCATGCCAGCCGTGGCGGTGGTCGTACAGCCGCAAACCGTCGTTGATCGCCACGTCCGCGCCGGTCTGCAGGGTGGCATCGATGGTGGTGGTGACGTGGTAGCCCTTGTTGAGCACGTCCCCGCCATACCTGGCGATCATTTCCTGGCGTACCAGCTCGGTCACGTAGGGCGCGTACACCTCGACCGGCGGCTCGTGCGGCTTGGCGTGCATCGGGACCGCCTTGGCCGCATCGGCCTCGGCCTGGCTGACGAAGCCCAGATCGGCCATGCGTTGCAGGACGTAATAATCGCGGCGTTCGCGTGCGCGCTCGGGGTTGCTGATCGGATTGCCGCTGGAGGGGAACTTGGGGATGCCGGCCAGCGAGGCCATCTCGTCCAGGCTCAGCTCACCCAGCTTCTTGCCGAAGTAATACTCGGCCGCTGCGCCCACGCCATAGGCGCGGTTACCGAAGAAGCTCTTGTTGAGGTACAGCTCGAAGATCTCGTCCTTGCTCAGCTCGCTTTCGATCTTGCGGGCCAGCAGGATCTCGGCCAACTTGCGGGTATAGCTGTATTCGGAACTCAGAAAGAACTGCCGGGCCACCTGCTGGGTGATGGTCGAGCCGCCGGGCACGCGCTTGGCGTCGGTGGTGGCCAGCAGCCAGATCGCGCGGCCGATGCCCTTGTAGTCCACGCCGCCGTGCTCGTAGAACCGCGCGTCCTCGGTCGCCAGGAAGGCCTGCTTAAGGCGCAGCGGGACTTCCTTCATCTGGATCGGATAACGCCGGGTCTCGCCGTAGACCGCCATCAGGCGCCCGTCGCTGGCATAGACGTACATGGGCTCCTGCAGTTCGACCTGCTTGAGCGACTGTACGTCGGGCAACTTCGAGGAAATGGCGTAATACAGGCCGCCGGCGGCAATGGCGCCAAGCAGTGCGAGGACGACGAGCGTGGCCAGGATCCAGCCCAGCCAACGGCGAATACGGGGCATGTACGAGAGATTCCGATTGCAGATTTCTTGGTCACAGAGTATAGATGACGCCGAGTTTGGCTGGGGCCGAGCTCTGGGGATCGCAGACGACAGCACTGGGGTCACGATCGCGGGGTCATTGCCTTGCGCGTGAGGGGCTTGTCAACTGTTAAAATTTGATTATTAATACGCGGGCGCAATGCGTCCAAGTGCCCATCGGCAGGGGAGTTTCCGTGGGGCTTCTACCCAAGAGTCAGTCGCCACTAATTGGTGTCGATATCAGTTCCACTGCGGTCAAGCTCTTGCAGCTGTCGCGCAGCGGGAATCGTTTTCGCGTGGAACACTACGCGGTGGAACCTCTGCCGCCGAATGCGGTGGTGGAAAAGAACATCGTCGAAGTCGAAGCGGTGGGCGAGGCGATCCGCCGGGCCATCAACCGCTCCGGCAGCAAGGCCAAGAACGCGGCTGCGGCAGTGGCCGGGTCGGCGGTGATCACCAAGCTGATCCCGATGCCGGCCGATCTGGACGACAGCGACATGGAGGCCCAGGTCGAACTGGAGGCCACCAACTACATCCCGTACCCGATCGAGGAAGTGAACCTCGATTTCGAGGTGATCGGCCCGATGCCCAACAGCCCGGACATGGTGCAGGTGCTGCTGGCGGCGTCGCGCTCGGAGAACGTGGAGCTGCGCCAATCGGCACTGGAGCTGGGCGGACTGACCGCCAAGGTGATGGATGTCGAGGCCTTCGCGGTCGAGAACGCGTTCGCCCTGGTGGCCAGCGAGCTGCCGGTGGCCGCCGATGCGGTGGTCGCGCTGGTCGACATCGGTGCCACCATGACCACGCTGAGCGTGCTGCGCTCCGGCCGTAGTCTGTATAGCCGCGAGCAGGTGTTCGGCGGCAAGCAGCTGACCGACGAAGTGATGCGCCGTTACGGCCTGTCCTACGAAGAGGCCGGCCTGGCCAAGCGTCAGGGTGGTTTGCCGGAAAGCTATGAGGTCGAAGTGCTGGAACCGTTCAAGGAAGCGACGGTGCAGCAGATCAGCCGCTTGCTGCAGTTCTTCTACGCGGGCAGCGAATTCAATCGCGTGGACTGCATCGTGCTGGCCGGCGGCTGTGCGGCGCTGTCGCGCCTGCCGGAAATGGTCGAAGAACAGCTGGGCGTGACCACCGTGGTCGCCAATCCGCTTGCTCAGATGACGCTGGGGCCGAAGGTTCAGGCCCATGCGCTGGCGCTGGATGCGCCTGCATTGATGATCGCCACCGGCCTGGCCCTGAGGAGCTTCGACTGATGGCAAGAATCAACCTATTGCCCTGGCGCGCCGAGCGCCGGAAGGCGCGCGAGCGCGAGTTCTATTCGATGCTGGGCTTCGCCGCGTTGGGCGGGGTGCTGTTGTCGGCCTTGATCTGGTTCTATTACGACGCGCAGATCAGCGGCCAGACCGAACGCAATGCGTTCCTGACCACCGAGATCGAGAAGGTCAAGGCGCAGAACGAAGAGATCAAGGAACTCGACAAGAAGAAGGACCGCCTGCTGGCCCGCAAGAAGGTCATCGAGGAACTGCAGGCCAATCGCTCGCAGATGGTGCACCTGTTCGATTCGCTGGTCCGCACCATTCCCGATGGCGTGGCGCTGACCAACATCAAGCAGGACGGTGACATCCTGACGCTGGAAGGGCGTTCGCAATCCAACGCGCGCGTCAGTACCTACATGCGCAACCTGGAAGGCTCGGGCTGGATGACCAATCCGGACCTGTCGATCATCGAGGCCAAGAGCCAGGACAAGGCAGCCGGCCAGCCGGTCGCCTCGGCGATGGATACCAAGACGCTGCCGTATGTCTTCACGTTGAAGGTCAAACTCGCCAACCCGAACGAGACCGACAAGAACGGGGCCGCTCCGGTCGACGGCCAGGCACCTGGCGCGACGCCGGCTGGCGCCACACCGGCACCTGCCGGCGCACCGGCGCCCGCCGCGGCGCCAGCCACGCCGGCACCTGCGCAAGCGACTCGGCCGCAGGAGGGGGCGGCGTCATGAGTAAGAAATCATTCAAGCTCAGCGATCTGGACTTCAACAACATCGGCGGCTGGCCGCAACAGGCGCGCATCGTGTTCTGCGTGGTGGTGGGCCTGTTCATCATGGTGCTGGCCTGGTTCCTGCTGATCAGCGGCAAGCGCGACGAACTGGAAGGGCTGGAAGGCACCGAGTCGCAGCTGCGCACCGAGTTCGAAACCCAGCAGGGTCGTGCGGTCAACCTAGAGCCGCTCAAGCAGCAGCTCGCGCAGATGGAACAGGTGTTGCAGCAGATGCTGCGCCAGCTGCCCAGCAAGACCGAAATGCCCGACCTGATCATCGACATTTCGCAGACCGCGTTGTCCAGCGGCCTGTCCAACGAGCTGTTCCAGCCGGGTCCGGAATCGCCGAAGGAGTTCTACGCCGAGAAGCCGATCGCCTTGCGCATGGTGGGCAGCTACCACCAGTTCGGCGCATTCGTCAGCGGCGTGGCCTCGCTTCCGCGCGTGGTGATCCTGACCATGCACGACATCAACCTCAAGCCCAAGGACGCCAAGGCCGGCATCACGCCGCGCGGCGCACTGGAGCTGTCCGGTACGGTCAAGACCTATCGCTATCTGGACGATGAGGAAATGGCCGAGCAGGAGAAGGCAGCGGCCGATGCTGCGAAGAAGGGCGGCCAATGACCATGAAATTGCTCAAGATCCTGTCCTGCGTGGCGCTAATTGCTGTATTGCCGGCCTGCAGCCGTGGCATCACCAGCACCCCTGGCGATGCACCGAATCTGGAAGCCTGGGTGGCCGAGGTGCGCGCACGCCCTGCGCCGCCACTGGAGCCGCTGCCGGTGATGCAGCAGTTCGAGACGTTCGAATACGCGGCGCAGTCGATGCGCGACCCGTTCAGCGATGCCTGGGTCAGCGCGGAAGGCGGCAACGGCACGCGACCGGATCCGAACCGGCGCAAGGAGCCGTTGGAAGCCTTTCCGCTCGACGCCCTCGACATGGTGGGGACCATCGGGGGTGGGTCGGGCCTGATCGCATTGGTGATGGCGCCGGACAAGGTGACCTACCGGGTGCGGCCGGGCGTGTATCTGGGGCAGAGCGATGGCCGGGTGACCGGGGTCTACGAAGACCGCATCGAGCTGATTGAACTTGTGCCGGACGGTGCGGGTGGATGGCTTGAACGGCCGGCCGCGCTCGCACTGGATGATCAATAAAGTGATAGGGGATAGCACGATGACGTTTTCCAATGCCCAGCGGCTGCGTCCGGTTCGGCGCCACGCGATGCTCCAGGCCTGCGCGTTGGGGTTCGCGCTGGCGCTGGCCAGTGGCAGCGCGTTCGCGGCCGCAGCGCTGACTTCGCCTGCACAGGATCCGGCCAGGACCGCTCCAGCGAGTCTGGCGGTGTCCAAGATCGACTTCAAACGCGGCGACGATGGCGCCGGCCGGTTGATCCTGCAGTTCGACGGCCAGGGCGCCAGCCCCGACCTGCGCACCCAGGGCGACAACGTGCTGGTGGACATCAGCAACGCCAGGTTGCCCGCGGAACTGCAGCGCCCGCTCAATGTCACCGACTTCGCCACGCCGGTGCAGCGCGTGGAGGTCAAGCCGTCCGGCTCCGGCTCGCAGCTGGTGCTGTCGACCAAGGGCGCGTTCGATTCGCTGGCGTATCAGACCGGCAACGAATACGTGGTGGAAATCACTCCGCGCAAGGGCCAGCCGGCCGTGGGCGGCGTCACTGCCGCGTCGGTCACCCAGGCCGCGGCGCAGATCGCCGCGCGCGGTTACAGCGGCCGTCCGGTGACGTTCAACTTCCAGGACGTGCCGGTGCGGACCGTACTGCAGCTGATCGCCGAGGAATCCAACCTCAACATCGTGGCTTCCGACACCGTGCAGGGCAACGTGACCCTGCGCCTGATGAACGTGCCGTGGGACCAGGCGCTGGACATCGTGCTGCGCGCCAAGGGCCTGGACAAGCGCCGCGACGGCGGCGTGGTGTGGGTCGCCCCGCAGCCGGAGCTGGCCAAGTTCGAACAGGACAAGGAAGACGCCCGCATCGCGATCGAGAATCGCGAGGATCTGATCACCGATTACGTGCAGATCAATTACCACAATGCTGCAGTGATCTTCAAAGCGTTGACCGAAGCCAAGGGAATCGGTGGCGGCGGTGGTGGTCAGGGCGGTGGTCAAGGTGGCGCAGGACAGCAGGACAACGGTTTCCTGTCGCCGCGCGGTCGCCTGGTGGCCGACGAGCGCACCAATACGCTGATGATCAGCGATATCCCGAAGAAGGTCGCGCAGATGCGCGAACTGATCTCGCATATCGACCGCCCGGTGGATCAGGTGTTGATCGAGAGCCGTATCGTCATCGCCACCGATACGTTCGCGCGTGATCTGGGTGCGCGCTTCGGTATCTCCGGCGCCACGGGCCGCGGCATTTTGAGTGGTTCGCTCGAAAGCAACGTGAACTACAGGAACACGTCTGCGCAGCGCGCCAACGAACTCGCCAACAGCGCAACCCCGACCACGCCGGGAACCAGCAACACCATTCCTGCTTTCCTATTCCCCTCAGGGTTGAACATCGATCTGGGAGCCGGTGGGTTCACAACCAACCGGGCTGCTGGTCTGGCGTACACGCTGCTGGGTTCGAACTTCAACTTGGATATCGAACTGTCTGCGATGCAGGAAGAAGGCCGGGGCGAGGTTGTGTCCAATCCGCGTATCGTGACCGCCAATCAACGTGAAGGCGTGATTAAACAGGGCCGTGAGATCGGCTACGTCACCATCAGCGGAGCAGGCGTGGCAGGCGGAGGATCTCAGGCGAATGTCCAGTTCAAGGAAGTTCTGCTCGAGCTGAAGGTAACGCCGACAATCACCAACGATAATCGCGTTTTCTTGAATATGAATGTCAAGAAGGACGAGGTTGCACGTTTCATCGATTTGCCGCAGTACGGCACCGTGCCTGAAATTAATCGCCGAGAAGTCAATACCGCGGTCTTGGTGGGCGATGGCGAAACCGTCGTAATCGGTGGTGTGTACGAGTTCACCGACCGCGAGAGCGTCTCCAAGGTGCCTTTCCTGGGCGACATCCCCTTCCTGGGAAATCTGTTCAAGAAGCGTGGCCGCAGCAAGGAAAAGGCCGAGCTGCTGGTTTTCGTAACTCCCAAGGTCTTGCGGGTTGCAAGCGCAGCGCGCTGAAGGCGTTGAGTGACAGGAAAGGCCGCGCAAGCGGCCTTTCCTGTCTGTGGCGCTCAGGGACGCCGCCGGCGCGTGCTGAACGATGTCCGTTGCAGGTCGAAGCCTCTTGCGCATCGGAGCCCAATCGTCCGGGCCGTGCGCTTTCTTCCAAAGGATCGACTGCGGCAAAGCTGAGCGTTGTGATGTTTAAGAGCATGACCTCCGTCACTCGCTGAACCTCCAACCATCGCCAGGTGAACCAATCGCTTCCGGATCGGTCACACTGGGCCTATGAACGCACCGCCGCTCCTTCCCCCTGAAGCCGCTGCCGCGCCCGCCGAGGACCGGTTGCACCGTCAGTTCACCAGCCTGCGCGAGTCGTTGACGCAACGCATCGTTGGTCAGTCGGCACTGGTCGAGCGGCTGCTGGTCGCCTTGCTGGCCGATGGGCACCTGCTGGTCGAGGGGGCGCCCGGGCTGGCCAAGACCACCGCGATCCGTGCGCTGGCCGCGCGGTTGGAAGCGGATTTCGCGCGGGTGCAGTTCACCCCCGACCTACTGCCGGCCGATCTGACCGGTACAGAGATCTGGCGCCCGCAGGACAGCCGGTTCGAATTCATGCCGGGGCCGATCTTCCATCCGATCCTGCTGGCCGACGAAATCAACCGCGCGCCGGCAAAGGTGCAGTCGGCCTTGCTCGAAGCGATGGGAGAACGGCAGGTGACGGTCGGCCGGCACACCTATGCGCTGCCGCAGCTGTTCCTGGTGATGGCAACGCAGAATCCGATCGAACAGGAAGGCACGTTCCCCTTGCCCGAAGCGCAGCTGGACCGTTTCCTGATGCATGTGCGCATCGGTTATCCCCAGGCCGATGCGGAAGCGGAGATCCTGCGCCTGGCCCGCGAGGCGGCGCGCGATACGCTGGAGAAACACGAGACCGTTCCCGAGCGGATTCCGCTGGAAGACGTCTTCGCCGCGCGACGTGTGGTGCTGGATGTCCATCTGGCGCCGCAGCTGGAGCGTTACCTGATCGAGATCGTGCTCGCTTCGCGCGATGCGCAGCGCTACGACCCCGCGCTGGCGCGGCGGATCGCCTGGGGCGCGAGCCCGCGCGGCTCGATCGCGCTGGAGCGCTGCGCGCGTGCGCGCGCCTGGCTGGCGGGGCGCGACTACGTCACGCCGGACGATATCCGCGCGATCGCGCCGGACGTGTTACGTCATCGCGTCTTGCCAAGCTATGAGGCCACTGCCGAAGGCTGGGACGGCGAGCGTCTGGTGGCAGCCCTGCTGGACAAGATTCCGCTGCCCTGATCGGGCAGTGCGCCGCGCAGGTATGCCTTCCTCCGATCAGAGTCCAATGTCCGCCACGCCGTCCACGTTCATCGCAGGTGCTGCGCCATCGGTTGTCGGCGATGGTCTGCGTCCACACCTTGCCGAGCTGATCGCGTTGCGCGGCACCGCGCTGCATCGGGGGCAGCCGGGGCGCGGTCGTCACGGTCTGGTGGGTCCGGTCCCGGCAGCCACGCGTGGCCGTGGGATGGAGTACGCCGAATCGCGCGAGTACGTCCCTGGCGACGATGCGCGGCACATCGATTGGCGCGTGACCGCGCGCACCGGGCGGGCGCACACCAAGCTGTTCCAGGCCGAGCGCGAACGCTTGAGCCTGATCGTGGCCGACACTGCGCCGGCGCTCTTCTTCGGAACGCGGGTGCGCTACAAGTCGGTGCAGGCGGCGCGGGCCGGCGCGGTGGCGGCGTGGCTGGCGCAGCGGCAGGGCGACCGGATCGCCGCCCTGCGCGGCACCGCCAGCGAGGCGCCGATCGCGCCTCGCTCCGGCCAGCGTGGCGTATTGCCGGTCCTGGACGCGTTGACGCGCTGGTATGCGCAACCGCCCGGCGGCGACGCCGGGCTGGCGGTCGCGCTCGACCATGCGGCACGGCTGTTGCGTCCCGGTGCGCGGCTGACCGTGTTGGCCGACCCGCGCAGTGCCCACGCGATCCCGGCCACGCGATGGTCGGGCCTGGCCCTGCATCACGAGGTGGTGGTGATCGTGCTGGTCGACCCGCTGGAACTGGCACCGCCGGCGCATGCGTTGACCTTCGACGTGCGCGGCGAGCGCATTGCGGTCGATCTTGGCACCCAGGCGGCGCGTGCGCGTTGGCAGGCCGAGTTCGTGACGCCGCTGGAACAACTGGCTGCGACGCTGCAATCGCGCGGCGTGCGGCTGCGCCGGCTCTCCACCGACGAGGCCAGCGACGCCTGGTTGGGCGGTGCCGGCGTACGGAGCGGATGACCATGGCACCGCAATCGCTTCCGCTACGCGATGTGCACCTGCCAGCATCGCCACCGTGGTGGCCGCTGGCGCCCGGCTGGTGGCTGGTGATGACGGCCCTGGTGCTGGGAGTGGCAGGCGTCTGCTTCTGGTGGTGGCGCCGGCATCGGCGGCAGCGACGCTGGATGGCGGCGTTCGATGCCGAGCTGCAGCAGGCACTGACGCCAGCCCAACGCCTGGCGAGGTTGTCGGGGCTGTTGCGGCGTGCGGCGCGCACGGTGGATGCGAACGCCGACCGCCTGCAGGGCGAGGCGTGGTTGCAGTTTCTGGACGGCCGCAAGGACAAGCGGCGGCCGTTCTCGGACGGCCCGGGACGCGCGCTGCTCGAGGGCGGTTTTCAGCGCGCGCCGGCGGTGGCCGATCTCGACGCGGTGCAGGCGCTGGCGCGGCGGCGGTTTCTGGCCTTGATGCGGGGGCAACGGTGAACTGGCTGCAGTGGGCGCAGTGGCAGGACGCCTTCGCGCATTGTGCCTGGCCGTGGGCGTGGTGGCTGATGCCGCTGCCGCTGCTGATGTGGTTCTGGCCGCGCCGCCGCGCCGATGCGGCTGCGCTGCGGGTGCCGTATGCCGATCAATTGCACGCCATCGCCCAGGCGCCGCGCGTGCCTGCCCTGCGCATGCCGCGCTGGCTGGCCTGGCTGGGCTGGTTTCTGCTGTGCGCGGCGCTGGCGCGCCCGCAGCAGCTGGGCGAAGTGATCCAGCCGCCGCGCCAGGCGCGGCAGATGATGCTGGCAGTGGACCTGTCCGGCAGCATGAGCGAACCGGACATGGTGCTGGGCGGCAACGTGGTGGATCGACTGACTGCCGCCAAGGCGGTGCTGTCGGATTTCCTGGATCGGCGTGAGGGCGATCGCGTCGGCCTGCTGGTATTCGGCCAGCGCGCATATGCGTTGACCCCACTGACCGCGGACCTGATCTCCGTGCGCGATCAGTTGGCCGACAGCGTGGTCGGACTGGCCGGTCGTGAAACCGCGATCGGCGATGCGATCGCCCTGTCGGTCAAACGGCTGCGCGAGCAGAAGCAAGGGCAGCGCGTGGTGGTGCTGCTGACCGACGGCGTCAACACCGCCGGCGTGCTCGATCCTGCCAAGGCCGCCGAACTGGCCAAGGCCGAAGGGGTACGCGTGCACACGATCGCGTTCGGAGGCAATGGTGGCTATTCGCTGTTCGGTGTGCCGATCCCCGCTGGCGGAGGCGACGATATCGACGAAGAGGGGCTGCGCAGGATCGCCGAGCAGACCGGTGGGCGCTTCTTCCGCGCGCGGGACACCGAGCAGCTCGCCGGCATTTACGCCGAGCTGGATCGCCTGGAACCGGTGAAGGCGCTCGGTCCCTCGGTGCAGCCGCGCGTGGAGCGCTATCACTGGCCGCTCGGCGCTGCGCTGGCGGTAGCGCTGCTGGCCTTCGCATTGCCGCGGAGATGGCGATGAACGCGCTGACCGAACTGCTCGGGCCCTTGCATCTGCTGCGTCCGGATTGGCTATGGGCACTGCTGGCGATCGTGCCGGCGGCGGCGCTGTGGCTGCTGCGTCGACGCAGCGCCGATGCATGGCGTCACAGCGTGGATGCGCATCTGTTGCCGGCCCTGCTGGTCACCGGGGGGAGGCGTGGATGGCTGGGCTTCGTGCTGGCCGCGTTGACCTATGCGCTGGCGGTGGTGGCGATGAGCGGGCCGAGCTGGCGGCAGACAGAGCGCCCGGTGTTCCAGTCCAGCATGCCGTTGGTGGTGGTGCTCGATCTGTCTTCCAGCATCAATGCGACCGATCTACCACCGTCGCGGCTGCTGCAGGTGCGCGCGAAACTGGCCACGCTGCTGCGTCAGCGCGCCGGTGGCGAGGTCGCACTGCTGGTCTACGCCGGCGAAAGTTTCACGGTGGCTCCGTTGACCGAAGATGCGGCGAATGTCGCGCTGTTTCTGGATGCGCTATCGCCGTCGGTGATGCCGGTGGACGGCAAACGCGCGGACCGGGGCATCGCTGCGGCCCGTCAGTTGTTGCTGCAGGCCGGTTTCAAGCAGGGCGATATCCTGCTGGTCGGCGATGGCGCGGACGGCTCGGCCGATAGCGCCGCGCGGGTGGCGCGCGCGCGCGGCTTCGCGGTGTCCGCGCTCGGCGTGGGCAGTGCACGGGGAGCGGCCTACCGCACCGCCGGCGGCGAGATCGCGCAGGCACGACTGGACGAGGACAGCCTGCGCGATCTGGCGGGACAGGGTGGCGGGCGTTACGCGCGCCTGACTGCAGGCGATGCCGATCTGCAGGCGCTGGGAGTCCTGAACCCGGCGCAGCAAGCGCGTGCCGACGAAACGTCCGAAGCCAACGGCGGCAAGACCTGGCTGGACGAGGGCTATTGGCTGCTGTTGCCGGTGATGGCCTTGGCGCTGCTGGCGTTCCGGCGGCGCGCGGTGGTGGCGTCGCTGGTACTTGCCTGCGTGCTGCCGCTGGCCCAGCCCGCGCAAGCCGCCGACGGCACGCTGTGGCAACGCGCCGATCAGGTGCAGCAGCAGCGCATGGATGCCGGCGTGCAGGCATACCGGCGCGGTGATTTCGCCGCTGCGCAAAAAGCCTTCGAACACGTGCCGACCGACGAAGGCCTGTACAACCTGGGTAATGCACTGGCGCGGCAGGGCCGCTACGACGAGGCGATCGCGGCCTACGATCGTGCGCTCAAGCAACGTCCGAACCAGCCCGATGCCATCGCCAACCGCGCTGCGGTCGATGCCGCACGCAAGCGGCAGCAGCAGGGCAACAAGGGCGGGCAGGGCACGTCCAGGGATCAGGATCAGTCAGGGCAGAACAAGGCTGGGCAGAACCAGCAGAACGATCAGGGCGCGGGCCGGAATGGACAGCAGCCGCAGGACGCGCAAGGCAAGCAGGATGGCAAGGATCCACCGTCTGCCACGCCCGAGTCGCAGGATGGAAAGACGCAGGACCCGCAGTCCAGGGACGGCAAGGGCGAGCCGAACAAGCAGGACGCGCCACCGCAGTCGGCCGACGCCAAGGCGCAGCAGCAGGCCGATGAGGCGCAGCGTCGCAAGATGCAGCAGGCCATGGCGCAGGCTGGCGACAAGGCTCCCGGCACGCAGGGTAAAGCGGAGGCGGCCGTTGCGGACGAGACGCCGGAACAACGCGAGCAGCGCCAGGCCGTGGATGCGTGGTTGCGGCGGGTGCCGGACGATCCAGGTAGTCTGCTGCGCACCAAGTTCAGGCTGGAATACGAACGCAGGCAACGGGACGGACGATGATCGGCACACACCATTTGCGCCGCGTGGCGATCGGCATGCTGACCAGTGCGATGCTGCTGGTCTGCGCACCGTTGGGTGCGGTCACGCGTGCCTGGCTGGATCGCGACAGCGTCGATGCCGGAGAGGTGGTCACGTTGAACATCGAAACCGACCAACGTGGGGTGGATCCGGATTACACGCCACTGCGCAACCAGTTTGCATTGGGTGCCAAGAGCGCCAACCAGCAGATGCAGGTCAGCAACGGCGCGGTGACGATGCGTGCGTTGTTCGGCGTGGTGTTGACTCCACGCAGCAGCGGCGAGCTGATCGTGCCGGCGATCCGGGTCGGCGGCGAACGGACCGAACCGCTGCGACTGCAGGTGGTGGCCGGGGCCAACGCTGCCGCCGACAGCGGGAGCGCGGCGGCAGGCGCAGCAAGTGCGGCGCAAGGCACCGAAGAGGCATTCGTCGAAAGCCGGGTGGACGATCCGCAGCCCTACGTACAGCAGAGCGTGGGTGTGGTGGTGCGGCTGTATTTCGCCAATCAGCTGGCCTCCGGCGAACTGGACCTGCCGGCCCCGGACGGTGCATCGCTGCAGCGCATCGGCGACGACGTCACCTCGGTGAAACTGGTCAACGGACGCCAGTACAACGTGGTGGAGCGGCGCTATCTGCTGGTGCCCGAGCGCAGCGGTCGCCTGCAGCTTCCTCCCGCGCGGTTCAACGGGCGGTCGGTGGGTGGCTTCTTCGACGATTATTTCGGCCGCGGCAACGGCGAGCTGAGCGCGCGCAGCGCCGGCATCGCGCTGCAGGTGCGTGCGCAACCGGCCAATGCGCCGCAACCGTGGCTGCCGCTGCGCAATCTGCAGTTGCGCTACACGGCCACGCCGCAACGCGCCACCGCCGGCGAGGCGGCGCAGTTCGTGGTGGAAGCCAGTGCGCGCGGCGTCACCCAGGCGCAGTTTCCCGAGCTGCCCACGCCGAGCGTGCCCGACGCGCAGGTCTTCGCCGAGCCGCCGCAGTACGAAGAGCGCTTCGTGGACGGCTCGCCGCAACTGCGGCTGACCCGTCGCTACTCGGTGGTGCCAAATCGCGCAGGCCCGCTGGTCGTGCCGGGCCTGCAGGTGGCGTGGTGGGACGTCGGTGCGGCGGCGGCGAAGACCGCCACGCTGCCGGACCTGACGCTGGACGTGGCGGCAGGCAGCGGCGCGTTTGCGGCGCCTGCGCCTGCGCCAACGCCTGCAGTCAATCCATCGCCGGAGAGCGCTGCGACAACTGCAGCGGCCGGCACGCTGAGCCTGCAGCAACCCGCGGCCACACAACGGCCGTGGGGCTGGATCGCTGCGGCGACCGGCTTTGCGCTGTTGTGGATTGCTACCCTGGTGTGGGCCTTGTTACGGCGTGGCGGCGGTTCGCATGGCACGTCGGTGATCAGCGCCAGCGATGCAGCTGCGCCCGGCCGGCGTGTGACGCATGGTGTCGCCGAGCTGCGACGCGCGCTCGATACCGGCGGCATGGACGACGTGGCCGCGGTGCTGTGCGGCATGGCCGGCGTTGCCGATATCGACAGCGTGCTGGCAGCGTTGAGCGACCCGGCACAGCGGGCAGCGGTAGCACGGATGCAGCGTGCCCGCTGGGGCGGCGACGGCGACGTGACCAGTGCACGTTCGGCCTTGCGCGAGGCCTTTGCCAAGGGGCCGCGCTGGCGGCATGCCACGGCTGCGGAGCCGGAAGTATTGGCGCCGCTGTATCCGCCGGCGCCTTGATCTGTGGCATCGCTGCAAGGCCCTTGCCCGCCCACCATCGCAGGACACGCCGCAAGTACGTCCCTGTAGGCTCTTACGCGGCATCCATGCCGCGTAAGGTCCCGCGACTGTGGGCGGGCAAGGACCTGTTGAGATGGTCAGTGCGCATGGTCGCAAGCAGAGCATGAGGTGCGCTGGGCGCACACTGGGTCCCACCAGCTTCTTATCGCCTTCCCATCGCAAGCGGAATAGCAGACAGGCTTTCAATACGGAACCTGCAAACTTCTCATCTGCCTGGCGCAAGTTGAGCGACATGCCTTCAATAAGGCAACCGGCCAACTCTCTGGCGCGGTGTCCTTGCCGCTTGCGGGACCCTTGGCAGCATGGATGCCGCCAAGGCGCCTCCAGGGATGGATTCACGGCGTGTCCCGCAAGCGGTGAGGGCACCACGCACTCGACTCATCAGGCTTCTCAGCTGACGTGGGAAGGGCGCCTACCCTGGGCGGGCGCCCGGCGGCAGGCCGGGAGGTGGCCGCATCGATGGCGTTTGTTAAGCTCCGCCCTTTGTGTCCAGACCAAGGCCGACCCGATGACTGCATCCCCAGCCGCACGCCGCCCCGGCCTGCCCCTGCATTGGAAGATGGGCATTGGCTTTGCCGTGGGTCTGGCGCTGGGTCTGGCCGTCTATTATCTGGCCGGCAGCGATGCCGACTGGGTGCGCCTGGCCACCAAGTACGTCACCACGCCCTTCTCGCAGGTCTTCCTCAACCTGATCTTCATGCTGATCGTGCCGCTGCTGTTCTCGGCATTGGTCATGGGCATTTCGGAAATGGGCGACATCCGTGCGCTGGGCCGGGTGGGCTGGCGCACTCTGGGCTTTACCGTGGTGCTGTCCGGTGTTGCGGTGCTGCTCGGGTTGGTGCTGGTCAATGTGCTCAAGCCCGGCGCGGGGGTGGACCCGCAGCTGGCCAACCAGCTGATCCAGGAAAACGCCGAGCGCACCCGCGAGATCATTTCCAGCTCGGGCAGCCAGCCGCAGGGCATGGACATGCTGCTGTCGATCGTGCCCAACAACGTGATCGCCGCTGCGTCCAGCAATGGCGCCATCCTGTCGTTGATGTTCTTCGCGGTGATGTTCGGCGTGGGCATGGTGCTGACTGCCGATGAAAAGGTCGCCACGCTGCGGCGTGGGATCGAGGGCATCTTCGAAATTTCGATGACCCTGATCGGCCTGGTGATCCGGCTGGCGCCGTATGCGGTGGCCTGCTTCATGTTCAACCTGGCCGCGTTGTTCGGCTTCGATCTGTTGATCCGCCTGGGCGCCTACGTGGGCGTGGTGGTGCTGGCCCTGGGGCTGCACATGGTGGTCAGCTACGGATTGGCGGTGAAGTTCGCCGGGCGTTCGCCGCTCGGGTTCTTCAGGCAGACCCAGCAGGCCACGATGATGGCGTTCTCCACCGCGTCCAGTAACGCGACCCTGCCCACCGCCTTGCGTGTCGCCGACGAGATGGGGTTGCCGCCGCGGGTGTCGCGCTTCGTGCTGACCGTCGGGGCGACCGCCAACCAGAACGGCACGGCGCTGTTCGAAGGGGTGACGGTGATCTTCCTGGCGCAGTTCTTCAATGTGGACCTGAGCATCGGCCAGCAGTTCATGGTGATGCTGGTCTGCATCCTGGGGGGCATCGGTACCGCCGGCGTGCCGTCCGGCTCGCTGCCGGTGGTGGCGCTGATCTGCGCCATGGTCGGGGTCAATCCGGTGGGCATCGGCATGATCCTCGGGGTCAATCACTTCCTGGACATGTGCCGGACGGCGTTGAATGTGACCGGAGATCTGGCGCTGACGACCTTGGTGGCGAAAGGGGAGCCGGGATCCGGGACCCGGGACCCGGGACCCGAAGAAGCGCAGGCTGCGCAGTAGTACGCGAACGGGACATTTTTCTGCCGGGTTCGACCGCACGAGTCCGCAAGTCGGCTGACCTCCGGGCAATGCATGCGATCTTTGGTCCCGGGTCCCGGGTCCCGGCCTCAGTCACATGCTCTGTGGGAGAATAGGGATCTCCGCTTCCAGCGGTGTTCCCCTCCGCTTCCATAGACGCCCATGACCCAGCCCACCCGCCGCCAGCTGGCCAACGCCATCCGTTTTCTTGCCGCAGATGCGGTCGAAGCCGCCAAGTCCGGTCATCCCGGCATGCCGATGGGCATGGCCGATATCGCCGAAGTGCTGTGGAACGACTTCTACCGGCACAACCCGAACAACCCGCACTGGTTCAATCGCGACCGTTTCGTGCTGTCCAACGGCCATGGCTCGATGCTGCAGTACGCGCTGCTGCACCTGTCCGGCTACGACCTGCCGATCGAGCAGCTCAA
Source organism: Xanthomonas sp. NCPPB 1067 (assembly GCF_020783795.1). NCBI lineage: Bacteria > Pseudomonadati > Pseudomonadota > Gammaproteobacteria > Lysobacterales > Lysobacteraceae > Xanthomonas > Xanthomonas sp. NCPPB 1067. The sequence goes on from NZ_JAJGQG010000003.1 coordinate 165,986, forward strand.
GCAGTTCCGTCAGTTGCACAGCAAGACCGCCGGTCACCCGGAGCGCAGCGAAACCCCGGGCGTGGAAACCACCACCGGCCCACTCGGCCAGGGCTTCGCCAACGCCGTCGGTTTCGCGCTGGCCGAGAAACTGCTGGCACAGCGCTACAACCGGCCGGAGCTGGAAATCGTCGATCACCGCACCTGGGTGTTCATGGGCGATGGCTGCCTGATGGAGGGCATCTCGCACGAAGCCGCCTCGCTGGCCGGCACCTGGGGCCTGGGCAAGCTGGTCGCGTTCTGGGACAACAACCAGATCTCCATCGACGGCAACACGGCCGGCTGGTTCAGCGACGACACCCCGGCGCGCTTTGAAGCCTATGGCTGGCACGTGATCCGCGACGTGGACGGGCATGACGCCGACAAGATCAAGGCGGCGATCGAGGCGGCGCTGGACAACGGCGACAAGCCCACCCTGATCTGCTGCCGCACCAAGATCGGCTTCGGTGCGCCGACCAAGGCCGGCAAGGAATCCTCGCATGGCGCACCGCTGGGCAAGGACGAGCTGGAAGGCGCGCGCAAGGCGCTGGACTGGCCGTACGGCCCGTTCGAGATTCCCGAAGAGATCTACGCCGGCTGGCGCGCCGGCGGCACTGGTACCTTGCGTCAGGCCGAATGGGAACAGCTGTTCGACAAGTACGCCAAGCAGTATGCCAACGAAGCCGATGAGCTGACCCGCCGCTCGCACGGCGAGCTGCCGGCCGACTTCATCGCCAAGGCCGATGCCTACATCGCCAAGGCGCAGGAAGAGGGCCAGACCATCGCCTCGCGCAAGGCGTCGCAGCTGACCATCGAAGCCTTCGCGCCGTTGCTGCCCGAGCTGATCGGCGGCTCGGCCGATCTGGCCCATTCCAACCTGACCCTGTGGAAGGCCAGCAAGTCGGTGGCCACCGACGATCCGGACGCCAACTACGTGTATTACGGCGTGCGCGAGTTCGGCATGACGGCGATTGCCAATGGCCTGGCGCTGCATGGCGGCTTCATTCCGTTCGACGCCACCTTCCTGGTGTTCAGCGATTACGCGCGCAATGGCGTGCGCATGAGCGCGTTGAATCCGGCGCATGCCATCCACGTGTACACCCATGACTCGATCGGCCTGGGCGAAGACGGCCCGACCCATCAGCCGGTGGAACACCTGGCGTCGCTGCGCTACATCCCCAACAACGATGTCTGGCGCCCGGGCGATGCGGTGGAGTCGGCGGTGAGCTGGAAGGCCGCCATCACCCGCAAGGACGGTCCCAGCTGCCTGGTCTTCAGCCGCCAGAACCTGCAGCACCAGCCGCGCAGTGCCGAGCAGCTCAAGCTGATCGAGCGCGGTGGCTACGTGCTGGCCGAGGCCGAAGGCGGTACGCCGGACGTCATCCTGATCGGTACCGGTTCGGAAGTCGGCCTGGCGATGGAAGCGAAGAAGACGCTGGATGCGGCTGGCATCAAGACGCGTGTGGTGTCGATGCCGTCCACCGATGTGTTCGATCGCCAGGACGCGGCGTATCGCGAACAGGTACTGCCGAATGCCGTCCGCAAGCGCGTGGCGGTGGAGGCGGGCGTGACCGGCTTCTGGCGCAAGTACGTGGGTCTGGATGGTGCGGTGGTCGGCATGGACAGCTTCGGCGCGTCGGCGCCGGCCGATCAGCTCTACGCGTACTTCAAGATCACCGCCGAACACGTGGTGGAAGCAGCCAAGGCGTTGTAAGGCCGGTCCTGTGTTGAAAAGAGCGCCGGCAATGCCGGCGTTTTTTTTGCGCGCGGGCGGCAAGTCAGCGGCGCTGCGGGTATCCCGGCATGTCCATGCGCCCGAGTGATCGACCGGCGCGCTGCGCTCCCACGCGCTGCACGAACAAAGCAAGCTCAGCCTTCGATGGGGATTGTCGCGCTCGCTGATAAGGCATTCCTGAAAGCCGGCGCTGCCATGGGGCTGTTTAAAATGTGAATCATTCCCATTAAAATGGCGTATTGCCGCGGCTCGCGGCATGTCCTCCCCCTATGGACCCTCGCATACCGCCGCGACGGGTCGTCCTCGAATGCCTGTACCGGAGTTGTGATGAATCGTCCTGCCGTAATGCGTCTCCTTCCCATTGCGCTGCGCTCGCGCGCGCTGTCGCATGCGGTGTTCGCCGCGCTGTGCACCCTGTCCGCCGGCCCGGCGCTGGCCGAAACGCCGGCTGGCGACGTGGAGGTCACCACCCTGGACCGCCTCAACGTGCAGGGCGAGCAGGTCAAGGGCTATACGGTGGAGAAGACCACCGCCGGCACCCGCATGAACCTGGCGCTGCGCGAGATTCCGCAGTCGGTCACCGTGGTCACCCGTGAGCGCATGGACGACCAGAACCTGCAGAGCATCACCGACGTGCTCAACAATGTCTCCGGTATCTCGGTTGCGCAAAGCGACAGCGAACGGCTGGAGTTCTATGCGCGCGGTTTCTACATCGACAACTACCAGTTCGATGGCATTCCGGCCTACATGGAACAGGCCTGGAGCTACGGCGATTCTGCACTGGACGTGGCGCTGTACGACCGCGTGGAAGTGGTGCGCGGCGCCACCGGGCTGCTGACCGGCTCGGGTAATCCCTCGGCCTCGATCAACCTGGTGCGTAAGCATGCGGTCAGCCGCGACTTCACCGGCACCGTGTCGGTGGGTGGCGGCGATTTCAACAAGACCCGCAGCGTGGCCGATGTCACCGTGCCGCTGAGCCCTGAAGGCACCGTGCGTGCGCGCGTGGTCGGCGTCTATCAGGACGGCGAATCGGACATGGATCGCTACAACCTGCGCAAGAAGATCGGCTCGGCCATCATCGATGCCGACCTCACCGACAGCACCCTGCTGAGCGTGGGTTACGAGTACCAGAAGAAGGAGTCGGACGATGTCACCTGGGGCGGCTTCCCGCTATTCTACAGCGATGGCACGCGCACCAACTACGACCGTTCGTTCAATCCGGCGGCCGACTGGACGTTCTGGGACACGCGCCTGCAGCGCACCTTCGCCAGTCTGCAGCAGAGCTTCGACAGCGGCTGGATGCTCAAGGCCAATGTGAGCCACGAAAAGACCGAAGCGGCCAACCACCTGTTCTACCCAGCATACACTTCCGATGGTTTTGATCCTGCCAATGGCGGCGGGTTAGTGCCTTATTCCGGCAATTACATGACAGAGCGCAAGGCTGATGGTGCCGAGATGTATGCCGAGGGGCCGTTCCAGCTTTTCGGGCGAGAGCATCACTTGGTAGTCGGTGCTAGCTACAACCGCCGTGAATACGTTAATAACGGTACCTTTGATTTTCCGGCACCACTGAACAGCTACTTCGGCTGGAACGGCGCCTATCCGGAACCCAGCTGGAACCCATTATTGGTGCAGAGCGAAGGCACCATCGAGCAGAAGGCCGGCTATGTGGCGGCACGCTTCTCGTTGGCCGATCCGTTGAAGTTGCTTGTCGGTGCGCGTTACACCCGCTGGCAGATCGATGGAAGAAACTTCGACTTTGCTCTAAATCAGTTGTTGCCGTTCTCGGACCGCCAGAAAGAGGTTACACCGTATGCCGGTCTGGTGTACGACCTCAATGAAGTATGGTCTGCTTATGTTAGCTACACCGAGATATTCAATCCGCAGACTCGGCGTAACAAAAGCGGCGGTTTCCTTGATCCTTTGACAGGCAAGGCGTACGAAGCCGGCGTCAAGGCGGCGTGGTTCGACGACCAGCTCAATGCCTCGCTGGCACTGTTCCGCATCGAGCAGGACAATCTCGGCGTGGCAACCGGCGGCTTTGTTCCGGGCAGCAGCGAATCGGCGTTCGAGGCCGCCAATGGCGTGGTCAGCGAAGGCTTCGATTTCGAGGTGTCCGGGCGGTTGACCCAGGGCTGGAATGCCACCTTCGGTGCGTCGCACTACACCGCGCGCGACGATAGCGGTACGTCGATCAACAAGCATCTGCCGCGCACCACCATCAAGCTGTTCAGCAGCTACACCCCGCAGGGCGCATGGAGCGATCTGACCGTGGGCGGTGGCGTCAACTGGCAGAACCGCTCGTACTACGTGGACCCGGTGTACGGCATCTTCGAGCAGAGTGGCTATGCGCTGGTCAGCGCATTCGCACGCTACCGTCTGGCGCCGCAGTTCTCGGTGCAGCTCAATGTCGATAACCTGCTCGACAAGCGCTACTACGCGCAGTTCAACGGCGGCTACGGCGCGTGGGGCGCATCGCGTAACGGCATGCTGACCTTCAACTATTCGTTCTGAGTAGGCGCACGCTCAAGCTTCCCTAGGGAGCGGTCTCGCTGACACCTGGCACAGGCATCTTGCGAAAGATGCCTGTCCCTGTTTGCAGCGTACGACTTGTGGAGCAAGCACCGATGCGTCGACCATCGCGCATTGCCGCATGCGTCATTGCAGCGCTGCGCTCTCGACGGTTGCAGGGCATCGATGCGTTGGTCGATCGCAGAGGCGACACGCATCGCTGCAGTCCCCCGGCAGCTCAGCGCACCGGAGGCAGCAGATGCGGTGCCATCACGTCGCTCACCCACTCCATGAAGGCCCGCACGCGTTGCGGCAGATGTCGGCGATGTGCGTAGAGCAGGGTGGCGGGCATCGGTTCGGGCAGCAGATCTGGCAGTACTTCGACCAGGGCGCCGCTCTGCAGATGCGGGCGCAAGGTGCTGACCGGCGCCTGGATGATGCCGAGTCCGGCCAGAGCGGCAGCGAGATATCCATCGCCGTTGTTGACGGTGACCGGCCCGCGCATCGGCAAGAGTTGGTACGCCTGTCCATCGTGATACTCGAAGCCCGGCGCGCGCTGCCCCAATGTGGGCGCGTAATGCACCAGATCGTGTCGGGACAAATCCTCCACGCACCCAGGGGTGCCTCGGCGAGCCAGATACTCGGCACTCGCACAACTGATGATCCGGAAAGCGCCCAATGGGCGCGCAACCAGACTGGTGTCTTCCAGTGCCCCGACGCGCAACACGCAATCGAAGCCTTCGCGCACCACATCCACGCGGCGGTCGGTACCGCTGATTTCCACTTCCAGCTGTCGATGCTGCGCGAGGAAGGCCGGCAACGCCGGAATCACGAAGTTGCGTGCGATGCCCGTCGACATGTCCACGCGCAGGCGGCCGCGCAACTGGCCCCGCTCGCGCTGAAACATGCCTTGCAGCTCGTCCATGTCGTCGAGCAGATCGCGACTGCGTTGATAGTAGGCCGTGCCATCGCCGGTCAGTTGCACGCGTCGCGTGGTGCGATGCAGGAGCCGTGTTCCCAGCGATGCTTCCAGACGTTGCACGGCAGTCGACACGCTCGCCTTGGGCAGGCCCAGGGTTTCGGCCGCCTGGGTGAAGCTGCCGAGCTCGGCAACGCGTAGAAAGATGCGCAAGGATTCCAGCGTGTCCATCGATCGATTCGGTATCTTGAACGGTGCGCCCAGCGTGAGTGGATGTCGATGCGTCGGCAAGCGCTTCCTGTCTGCCAGGCGTGTCCGATTCGTATCGTCAGCTTCCGTCGCAGCCTGAGCCCCGAAGCGCTGCACGCGTTCGCTGCAAGGCGGCCGCGGGTCGGGTCATGCATGACGCCATTTTGGGCGTAGCTGGCGCGCGATCCGCAGGTGGCATGGCTGCCGCCGGCTACTACAAGCGTTGATCGCCATGCAGGATGGGATAGGGGTTCACCGCCTCGCCCTTCCACCACTGCCTTTCCGGCCCGAGTCGATGGATTTCGAAGTGCAGGTGCGGCGCTGCAGGATTCGCGTTGCCGGTACTGCCGACATAACCGATGACCTGCCCGCGCGTGACGGCCTGTTTTTCGGTCAGTCCATCGGCGTAGCGTTGCAGATGCGCATAGTAGTAGCAGTGCGTGCCGCTCGGCTCGAACTGGTACACGGTCAGGCCACCGCGTTCGCTGTCGAACAGCTTTTCGACCGTGCCATCGGCGACCGCAAGCACCGGAGTGCCGGCGGGCGCCAGGATGTCGATGGCATCGTGCACGCGGCCTTCGCTACGCGCGTCGGTGAAGGTGTCCTGCAGCTGGTTGCGGCCGATACCCTGCACGGGGATCAGAAGGTCGGTGGCGACAGGCGATGCATCGGGAATGGCAGCGGCAGGTCGTGCTGGAAGATCCTGCGCGGCTGGCGCTGGCGCAGTACTCGCCAGGTCAGGCGATGAGGCCGTCGTTGCCGGGTGCGCGACCGGCTCACTCCCAGGACGGGCCACGGTCGTGGGTGTGGGTGCTGCATTGGCCGGGGGCGTCACCGTCGCTTCAGGAACGTCGCGCTCCAGCCACCAGTAGCCGCCCGCGCCGATCGCCAGCCCCACGATCAACATCATCAGCAGTTTCATGCTTACTCCTGCATCACCACCGGGACCGACGGTCCGACCACGCCGGCCAGTGCGCCCACATCCCAGTTGGTCAGGCGCACGCAACCGTGCGATTCGGTCTTGCCGACATGGCCTGGCTCAGGCGTGCCATGCAGGCCGTAATGCGGCTTGGACAGATCGATCCAGACACGGCCGACCGGATTGTTGGGTCCCGCCGGCAACGTGGCCTTCTTGTCGCCCTTCTTGGCATCCCAGAACAGTTTGGGGTTGTACTTGAACACCGGGTCGCGCGAGATGCCCAGGATCTTCCAGCGTCCGATCGGCAGGGGATCGTGCTTGCTGCCCGAAGACACCGGGAACTGTGCATACACCTTGCCGTCCGCATCGAACAGTCGCAGCGTCGAATCGGACTTGTCGACCACCAGCCTGGCCGGTTTGGCGAGCGGCGCCACGCCATCGATATTGGGGACCTGGATCGCGCTGCCGGCCTTGCTCAGGTCCACGCCTGGATTGAGTTGGCGCAGCAGCGCCGGATCCGCATGGAAACGTTCACCAAGCGCCTCGTCGACCGAGGCATAACCCAGCGCGGACAGCTTGGCCTGCTCGGCAGGACCCTTGGGAATCGGCTGGAACGGGCCGGCGACATCGGCATCGGTCAGCGTGTACTGCACCAACGCCGGCGTGCTCTCTGCCTGCAGCGCCTGCCAGGTCGCATCGTCCATCTCGCCGGTCACCTTGATGCCATGCGCGGCCTGAAAGCCCGAGATCGCGCGCTTCTGGTTGGAGCCGCGTTCGCCGTCGATCTGACCTGGCGAAAAATGCGCGCGATCGAGCAGCACCTGCGCATGCAGATCCGAACGTTGGCCGGTCGCAACGTCCTTCTCGGCCGGCGTCGCAGCAGGTGTTGCAGGTGTGGATGCAGATTGCGGCGCCTGTGCCAGCGCAGGTAGCGCCGCGCCCAGCGCCAGGGCGATCAAGCAAACACGAGCATTGGAGCGTAAGGGCATGGGCAGGTCCGAAAGAGGCATGCCCGCACCTTGCCGCAGCTGCCTGCGTATCCACGTGAAATGACGGCATCGCCACGTGGTCGGCTTCTGCGAGGGGCCGGCGTTGTCGACTGGCTTCCCGGCACGCGCTCAAAGCGCCAGTACATCGGGTTGGCGACCGGCACAACGAGAAGGCGCATCTCGGCGGGCCGAATCGCGTCAACCTCGGGCAATGGCTGCCGTGCCTGGGTACCGTTCGCCCGTTGAGCATCGATACGCGCCACCGCTTCTCCTGGCGGCGATTCCCAAGGGCAGACGCTGATGGCCGCGGCGGCGCAGCGCTGTCAGCCAGGATGCTGCTGTCTCAGGCCGTAGAGAAGTAGCCGCGCCTGCACGCGCTCGCCGAGACCGCGCGGTGCATCCAGCGCCATGCGTTGCAGGCAAGCCATTTCCAGGGGCTGCACGCGCGGGGACCCGAGCAGTGCACGGGCCACGGTCGTCGCCTTGCCGACCGGACCGGCCGTCGCACTCTTGAGCCAGGTCAATGCGCGCAGCAGATGCTGTTCGACCTCGCTGAAATCGCTGCCGAGCGGGTAGTCCGGCAGGCTGCCATCACGCCGGAAGGGGGCCAGCGCGCGGCCCAGCGCCTCGGGCGTATTGCGCTGCGCGCGTGCAGGCAACGCCGGCTGTGCACGCAGCTTGCGCGATCGCCTTGCCTGCTCCAGCAGCGCGTCCTGGAAGCGGGCATCGCAGATGCCGGCCATCTCCAGCACGCACTGCTGATCGGTCTTGTGGCGCAGGTCGGCGATTCCGTATTCGGTGATGTACAGATCGCGCAGGTGACGTGGAATCGTGGTGTGGCCGTAGTTCCAGCGTACATTGCTGGCTGGGTGTGCGCCGGTATCGCGGGTGGCACGCAGCATCAGCACGCTACGCGCCTGCGGCAGGGCATGCGCCATCGCCACGAAGTTGTACTGCCCGCCGACGCCGGACACCACGCGGCCGTCGTCCAGTCCGTCGGAGACCGCCGCGCCCAGCGCAGTGGCCATCATGCAGGAGTTGAAGAACCGCGCATCGCGCCGCTGCAGGCGTTGCAGCGGTTCATTGCCACCATACAGTTGATTGATCTCGCTGATGCGGCGCATGCCGATGGCCCTGCGGGTGCGATCGTCCAACGCATGCAGCCAGCGGTAGAAATCCGGTGAGCCGAGATAGAACGCGCCATGCAGGAACTGGCCTTCGTCCTCCACGCGCGCGTGGTCGGCGGCATCGGCGTTGCCGTCGGCCATGCGCTGCATCAGCGGTAGGTCGTCGTGCACCTTGCGGCGGATCACGCCGCTGTCCACCAACTGCTTGAAGCCCTCGTTGAGCATCTCGCTGCAGCCATATAGCCCGATCGCGAACGGCTCCAGACCGCCACTGGCCTGCACGGCCGGGTGTGTGGCCAGTTCCGGATCCAGTGCCTGCAATACGCGCCGGTAGGTCGTGTTGTCGGTGTGGCGCAGCACCAATGCATGACTCAAGGCATCGGCCAGCGTTCCGATGCCGATCTGCAGGGTGCCGCCATCGCGTATCAGCGCGCTGGCATACAGGCCGATGGCGTAGTCGACGCTGCTCACCGGTTGTCGCGGCAGGCCGAACAGGCGAGGCGACGGGCCGGGCAGGTCGATGATCAGATCGAAGAACGTGGCGTCCACGGCGGCGGTACCGCCGATCCACGGCAGGTGCGGATCCACCTCGGCCACCAGCAGCGGGCGCGGCAACCGCAATGCCTGCACGGCATCCAGCGTGTCCTGGGTGATGTCGTTGTTGCACGACAACGACAGCCGCGTGCCGCCGGGCTCGCGCGCCACCTTCTGCACGATCAGGTTCGGTGCGCGCTGCGCTACCGCGGCCGCGGCATGCGTATAGTTCAAGCTGGTGTAATCGGCCTGCGCTTGGGTGGAGTGCAGCAAACCGCCGGATTGCATGTAGAACTCTTCCACCTGCACATGCGCCGGCAAGGCATCGCGCAACATGGCATCGACGTAATCCAGGCGCGGAAAGTCCGTGCCGAAGTGGCGTGCAATGAACGGCGCGGCAAAGCGTGCCTGCAGCCCCGCACCCGGCTTGGGCGGATTGAGCGACAGCGCGGTATACACCGCCAGCGGCCGCGACGGAGTGTCCTTGATCCGCCCATACAGCGCATTCAAGAGCCGATGCGGTTTGCCGATGCCCAGCGGTGCGCCTACGCGCAAGGGGCCGTCGATACGCTGCAGGATCCACTCCAGCGCGGAGTCAAGGTCGGTGAGGTGATCGGTCATCCGTGCAGGGTAGCCGAGCCGCCGTGGCATCGCGTGCAGGGCGGCGTGCACGTGGCTGGTGTTTGCGGGAGTCGCCATCTGACCAGTTGACATTGGTTTCGTTTACGCATGTAATCTTAAAAACGAGGTGGAAACGCATGACGATCAGCGACGCAGAGGCTGTTGTGATGCAAGTGCTCTGGGATAGTGCGCCCCGCACGGCAGACGAAGTGATCGCGGCGCTGGTGCACACCGACTGGGCCGAGCCGACCATCAAGACATTGCTCAATCGCCTGCTCACCAAGGGGGCGATCACAGCGCAGAAGGATGGGCGCAGATACCGGTACACACCCGTGTTGCAACGGGATCAATGGGTGCTCCAGCAGAGCGAAGGCTTGCTACAGCGTCTGTTTGGCGGCCGGGTCGCGCCACTGGTGGCGCACTTCAGCGAGCGTGGAAAGCTCAGTGCTTCCGATCTGGCCGAACTGAAGCGTTTGCTCAAGGAACTGGACGATGAGCCCTGATGCCGTACTCCTCCGTGCAACCCTCTACACCAGTGCCGCGGTACTGATCAGCTTTGTCTTGCGGCGTCCGCTGCGACACTGGATGGGTGCGGTTGCTGCCTATGCGATCTGGGCGAGCGTGCCGCTGGCCGTAGTGGCGGCCATATTCCCAGACCTGACGATGCACCCGGCACTGCCCTACGTGCCGCCGCTGGTTGTCCTGCCATCTGCTACCGGCACCAGCGCCGGCGGCGCTGGTGGGCGCGGACTGCTTGCAGCGGTGTGGCTGGCCGGAGCGATGTTGATGGCGATCGGTGTGTGGCGTGGCCAGCGCCGTTTCGTGCGCAGTCTCGGGCCGCTGGTCGCACTGAACAAGACGCTGTGGGTGGCAGCGCATGATGCCGGACTGCCGGTGTCGCTGGGTTTGCGACGTCCACGTATCGTGCTACCGCTGGACTTCACCACCCGTTACAGCGAGGACGAACGTGCCCTGATCTTGGCGCATGAGCGCCAGCATTTGCAGCGCCATGATCTGCACGCAAACGCGCTCGCGATCGTCTTGCTGTGTCTCGGCTGGTTCAATCCGCTCCTGCATCTGGCATGGCGCGCATTTCGCCTGGATCAGGAGTTGGCCTGCGATGCTGCGGTCATGGCTCGCTATCCGGAGAAACGCCGTAGTTATGCCGGCGCGATGCTCAAATGCCAGCTCGGCAGCAGGTGGATGCCACTGACATGCCGTTGGACAACGGCGCATCCGTTGACTCAGCGTCTGGCCGCCCTGCGCACACCAGCAGTAGCGCGACAGCGGGCACGCAGGAACAGTCGCTTGGTGGTGGCGCTGATTGCCATCGTCAGTCTCGCGTGCTGGGTGACCCAGCCGGCGCGCCTGCAAGCGACGCCTGCCGCTGGCACCGCGGTCGATTTCAGCAAGATGCAGCCTCCCAGATATCCAGCCGCGGCAGTCGCTGCCAATATCGCAGGTGTTGTCGAACTACAGATCGAGGTAAGTCCGAACGGAGTGCCAGGCCACATCGTCATCCTCTACAGCCAGCCTTCCGGAGTATTCGACCAATCCGTGCTTGAGGCAGCGCGCAGTTGGCGATTCACGCCTTTATATGTCGAGGGCAGGGCGGTGACTTCCAAGGTGCGCGTACCGGTACGCTTCGAACTGGATCCGCTGGAAGATTCCGCTCGCGTTGTCCATGCCATCGATAGTCCGCGTGGCACTGCGCAGCCGGGGCGAGGTGCTGGCTGCCCGGCGTTGGGTTGTACCGCGCAGGAGACGCTGTGATGCAACGCGCGTCTTTACTGGGCAGTTTGCTCGTGGCGCTGAATCTGAGTGGTTGCGTGACCCAGCCTGTGGTGGAGCAGGAGCACAGTCAACGCGAGGATTCGGTCGATCAACGTATGTTGCCGCTGCAGTCGGGCGCTGGTGGCACGGCCGCAAGGCAGGCCTACACGCTGTCGTCCACACAGCGCTTTCGCATGCCGCGGGCCTTGCGCAGCGATACGCCGGTGCTGCCATCGGATTCGCCAAGGCAGACCCTGGCGCCTACCACGGTGTGCGTGCAGGTAATACTCACCGCAGACGGCGCAGTGCAGCGCGTGGACCCTCTGTCGGATCGGGATGAGTGCAGCGCCGGGCGGCTGCCCGAGTATGCCGACCTGCTGCAAGCCGTGAGCACCGCGGTGATGCAATGGCAGTTCGTACCAGCGGCGATGTGTACTTACGCGCCTGGCGCAACGCCTCCGGCGGGCCTTGCCGATTGCACCGGCGCAGAGGGAGTTCAACCGGTACCTGTGACGCTACCGTTTGCCTTCACCTTCGAGGTACGACAGGGCAAGGCAAGCGTGCACGCAGGCAAGGTTGCACGCTGAGTACTGCAGGTCGACGCGGGGACAGGCGTGAGCGCCCCGGAGCTGCCTGGCTGAAGGCTGGATCACGCGCTGGATCAGCACTGCCGTGACAGTTCCGGTATCGAGCGGCTGTTGAACGACTCGGATACAGCTCGTGCTACGGGCGTCTTGCAGCTTGCGTCGGGATGTATCGGGAAAGCGTATGGCCGAGATCCTTCGGTTCGGCCAAAGCCGCATTGCGATAGCAATCCCCGCGCCCGCTCGACGGCGGTCGAATCACTCCAGCACATGCACGCTATCGGCAATGCGCCGTACTTCGTCCGGGTTGTGGCTGACGTAGAGCATCGGCAGGCGGATTTCGTCGCGTACGCGCTGCAGGTAGGGGATCAGTTCTTCGCGGCGTGCCTGGTCCAGGGCAGACAAGGGTTCGTCGAACAGCAGCAGTGCCGGTTGCGAGAGCAGCGCGCGGCCGATCGCCACGCGCTGCGCTTCGCCGCCGGACAGGTTGCGCGGCCGGCGCTGCAGCAGCGGCGCGATGCCGAGCAAGGCCACCACATCGTCGAATCCGAAGTGCACAGCTCCACGCGCATGTCGGCCGTAGCGCAGGTTGCCGCGCACATCCAGATGCGGGAACAGCCGCGCATCCTGGAAAACGTAGCCGATCCGGCGCTTGTGCGTGGGCAGGTTCACCTGCTGCCGGTCGTCGTACAGGCAGCGCCCGTCGATGCGGATGTGTCCGGCATGCGGCTGCACCAGGCCGGCGATGGCGTTGAGGACGGTGGTCTTGCCGGCACCGGAGGGGCCGACCAGCGCCACCACGCGCGCGTGGTCCTGGATGCCGACATGCCGCCGGAAGCTGCCGCATTGCAATTGCAGATCCAGATCCAGCATCAGTCGTCCTCGCGCGGATGCGGTCGGCGCACCAGCCATTCGGAAAGCAGCAACGCCGCCAGCGAGATCGCCAGTGCCACCGCCGCCAGCCGCCAGATGCCCGATTCCATGCCTGGCACCTGCATCAGGCCGTAGATCGCCGAGGACAGGGTCTGCGTTTCGCCTGGAATATTCGAGACGAAGGTGATGGTGGCGCCGAACTCGCCCAGGGCCTTGGCGAATGCCAGCACCATGCCGGCGACCAGACCGGGCCACGCCAGAGGCAGGGTGATGCTGAAGAACACCCGCCATGGCGTGGCGCCCAGTGTGGCGGCGGCCGCCTCGAGACGGCGGTCGGTGGCTTCGATCGACAGCCGGATCGCGCGCACCATCAGCGGAAATCCCATGATCGCGCAGGCCAGCGCCGCGCCGGTCCAGCGAAACGCGAACTGCACGCCGAAGTGTTCCAGCAACCAACCGCCGATCGGTCCCTGCGTCCCCAGCGTCATCAGCAAGACATAGCCGGTCACGACCGGCGGCATCACCAGGGGAAGGTGCAGCAGCGCGTCGAACAGGGCCTTGCCGGGAAAGCGCCGCCGCGCCAGCAGCCAGCCGCAGGCGATGCCCGGCGGCAGGCTGGCCAGCGCCGCCACCAGCGCGACCTTCAGGCTCAGGCCAATGGCAGTCAGCTCCTGCGGGGTAAAGATCGACAAACGCGATGCCTCAATCCTGCAGCGGGAAGCCACGGCGCGCGAAGATCGCCCTGGCCGGCGCGCTGCGCACCCATGTCACGAAGGCCGCCGTGGCCGGGTTGCGGCTGTTCTTCAAGGCAGCGATCGGGTACACGATCGGCGCATGACTGTCGGCGGGAAATGTCGCCACCACGCGCACCTTGGGGTCGGCGCGTGCATCGGAGCCATACACGATGCCCAGCGGTGCCTCGCCGCGCGAGACCAGCATCAGTGCCGCACGCACGCTCTCCGATTCGGCGAGGCGTCCGTGCACGCTGTCCCACTGGCCGAGCTTGCGCAGTGCTGCGGCCGCGTACTTGCCGGCCGGAACACTGCCGGTCTGCCCGAGCGCCAGGCGGCCGCCAGCGCCCAGCGCCCTGGCGATGCTGCCGGGGGCGCGCGGATCCACCTGCACCTTGCTGGCGGCGGGCGCGATCAGCACCAGGGTGTTGCCGAGCAGATCGTGGCGTTGTGCGGGCGCAACCAGGCCGCGTTGCTGCAGGTAGTCCATCCATTCCAGATCGGCCGAGAAGAACACGTCCGCCGGCGCGCCCTGCTCGATCTGGCGCGCCAGCGCCGAGCTTGCCGCATACGACACACGGACCGGCGTGCCGGTGGCCTTCTCGTACGCGGCTGCGGCATCGTCCATGGATTCCTTCAGGCTGGCGGCCGCAAAGACGGTTACCGGCGCCGCCTGCGCGCAGGCCAAGGCGGGCAGGGCGAGCATCAGCACGCACAGCGCGCGCTGCCAGAAACCGATCGTGCGCATGGAAAGCTCCAGCAGGTGGTGGGCACCGATCATAACGGCTGTGCCGTGAGCCGCGTGGCGTATGCCGGCAACGCGCTAGGGCTTCGCACCCCCGCAGCGGCCGGCCTGCAGGTTGGCCTGTAGCGCGGGACGGATCAGTTTCGGCTCGGGCAAGGTCGCGTCGCGTGCCTGCCGCTGCGCCACGAAGGTCTCGATGTCCACACCGTCGCGCACATGGATGTTGCTGCGCCGCTGTTCGCCGATGCTGGTCTGGTGCGCCACCGCCCGGCCGCCTGGACCGTAGTCATGGCAGACGAACACGCGGGTGTCGTCGGCAAGCGCGTACAGACGTTGGATCGACGCGTAGAGCTGTCGCGCATCGCCGCCGGGGAAGTCGCAACGCGCGGTGCCCGCATCGGGCATGAACAAGGAATCGCCGGGGAACAGCGCATCGCCGATCAGGTACGCGATGCTGTCGCTGGTGTGCCCGGGGACAGCGATGACCCGGGCCCGGATGCCGCCGAGCATGAAGCGTTCGTCGTCGCCGAACAGATGATCGAATTGCGAGCCGTCGGCGCGAAAGTCCTGCGGCAATGCATACTGCGGTGCGAGCGTCCGCTGCACCTGGACGATTCCGGCGCCGATGCCCATGCGCGCCTGCGGCCATCGCTGCTTGAGCCACTGTGCAGCAGACAGGTGATCGGCGTGGGCATGGGTCTCCAGCAGCCACTGCACCTCCCATCGACGCTGCCCGACGGCATCGACGATGGCCTGCGCCATGCGGCTGCCGATGGCTCCGGTGTCTGCTGCGTAATCCAATGCTGGGTCGATCACCGCCGCTGCGCCCGAGTCCGCATCGGCGACCACGTAGGTGAAGGTGTTGCTGTCGGCGTGGAAGAACGCAAGAACCTCGGGCTGCATCGGCGTCTCCGTGTCAGGGGCCGGCCAGCGTCGCGTTGAGGATGTCGGCCAGCCGGTCACCAGCCATGCGCAACTGCGCTTCGGCAATCGGACGATAAGTGGCCAGATAGTCCTCCGGCAAGACGTGTGCCTTCGGGTAAACGCCAGGCGTGATGGCGATCTTGCAGGACGCCTGCGCCCAGTTTGCCGCTGGCGGCGGCAGCACCGGCGACGCCGCAGTGGCGGCGGGCAATGCCAGCAGCCGTTGCAGATAGGCAGCGTCGCCGAGATGGCGCGCGTTGAGCATGCCGCTGTCCCACAAGGCGTGCAGGTTGCTGCCCTTGCCGTCGATCTGCAGCTGGAAATCGTTGCCGCCCTTGTCGTGCGCATAGCCGGCATGCATCGGCTGATGGATGTCGCCGACGAAATGCACCACGAACTTCAGTGCTCGCCGGCGCGCTTCCAGCGGCTGGCTGCGATCGGCCAGCACGGCGGTCTGGCGTTCCAGCGCGGCGACCACGCAGCTTCCGTCCGGGCAATCGCGCGCCGGCATGTAGTTGCAGTCGTGTTCGCCGAGATTGACGTAGTGCCAGCGCGCGGAACGCTTGCCCAGGTCCGGGTCGTGCTCGCGCAGATCGTCGGCCCAGGTTGCGATCCCGTGCAGGGTCGGGTCGGGTTCGCCGGCAAGCAATTGCGCGACCTGTGTACGCGCCTGCGGGCTCAGTTCGGTCTCGGCAACACGGGCCACCAGGCGGTGGCCCTGTGCGCCCCAGGCGCAGGCAGTGAGAGGTTGGATCGCCGCGGCGATGGCTGCGGCCAGAACACAAAGGGAGCGAGAGAAGGTCTTCATCCGCCCGATTGTACGCAACCGCCCCAGGCGGATTGATGGCCGTTGCCGGCATGCGCCGCCCTGGGGCGAAGCGGCGGTCCGCTCAGAAGTAGACCAGATACGACACGCCGTAGGTCAACGGATCGACCCGCGCCTCGCCCAGCCGCGTACCGTTGAAATCCACCTTGCTGCGCGAGTCGGTCCAGCGTGCATCCACACGCAGGCCGCTGCGATCGCTGAAGATGAAATCCACGCCGACATGCGCGGTCGCGCCCACCGAGTCACCGAACCGCAGTTCGCCATTGCCGATCGCCGGCTCGGTGTCCTCGCCCACGAAGGCGGTGTAGTTGATGCCGACGCCTACGAATGGCGACACCACGCCGTAGCCGTTGATGTGGTACTGCAGCAACACGCTAGGCGGCACCGACCAGTAACTGCCGACCTTGCCGACGCCTTGCAGTTCCAGGTCGTGCCTGCCGGCGACAGCGGCGTGCACTTCGATCCCGAGATTGTTGCGCAGGAAGTATTCGTAGGTGAACGAGAGTGTCGGGGCGCCCTTGATCTCGGCGCGTGCGGCGCCGAAGGCGCCGCTATCGGATTTCGGCGAGACGTAGCCCGCACCGTAGCCGGTGGTCCAGTGCCCGGCAGATTGGGCAAGGACGGGGCTGGTCGAAGCGGCCAGTGCGATGGCGAGTGCAGTGCGAATGAACGTGCTCATGGGATCCCCGGTAGGTCGGACAGGCGCGACGTGACCGACCTGTCCGCAACTCCGGCGGTGGATGCACGTCCCTGGAGGCCAAGTGTGCCAGAGATGCCCCGCGCTTGCCGCTACCGCCTAGAAGCGGTAGACGTAGGCAGCGCCGTAGACCAGTGGGTCGATGTTGACCGTGCCGATGCGGTTGCCGTTCAAGCGGGCGTCGGTGTCGATATCGATCCAGCGCAGGTTGACCCGCAGGGCGCCGCGATCGCTGAGCTTGAAGTCGACGCCCGCGTGCAGGGCCAGGCCCCAGGAATCGTCCAGCTCCAGTTCGCTACCGGCCAGCGCGCCACGGGTATCGGTACTGAAGAAGCGGGTGTAGTTGACCCCGGCCCCGAGGAAGGGAGACAGCTTGCCCTGGCTGTTGAAGTGATACTGCAGCGAGATCACCGGCGGCAGATGCTTGGTGCTGCCGACCCGGCCCACGCCGCGCAGCGCGATGTCGTGTTCGAAAGGCAGCGCAGCCAGGACTTCGATGCCGAGGTTGTCGGCGATGAAGTACTCGGCGCTGAAGGTCGGCCTGATGTCCTTGCCCACGTCCGCTTCAAGCGTGCCGCCGACCAGACGGCCGTTGTCGGACTTGGGGGCGACCTGGTGGGCGCCGACGGCAATGGCCCAGTCGCCTTTGGATTGAGCTGATGCGGTGAAGCTGGCGAAGCCGGCCACCAGGCCGGTGAACAGCAGGGCAGAGCGCATGTGCATGAGGATTCTCGTCGGGTAGGAAGGGGGGCAGTCTTCGGTGTTGGATGCGGTGCCGCCTTGATCCTGATCAATCCCGCGGCATCGGCATGCGGGCGATCCTGCGCAAGGCCGCCGTGGTGCGCCGCGTGCAGCAGGGCGGCGCAGTGGCGGCACCGCTGCACACCATTGCGAGGTGTGCAGGAGCCGCTGACGTCCGAGCTGTCCGGGTTGGCGGAGGAGGCAGGCGACGGTGGGGGAAGCAGGCCAGGGTAGGAGAGCGACAGGTCGCAGGAGGCCGGCATGGGACGGCGATCAGCCGGCATTACCTGGCCTGGGCGAGCGGGGAGGCGTCCTTTTCCGGCATCGCCGAGCTGTGGTGATTGATGATCAGCCACTTGCCCTCGCGCTTTTCGTAGACGAAGGTGTAGCGCGCCTGCACGTCGGTCTTCTTGCCGTCCTTGTCGGTCAGGGTGAAGGTGTAGACGCCGGCATCCACCGCGCTGTCGTCGTCCAGCACGCGCACGGTGCGGTAATTGACCACGCCCTTGGGCTTCTTGGTCAGGAACATCTCGAAATACTTCTCGATCTGCTCGCGCGAGGCGCGCACTTCGTTGGAGACCGTCGGCAACAGCACGCCATCGGGCGCATACAGGTCGGCCACCTTGTGCGGGTTGCCGGTGGCCAGGGCCGCATTCCAGGTATCGAACAGCGCGGCCACTTCGCGTGCTTCCCCACTGGCCGGCAACGATGCGTGTTCGGTGTAGTGCATCACACCGGCGGCAAGTGCCGGAGTAGCGGCAAGCGTCAGGGCCAGAGAGAGCAGGGTGCGATGCATGGGGGAGTCTCCGTGTGGATGAGTGGTGCCTCGGTGGGCAGGGCCAGTATCGAAATCCACGGAGTGCCGATATGCCGCCGGTCGGCATAGGTGCGAATACGCTATTCGGCATATTTCTCTGACGTTACACGATTGAAAAATATTGAAAATTTCCGGGTGGTGCCCGGAGTGCGCAGGGCATCGGGGGCGCGCTCGCGACAGTCCTGATGATGGAAGTCGCCATGGCGCATCTGCGCGCGCCGCCGCGAGTGCGCCGGCCAGGCACGGCGATGGATGGACGGGATCGGGCGGAACATCCGCCCCTGCACAGGCAAGGCTGCATACCGACACATCCCATCGGCCGCGCGGCTGCGCATTGGCGACACTGCTAGAATGGCGGCCCCTTTCCATCCGCCGCGCTGTCGCGGTCGCAGGAGCTTGTGAACATGGCAATCAAGGTTGGCATCAACGGATTCGGTCGCATCGGACGCAATGTGCTGCGCTCTGCGGTGCAGAACTTCGCCAATGACATCGAGATCGTGGCCATCAATGACCTGCTCGAGCCCGATTACCTGGCTTACATGTTGCAGTACGACTCGGTGCACGGCCGCTTCAAGGCCGAGGTGTCGGTCGATGGCAACACCCTGATCGTCAACGGCAAGAAGATCCGCCTGACCCAGGAGCGCGACCCGGCCAACCTCAAGTGGGACGCGGTGGGCGCCGATGTGGTGATCGAGTCCACCGGCCTGTTCCTGACCAAGGAAACCGCGCAGAAGCACATCGATGCCGGTGCCAAGAAGGTGATCCTGTCGGCCCCGTCCAAGGACGACACCCCGATGTTCGTCTACGGCGTCAACGACAAGACCTACAACGGCGAAGCCATCGTTTCCAACGCCTCGTGCACCACCAACTGCCTGGCGCCGCTGGCGAAGGTGATCAACGACAAGTGGGGCATCAAGCGCGGCCTGATGACCACCGTGCACGCGGCGACCGCCACCCAGAAGACCGTCGATGGTCCATCGAACAAGGACTGGCGCGGCGGCCGCGGCATTCTGGAGAACATCATTCCGTCCTCCACCGGTGCGGCCAAGGCCGTGGGCGTGGTGATTCCCGAGCTCAACAAGAAGCTCACCGGCATGAGCTTCCGCGTGCCGACCTCGGATGTATCGGTGGTGGACCTGACGGTCGAGCTGGAAAAGCCGGCTACCTACGCCGAAATCTGTGCCGAAGTGAAGGCGCAGAGCGAAGGCGCGCTGAAGGGCGTGCTGGGCTATACCGAAGACAAGGTGGTGGCCACCGATTTCCGCGGAGAGACCTGCACCTCGGTGTTCGACGCCGATGCCGGCATCGCGCTGGATTCCACCTTCGTCAAGCTGGTGTCCTGGTACGACAACGAGTGGGGCTATTCCAACAAGTGCCTGGAAATGGTGCGCGTTGTCGCCAAGTAATCGCTCTTCATGGATCGACTAAAAAAGCGCCTTCGGGCGCTTTTTTAGTTGAAGCTACACGGTCTGGCAGGCGCTTATTCCGCCACGATACGCATGTCTTCGCCCTTGCCCGCGACCGCAGCGGGCTTTCGATGGCAAGACCTGCGACTTGCCCTCGCGGCGTTGTCACGACCTCCTGCGATGTGGGGGCGAAAAGAATTTTCAGCATGCGCGCGCTGGGAGGGTGTTGCCGGCGACAATGTCGCCCACCTGGTGCCGGCACATTTCGACAAGTGGCCTGGCGCGGGTGCCCATACGCCGGCTCGGCGTAGACATCGGCCCGAAGGCATGCGCTAATCACCAGCTGCCCAGCGGTGGTTCCTGCGCTGGAATGGCAGTGGACGTACAGGAGCATCCAACCAACTCAAGGAGAGACAAACATGCAGAGCAGTCGTATGCGGATCGGAGCCATGGTGCTGACACTGGTGCTGGCCGGGCTGGCTCCACAGGCCATCGCCAAGAAGCAGACCGGTACGCCGGCGTGGATGAATGCCGACGGCGAAGTGATCAAGTCCTCCGACGTCGAGGCCGGCTACGGCGAGACGGTCAAGGGGATCAACGACTACGAGGGCGAGATCACCGGTAAACCGGCGCCCGACAGCAAGTTCACCCAGCTCAAGATCGGCATGCCGATGAAGCAGGTGACCGATCTGATCGGCCAGCCGACCGATCAGGGCGCGTATGTGACCGGCAAGGCGTTCATCCCATTCTTCTTCGGCGGTGACCGCTACCGCTACGAGATGGCGTACAAGGGCCAGGGCCGCCTGGTGTTTGCCGGAAAGTCGATGGATACCGGTGGCAATCTGATCTGGATCATCCACAACAAGAACGACAGCGGCTACCGCGAGTAACTCCAGACGCCCGGTTTTCCGGGCGTTTCTTTTAGGGGGCGCTGCAAATTGCCGGTGGCGCGCGCGAGTCTGCGGGGGCGTTACGCCGACAAACCGCCACGCGCGAGCAGCCCAGCTCTGGCAGGTGGTTTGCTGCTGCGGCGCGAAGGTCCGACAATGGGCATCCCCTGCCACCAAGACAGTTGCTTGCCCGTCGTGTCCGACCGACCAACGTCCCTCCACCGCGCCAGCGGTGGCGGTGCAGTGCGGGCAAGATCCGCGCGCGCGTCTGCGGCACGCTGCGCATCGCGGCTCTTTCGATTTCCCATTCCCCTTTCCCGACCCAGCGAGCCAAGCCCATGTCCATTGTCCGTATGACCGACCTCGATCTTTCCGGCAAGCGCGTGCTGATCCGCCAGGATCTCAACGTGCCGATCGACAACGGCCAGATCACCTCCGAACAGCGCATCACCGCCTCGGTGCCCACCATCAGACTGGCGCTGGAAAAAGGCGCGGCGGTGATGGTCACCTCGCACCTGGGCCGTCCCAAGGAAGGCAGCTGGACCGAAGAAGATTCACTGGCACCGGTGGCCGCGCGCCTGACCAGCTTGCTGGGTGTGGACGTGCCACTGGTGCGCGATTGGGTCGATGGCGTGGAGGTCGCGCCGGGCCAGGTGGTGCTGCTGGAAAATTGCCGCATGAATGTCGGCGAAGGCAAGGACGACGAGACCCTGGCGCGCAAGTACGCCGCGCTATGCGATGTGTTCGTGATGGATGCCTTCGGTACTGCGCACCGCGCACAGGCCTCCACGCATGGCGTGATCCGCTACGCACCGGTGGCGGCCGGCGGCCCGTTGTTGATGGCCGAACTGGATGCGTTGGCCAAGGCGCTGGACAACCCGGCCAAGCCGTTGCTGGCGATCGTGGCCGGTAGCAAGGTTTCCACCAAGCTGGAGCTGCTGTCCAACCTGGTCAACAAGGTGGATCAGCTGATCGTCGGCGGTGGCATCGCCAACACCTTCATCGCCGCAGCCGGGCACGACGTGGGCAAGTCGTTGAACGAGCCGGACCTGATTCCCACCGCCAACCAGATCGTGGCCGATGCCAGGACGCGTGGTGCCGAGATTCCGCTGCCCACCGACGTGGTGGTCGCCAAGCAATTCCTGCCCGATGCGCAAGCCAGTGTGAAGTCGCTCGATGCGGTCGACGCAGACGATCTGATTCTGGACATCGGCCCGCAGACTGCACAGCGCTACGCCGAGCTGATCGCCAATGCCGGCACGGTGGTGTGGAACGGGCCGGTGGGCGTGTTCGAGTTCGAGCCCTTCAGCCATGGCACCGAGACCCTGGCGCGTGCGATCGCCGGCTCCAGGGCGTTTTCGATCGCCGGCGGTGGCGACACCCTGGCGGCGGTGGACAAGTACGACATCGCCCAGGACGTCACCTACATCTCCACCGGCGGCGGTGCGTTTCTGGAATTCCTGGAAGGCAAGACCCTGCCGGCCGTGGCCGCGCTCGAGGCCCGCGGCAAGTGAGGGCAGCCACGCTGTTCTTCGATCTGGACGGCACGCTGGTCGATTCGGAAGCGGGCATCGTCGCCAGCATCGTGCATGCCTTCGACCAGATCGGGCGGCCGCGTCCATCGGCGCAGACCCTGCGTGCGTGGATCGGCCCGCCGTTGCGCGACAGCTTCACTGCCTGTTTTCCAGACGACCCGGCGCTGGTCCAGCGTGCGCTCGGCGTGTACCGCGAGCGCTACGACGCAGTGGGCTGGACCGAGCTGCGCGTGTTCGACGGTATCGGCGAGGTGGTCACCGGCCTGCAGCGCGCCGGTCATCGCCTGGCCGTGGTCACCTCGAAGAACGAACGTTATGCGCGGCGCATCGTCGAGCATCTGCCATTCGGAGCCTGCTTCGAGGATGTGATCGGTGCCAGCGAGGATGGCGAACGCCGTTTCAAGCCCGACCTCATTGCCGAAACCCTGCGCCGCCTGCAGATCGACACGACTGGCTGCGTGATGATCGGCGACCGCCGGATGGATATCGATGGCGCCAATCACCACGGCATCCATAGCATCGGCGTGTTGTGGGGCTTCGGCGACGAGGCCGAACTGCAGGCTGCCGGTGCCGGTGCGCTGGCACGCACGCCCGCCGAACTGGCGACCCTGCTTCAGGGGTGATGCGCAGCGGCCGTTGCGTCCGCTTGGTCGACACGCCTGCTGCAGGCGGTTCGCATCACGCAGAACGTCTTCACCGCCGCCGGGTTAGGGTGGCATTGTGCGTGCCGCCAACGGCGGCGCGAGTGCTGGCATACATACTGTCCCGCACTGTCTTTAGGACATGCCGGAATCGAAGGGTGGCTATGCCGCAATGCCATCCTGGGCGCGTGATGTGTGTGTTAAGTTTCGCGGCTTTTACAGGGAGGCCATCATGAAAGAACGTCAACGCCGCACCAAGATCCTCGCCACCCTCGGGCCGGCAACGGATCCGCCCGGTGTGCTGGACGCCTTGTTCAAGGCGGGCGTCAACGTGGTGCGCCTCAACTTCAGCCACGGCGATCCGTCCGGCCAGGCCAAACGCGCTGCAGAGGTACGTGCCGCCGCTGCGCGGGTCGGTGCGGAAGTCGGCATCCTGGCCGACCTGCCGGGCCCGAAGATCCGCATCGAGCGCTTCGCCGAGGGCAAGATCACTCTGGCCATGGGCGATCGTTTCGACCTGGTGGCCGATGCCAACGCGCCGGCTGGCGACCAGCAGCAGGTCGGCGTGAGCTATCTCGGCCTGCCACAGGACGTGACCGCCGGCGATGTGCTGCTGCTCGACGACGGCCTGATGCAATTGCAGGTCACCGACGTGCAGGGTGCGCGTATCGTCACCAAGGTGTTGAACGATGGTGTGCTGTCCGACCGCAAGGGCCTGAACAAGCAGGGCGGCGGCCTGTCGCTGGGTGCGCTGACCGAGCGTGACAAGGAGCTGATCGGGATCGTTGCCAAGATCGGCGTGGATTTCATTGCGGTGTCGTTCTGCCGGAACGCGCAGGACATGCACGACGCCCGCCAGATCGCCCAGCAGCACGGTTGCGATGCGCAGCTGGTGTCCAAGATCGAACGTACCGAAGCGATCGAAAATCTGGTCGAGATCGTCGAAGCGTCCGATGTGGTGATGGTGGCGCGCGGCGATCTGGGCGTGGAGATCGGCGATGCCGAACTTCCTGGCCTGCAGAAGAAGATCATCAAGGAGTCGCTTGCGCAGAACAAGGTGGTGATCACCGCCACGCAGATGCTGCAGTCGATGGTCGAAAGCCCGATCCCGACCCGCGCCGAAGTGCTGGACGTGGCCAACGCCGTGATCGACGGCACCGATGCGGTGATGCTGTCGGCCGAAACCGCTGCCGGCGCCTATCCGGTGCGTGCGGTGGAAGCGATGGCGCGCATCTGCCTGGGTGCCGAACACCAGTTCGAATTCGACACCGATTTCGAGGCAGCGCAGCGCAACCTGCAGCGCGCCGACCAGGCCATCGCGATGGCGACCATGTTCCTGTCCGAGCACATCGGTCTGGGTGGCGTGGTGGCCTTGACCGAGTCCGGTGGCACCCCGCGTTTCCTGTCGCGATTCCGTTCGAACATGCCGATCTATGCCTTCACCCGTCACGATGGCGCGCGTCGCCAGATGGCGATGATGCGCGGCGTGTTCCCGATCAGCTTCGATAGCCGCGGCCTGACTCCGCGCGAAGCCGCACGTGCGGCGATCCGCCTGCTGGTGGAAAACGAGCGCATGGGGCCCGGCGACCGCGTGGTGTTCACCAGCGGCGAGCACATGGAAATGCACGGCGCCACCAACACGCTGCGTCTGCTGGAAGTGGGCGACGACGGCCGCGCGACGGGTCTGGGCGAGCTTTAATCCCGTCGACGGCACCCGGCGCATGCGCCGGGCCGGAAGATGCGACACGCAACGGCGGCCCCAGGGCCGCCGTTGTGCTGTGTTGCGCAGCCGCAGTCGGCGCCATGCATCACAGCAAAGCAAGCAACAGGCTGCACGTCATGCTCAGCGTTGACGAATCCCGAATCCCGAATCCCGAATCCCGAATCCCGAATCCCGAATCCGTAACGCGATGCGAGCAACGCCACACATCCTGTCACGCGATAAGGGTGTAATCGGTTGCAGGCATTCCGTGAAGGAATGTATACGACTTTCGTCGCTATACTTTCGTTCTCCCCCGCTGCTGCCACAGGAACTACATGAGCATCGAACAGCTTGCCGAAACCGCCCAGGCCATGGTGGCCCCGGGCAAGGGCATCATCGCCATCGACGAATCGACCAGCACGATCGCCAAGCGGTTTGCCAGCGTCGGCATCGAGAACATCGAGGAAAACCGCCGCGCCTACCGCGAACTGCTGCTGACCACGCCCAAGCTGAGCGATTACATCTCTGGCGCCATCCTGTTCGACGAGACCATCCGTCAGAAGACCAAGGACGGCGTGCCGTTCGCCAAGTACATGGCCGACCACGGCATCATCCCGGGCATCAAGGTCGACAAGGGCGCGCAGCCGCTGGCCGGCATGCCGGGCGAACTGGTGACCGAAGGCCTGGACGGCCTGCGGGCGCGTCTGGAGGAGTACTACACGCTGGGCGCGCGCTTCGCCAAGTGGCGTGCGGTCATCAACATCGGCGAGGACATCCCGTCCGGCACCTGCATCGAGGCCAATGCGCATGCGCTGGCCCGCTATGCAGCGCTGTGCCAGGAGCAGGGCCTGGTGCCGATGGTGGAACCGGAAGTGATCATGGACGGCACCCATGACATCGAGACCTGCTACGAAGTCACCGAAGCCACCCTGCGCTCGCTGTTCGGTGCGCTGTACGAGCAGAATGTCGTGCTCGAAGGCACCATCCTGAAGGCGTCGATGGTCATCTCCGGCAAGAGCTGCGAGGAGCAGGCCAGCGTCGAGGAAGTGGCCGAATCCACCGTGATGTGCCTGAAATCCACCGTGCCGGCGATCCTGCCTGGCATCGTATTCCTGTCCGGCGGCCAGACCGACGAGCAGTCCACCGCGCACCTCAACGAAATGCACCAGCTCGGCAACCTGCCGTGGCCGCTGAGCTTCTCGTACGGCCGCGCGATGCAGCAGGCCGCACTGAAGCTGTGGTCGCAGGATATGACCGGCAACTACGCCAAGGCGCAGCAGATCATCTACGAGCGCGCCAAGGAGAACGGCCTGGCCGCGCTGGGCAAGTGGAAGGGTTGATCGTGTGAGCGCGGCTGCAAGGCCGGCTCAGCCTGAGTGCAAAAACGCCGGCAGCGATGCCGGCGTTTTTTATTGACCTCGAACATCGCGACCAAGGCCCCAGCGTTCGATCGCGCGGGTTTCCAGCCGCAGCGTCCGACCTCCAACTGCGCACGTTGTTGCAGACCTTCGGGAAACGCCTGAATGATGTATCGGAGATGGGCAAGTGTCCATCCGGGCTGCCAAAGCGTAACGAGCGCCTTGCGGCGCTCGTCGTTGCATGCCGCATCGAGCCGTGCAGTGCGGTCAGGCGGCCGCGGTTTCCTGCATTGCCAGGGCCTGCTGATAGGCCTTGTAGGTCGCTTCGTTATAGGCCACCAGCACGATGTGTTTGGGCACCTTGTGCGAGCGCTGCCAGTCGCGTGTTTCGGTCACGGCAATGCGGGCGGCTTGGTACAGCGGGTAGCCGTAGATGCCGCAACTGATGGCCGGGAATGCGATGGAATGCAGCAGCATCTGCTCGGCCAGCTTCAGCGACTGCCAGTAGCAATTGGCCAGTTGCTCGGGCTCGTTGTGCTTGCCGTCGCGCCATATCGGGCCGACCGTGTGAAACACGTGGCGGGCCTTGAGGTCGAAACCATCGGTGACGCGGATCTCGCCGGTGGGACAACGCACGCCGGGCCGCACCTGCGGCAATGCCTCGCAGGCCTGCAGCAGGCGGGGGCCGGCAGCACGGTGGATGGCGCCGTCCACGCCACCACCGCCAAGCAGTGATTCGTTGGCCGCGTTGACGATGACGTCAACGTCGAGCTCGGTGATGTCGCCTTGCCAGACTTCGATTTTCATGCAGCGATAGTTATGGGATTTGAATGATGAAAGCGTGATGGGTTAGGCGTTGCGACGGAGGCACGCTAACGTCCATTCATCTCATCGCCTGCGACGGTTCGGGCATGCGCGATCGGGGCCCATGCCACGCCTTGCGGAGAGGCTGGATCCATCGATCGGATCGATCGGTTCTTCGTCCTGGCGCTACAGCCAGCGACGGACGCGCGCGCAGTAATCGGCGTAGGTGCGTCCGAATTCGGCACGCAGCCGCGCTTCTTCGAACGGAATGACGTAGCGCTGCAGCGCCAGCCAGGGCAGTGCAACCAGAGGCACCGCCCATAGCTGACCCAGCTGCAGGCATAGCCCGACATGGCTCAGCACCAGTGCCAGGTACATCGGGTTGCGGGTGACCCGGTACGGGCCGTCGAGCACCAGTCGGGAGGGATGGCCGCTGGGCAGGATGGTGGTACGTCGGCGTGCGAACAGGACGAAGCAGCTCACCGCCAGCACCAGTCCCAGGCAGGCGACCAGGCCGCCGGCCAGCTGGATCCAGGCCAGCAGCGACGGGGCAGGGAGCGGCAGGTCCAGCACGCCTTGCAGCCATGCGCCCAGGCCGAGCGACAGCGCGAAATGCACCGGCGAGGTCATCTTCACCAGCCATGGCGCCCGCGTGGCGCGGGTCTCGCTGTGTCCATACGGCCGGTTGCTCACCACGTTTCTCCCTGCGTCAGGGCCGCCATCCTAACGGTTCCTTGACGGGGGTGGGAGGTGGGGAGAGCCGGGAAGAGCCGGGACTCGGGACCCGGGACCCGGGTCCCGTAAGAGCCGGGCAGAGAAGATGCCAGTGCGTGCGACCTGAGAGCCGCCGCCAGTCAGGTGAGTTCATCCACCGAGAGATGGCCAACCGTCCACAACAGCAGATTGCAGCAGGACTACGCTTTTCCGGGTCCCGGGTCCCGGGTCCCGAACCAAACCCGCAGCCCCTACACCATCCCCGCCACCGCTCGCCCTACCGGCTCCACTCAGGGCAGACCTGCCAGCCAGTCGTCGTCGGAGCCTTCGTTGATGTCGGCGAACAGCGGGGTGGAGAAATAGCGCTCGCCGGTGTCGGGCAGCATGGCCAGGATCACCGCGCCCGGCGCGGCGGCCTCGGCCACGCGCAGCGCGGTGGCGACCGTGCCGCCGCCGGAGATGCCGGTGAAGATGCCTTCCTCTGCGGCCAGGCGGCGCGCCACGCTGATGGCGTCGGTGTCTTCCACGCTCAACACTTCGTGCGCGACCTCGCGGTTGAGGACGTCCGGCACGAAGTCAGGCGTCCAGCCCTGGATCTTGTGCGGCTTCCAGTCCTGGCCTTGCAGCAGCGCGGCGCCGGCCGGCTCGGTGGCGGTGATGCGCACTTCCGGGCGGGCCACGCGCAGCACTTCGCCCACTCCGGTGAGGGTGCCGCCGGTGCCCCAGCCGGTGACGAAATGGTCCAGCCGCTGCCCGGCGAAGTCGCGCAGGATCTCGGCGGCGGTGGTGTTGCGGTGATAGGCCGGGTTGGCCGGGTTGGCGAACTGGCTGGCCAGGAACCAGCCATGCTGCTCGGCCAGTTCCTTGGCCTTGCGCACCATGCCGCTGCCGCGCTCGGCGGCCGGGGTCAGGATCACCTTGGCGCCGTAGGCGCGCATCAGCTTGCGGCGCTCGATGGAGAAGGTTTCCACCATGGTGGCGACAAACTTGTAGCCACGTGCGGCAGCCACCATGGCCAGCGCCACGCCGGTGTTGCCGGAGGTGGCCTCCACGATGGTGTCACCGGGCTTGAGCAGGCCGCGTTGTTCGGCGTCGAGGATGATCGCCAGTGCCAGGCGGTCCTTGACCGAGCCGCCGGGGTTGAACGATTCGACCTTGACGTACAGCGACACGTGGTCCGGTGCCAGGCGGTTGAGTCTGACCACCGGGGTGCGGCCGATGGTGTCGAGGATGGTGTCGTACAGGGCCATGGGGGTCTCCGTCGGAATCAGGCTGCGTGGGCGAGTGTGTGCGGGTGGGGCGTTGCGTCGGGTGAGGGCAGCGCTGGCGGCTCGGCAGTCAGGGGGGCGGCGCCGAACCAGTGCAGCGACCGTGCCAGGGCCGCGACCTCGCCCAGGATCAACAACGCGGGGGCGCGCACGGCATGCCGTTGGGCGGTGGTTGCCAGCGTGGCCAGCGTACCGGTGATCACGCGCTGCTGCGGGCGGGAGCCGTTCTCTACCAGCGCGAACGGAGTGCCGGCTGCGCGGCCGGCCTGCAGCAGGCGGTGCTGGATGGCGTCCAGCCCGGCCACGCCCATGTAGAAGGCCAGGGTCTGCCGCTCCTGACCCAGCGCCTGCCAGTCCAGGGTGTCCAGCGAATCCTTGCAATGGGCGGTGACCAGCCGCAGCGACTGCGCGTGGTCGCGATGGGTGAGTGGAATGCCGGCATAGGCGGCGCAGGCGAGCGCGGCGGTGATGCCGGGAATCACCTGGAAGCCGATGCCGTGCGCCTGCAGGAACTCCAGTTCTTCGCCGCCGCGGCCGAAGACGAACGCGTCCCCGCCCTTCAGGCGGACCACGCGGCGCCCGGCGCGGGCGTATTCGAGCATCAGTGCGTGGATCTGTTCCTGGCGCGTGCTATGCCCTTGCGCGGCCTTGCCGACTTCCACCAGCACGGCGCTGCGGCGGGCCAGGTGCAGGATCTGCGGGCTGACCAGCCGGTCGTGCAGGACCACCTCGGCCTGCCGCAGCGCGCGCAGCGCATGCCGGGTGAGCAGCCCGGGGTCGCCAGGACCGGCGCCGACCAGGGTGACGCTGCCGGGGCTCGGCGCAGCGATACCGCTGCGCTGCGGGGGGGAGGGCGTGGCGGCAGGCGCGCTGACCGGCGCGGCGGTATGGGTGAGCAGGCGCTGGCGGCCGGCGGCAGTGCGCAAGGCCTGGTTGAGGTCGTGGTCTTCGCTGGCGGCGACGGTGAGCCAGAGCGGAGCGTCAGGCAAGGCGAGCCAGTCGGGGTGGAAGTGTCCGGCCAGCCAACGCACCTGGCCGGCCTGCACCCACTGCTGGAGTTGCCCGGTCAGTGCCGGGGCGCCGACCAATGGCTGCGCGCCAGCCTGCAGCAGGCTGGCCGTTGCACGTTCGGCGGCGACGCCGCCGCCGACCACCAGGACGGCGCGGCCACACAGGTCGGCAAGGAGCGGGAACGCAGCGGTCACGGTCCGGGGGTATCGAAAGGAAGGGCCAGACCGTACCGCCGGCATATAGCGGTCGGAAATGACTTCATACACCCTAAAAATAGCGTTCGGTTATAAGCTGGCCCCCGGAACTCCACTACAGTCGAAGGCCTTGTGGCGCCTCGCGCTTTTTTGGACATAAGCCCATGACGCTGACCCAACTTCGTTATCTGGTGGCCATCGCCGATGCCGAGCTGAACATTACGCTGGCCGCCGCGCGGGTGCACGCCACCCAGCCCGGCCTGTCCAAGCAGCTCAAGCAACTGGAGGACGAGCTGGGCTTTCTGTTGTTCGTGCGCAAGGGGCGCAGCCTGGACACGGTGACGCCGGCCGGGGTGGAGGTGATCGAGCGCGCCCGCGCGGTGCTGGCCGAGGCCAACAACATCCGTACCTACGCGGCCAATCAGCGCCGCGAGAGTCAGGGGCAGCTGACCCTGACCACCACCCATACCCAGGCGCGTTTCGTGCTGCCGCCGGCGGTGGCGCAGATCAAGCATTCCTACCCGCAGGTGAGCGTGCACCTGCAGCAGGCCGCCGAAAGTGCAGCGCTGGATCTGCTCAGCCAGGGCGATGCCGATATCGCCGTGGTGAGTACCGCCGGCGGCGAGCCTGGTGCCGGGATCGCGGTGCCGCTGTACCGCTGGCGGCGGCTGGTGGTGGTGCCACGCGGTCATGCGCTGGACACTCCGAGGGTGACGCCGGACATGCAGGCGCTGTCCGAGCACCCCTTGATCAGCTACGAATCGTCCACCCGGCCGGGCTCCTCGCTGCAGCGGGCGTTTGCACAGGTGGGGCTGGTGCCGAGCATCGCGCTGACCGCGCTGGATGCCGATCTGATCAAGACCTACGTCCGCGCCGGGCTCGGCGTGGGGTTGGTGGCGGAGATGGCGATCAGCGCGTACGACGAAGACCTGCGGGCCTGGCCGGCCCCGGCTCCCATCGCCGAGTGCATCGCCTGGGCGGTGCTGCCGCGCGACCGTGTGCTGCGCGACTATGCGCTGGATCTGGTGCATGTGCTGGCCCCGCAGATCGACAAACGCGACCTGCGCCGCGTCCTGGACGGCAACCAGGCACCGGACTGGCCGCTGCCGCCGACCTGGGAATCGCTCACCCAGACCATTACCAGCTGAGCGATGCGATGAGCGCGCCCATGCGTCCCGCATTGAGCCGGTTGTGGTTGTCCGAACCGGACGGCGGGCTGTCGCTGCAGCTGTCGGCCTGCGTCGACGGAAGCGAGCAGGCGCTGGTGACCGTGTCCGCCGACCCGCAGGACGACACCTTATGGGTCACCCTGCCGTCCGGCGATGCAGCGGTGCAGGTTCCACTGGCAACGCTGCGGCAGCTGCTCGAGGTCGCCAGTGAAGAGGTGCATTCGGCGAACTGGTTCGCGCGGCAGGCGTCGGACTAGCGGGAGTCGTCAGTGGCGGAGCGCTGCGATCTCCCGGCGATGTGGTCGGGACAGGCCTTCCGCCTTCCGCTGCATGCTGCATTGCACAGTCGGCCATGCACGAAAAAGTAGTTTCAAACCAATGATTTAGTTGGCCCTTGTGGCGTACGCGAACGCGCGCTGTCGGTGATTCCCCCTACCTCTGTCAGGGCCGCCTGTGCCGGTGTCGCCAGCGTCCTTCAAGTTGCGCTGCGCCCTGTCGTAAATCCTTATAGCAGCCATGAGACGACTACCTTCGGACGTCTAGGGGTGGACGACGCAGGACCGGCGATGCCGCTATCGCCTTGCCGGTCTGGTCAGTGGGGTGTCGTGGAGGGTTGCTAGCGCTGTCGCATCACTGCTGCGCGAGGCTGCGCACCGAGCGGCTGGCGCACCCGGGTCCCTGGGGAGAGGCCTGGCGTGCTTGGCGGCGGACCCGGGTCGGGAGCCCGGGTCCGCCTTTTTTATGCAAGGCCACGCAGCTGTACAGGGGCGAGCCGGATGCCGCGCGCAGCGCCGCCCGCGGGCAACTCGCCAGACGCCGGCCGTCCACGCGAGCCCACTGCCAGGCGAATCGATCAACAAGCCTCAGGCAAGCGGAATCCGTACGGAGAAGCAGGTGCCGCCTTCCGGGCGGGAGCGCACGCTGACCTCGCAGCCCAGCGTCTCGGCAGTGCGGTGCACGATCCACAGGCCGATACCCAGGCCGTCGCTGCGTGGGTCGGCCTGGCGGAAGGCCTGGAAGACCTGTTCGGGTTGTTCCAGATTCAGACCGATGCCGCTGTCGATGATTTCCACCACGGCATGGCCGGGGCGGCGACGCGCACCGACCAGCACGCGTCCGCGCTCGGTGTACTTGACCGCATTGCCGACCAGGTTGCCGATCAGCGTGGTCAACAAGGTGGGGTGGCTGCGGACGCGCAGCGAGGTCGGCACATGGCGCAGCGCCAGGCACTTGTCGATGGCCGGCTGGCGCCAGACGCCCAGCACCGCGTGCAGCACGTCCTCCAGCTGCAGCGGCTGCAGGTCGGGCATCGCGGACTTGCCCGCCGCGGCCAGCGTCGCCAGTTCGTCCAGCTCGCGCGCGACCTGGCCGATCGCATCGCGTGCGGTCACCAGGGTGGGAATCGAATCGACGTTGGCATGCCTGCGCATCTTGTCGATGGCGTAGGCGGCCGTGCGTAGTGGCGTCTTGAGATCGTGACCGGCGATGGCCATCAGCCGGCTGCGGTAGCGATCGGACTCTTCTGCGATCAGCAGTGCACGGCGCAGTTCCAGCTGCGCCATGGTCTGGCGTGCGAGCGCGCGCAGCGCTTCGACCTGCTCGTCGGTGAGCTGGCGCGGTTTCCTGTCCAGCACGCAGACCGTGCCCAGGGGCAGGCCGTCTGGGGTCTTCAGCAGAGCGCCGGCATAGAAGTACAGCGGCGCCTCGCCGGTGACCAGCGGATTGCGCGAGAAGCGCACGTCTTCGCGGGTGTCCGGTACCACCAGTACGTCGTTGTCGAGCAGCGCGTGCGCGCACATCGACTTGAACAACGGGGTTTCCCGCTCGCCCATGCCGAGTTCGCTCTTGAACCACTGGCGGTCGGCATCGACCAGGCTGATCAATGCGATCGGGGTCTGGCAGATGATCGACGCGAGCCGGGTGATGTCTTCGAACGCCGCCTCGCGCGGGGTATCGAGAATGCCGTAGCCACGCAGGGCTTGCAGGCGCAAGGCTTCGCTAGGCGGTTTGGGGGCGCAGGGAAGTGGCTCGGCCGCTGGATCGGACAGGACGGTGCTCATGCGCGCGGTATGAATGGGATGAGCCGCAAGCATAGGGCATGGCCGTGCGCAGCAGGTATGCGGCGCCGGGTGCCGGCCGGGAACTGTGACTGCCGGCCTGGACAGCTTCGCACTGGCGTCGTTGTGGTGGGCATCCGCCCGCTCCAGAGGCCGATGCCTGCCGGCGTTGGGCGACAGTGGGTTGCGGAGAGGCTGGTCGCCGAGCCGTCACCGGGAGGCGTTGCGCGCTACGGGTGCAGGTGCTGGCCTGGCCTGACTGCGGCGGGGCGCGGTGGTGTCCTGGCAGCGCTTTGCCAGCTCGCAGCGCCTGGCGTCGACCGCGGCAAGCCGTCTCTGCCGACGCCTGGCCACGCCCCGTTGTCGACGGCGCAGGATGCTGCAGGGGCTGACCGCTGGCTCGCTCGAGGTGACCTTGGCAGGTGCTCAGCTGGTGCAGGGGCGAACGCAAGCTGTTCGGCAGGATCGACGGACAGGTCAGCCAACGCGACGCCGAACCCAAGCCGCAGGGTGCGACATCCGGTCGCGCAGGGACTGCGGGCATCGCGGCGGCAGCGCCGTGCCGCTTACACTGCCCGGATGCTGGGTTCGTTCCGCCACCACCGCCTGCTGCATCGGCTTGCCTGCCTGGCCGTCCTGCTGATGCTGGTGGCGCCGTTGATCAGTCGCTGGAGCCAGATGCCGGCGCAGGAGCCGATGTGCACCAGTGGGGTGTCGGCGAGCATCGACACCGCCTTGCTGGCGCGCGGTCAGTTCGCATCGCACCAGCATGCATCCCACCAGCACGCATCGCATCACGCCGGGCACGCGGCCGCGACCACACCACACGCCGGTGACCACGCCGCCGCATCGCATGGCGAAGCCTGCGATTACTGCGTATTGGCGGCGCGGCTGTTGCCGTGGCTGATCGTGGCCGTGCTATGTCTACTGCAGTTGCGGCCATCGCCGATATCCGCAGCTTCTGCCGCACCGCACCGGGCGGCACTGCGCTGGGCAGCGCTCGGCGCGCGCGGGCCGCCACGGCAGGCGTGAACCTCGCCCGTCGCGGGCGTTCGTTGCATCGCAGCTGCGCCGCCGCCAGTGCGTCGGCCGGTGCGCGCATGGCTGGATGAACCGCCCGTTTCCTTGAATCACGCTGGCGCCCGCCGTCTGGGTGGTGCGCGGCTGTCGTGCCGTCTTGTGACGGCAAGGGATTGGTCAATGCGTTGGGGGTTGTTGCAAGCGTTGTGGTACGCGCCGTCGTTGGCGCTGGTGTATGGGGCCGCCGGTACCCTGCAGGCGCAGGAGGTGGCATTGATGCTGGGCAAGGTGGAGGTCGGTGCACAGGCCCCGCGCTTTCCAGGTGCTGCGCAGGTCCTCAGCTCGGTGGATGTGATCGGCGGCGAACTGCTGCACGATCAACATGTGGATTACAGCTGGGAACTGCTGATGCGCGCGCCCGGCGTGCAGGTCACCCCGTTCCGCATGGGCACCGATGCAGGGCGGTTCTCGTTCCGCGGTTTCAATGGCGAGGGGCGGATCAATGCGGTGAAGCTGCTGATCGACGGCATTCCCAGCAACGACAACGCTGGCGGCATGCCGTACCTGGACGCGGTGTTCCCGCAGGACATCAGCGCCATCGAGATCGTGCGCGGCACCAACGATGCGCGCTATGGGTTGAACGCCATCGCCGGCAGCGTGGATGTGCTGACCCGCAGCGGCGGCAACGATGGCCGGCTGAGCGTGACCGGGGGCAGTTTCGGTGCACGCGAGCTGCAACTGGGCAAGGGTGTCGAACGCGGTGCGTGGAGCCAGAACTACGTGCTGGCCTGGCGCGACTCCGATGGCTATCGCGAACATGCCGACGCCCGCAAACGCAGCGCGGCCGGCAAATGGTTCTACACCGATCCGGATGGCGCCTTCCGCGCCGGGCTGACCACGCGCCATTACGACAACCATGCACTGGAGGCGGGCTATCTGGATGCGGCCACCGCCCGTGCGGCGCCGCGCAGTTCACCGGCGTATGCGCAGGACGATCGCAGCCAACGCCGCGTGCGGCAGACCGCAGTGCATGCCGACGGTGCGTTGGGGGCGAATGCGCAGTGGAGCGCCAAGGCCTATCAGAACGATTACCGCAACCAGCGTTGGGTGCGTTTTTCGGCCGCAGGCCTGCAACAGGAGCGCGATACCGACGAAACCCATCGCGGCATGTTGTTGCGCGGCAGCTGGCGGCCGGACTGGGAGGCGATGGATCTCAGCCTGGACGCCGGCGTGGATGCGCAATGGCAGTCCAACCAGTCGCGGCGCTACCGCACCGTGGCGCGTGTGCGCACGGCGCGACTGCGCGCGTGGGACTACGGCCTGCGCACGCACGGCGCCTATGTGCAGGCGGTGCTCGAACCTACCGGGCGTCTGCAGCTGGTGCCGGGTTACCGGGTCGATCGTGTCGATGGCCAATTGCACGATGTGTTGGCTGGCGTGTACGCCCCCATCTACCGCTACGGCGCCATCAGGCAACCCAAGTTCAGCGCCAGCTATCGGGTGGGCGAGCACGACAGCGTGTACGCCAACTGGGGGCGCAGCTTTCAGATCGGTAGCGGTGACGGAGCCTATCGTCGGCAGTCCGCAGATCTGGGGCCATCGATCAACGATGGCTGGGAAGCCGGTTTCAAATTCGCGCCGTCGGTGCTGCTGGACGGGCGCCTGGCGTACTGGGAGCAACGCGCGTCCGGCGAGGTGGCGACCGTGCTTGGCGTCAACGGCGTTCCCGGCGTCGGCGAGGTGGCCAATGTGGGGCGCACGCTGCGGCGTGGCTGGGATGCGCAGGTGAATCTGCAGCCGGCCGAACACTGGCGCGCGTGGATCGCATATTCGCGGCAGAAGGCCAGCATCGCCACACCGGACCCGAGCGCACCGGCTACGCGCGGCAAGGAGATCGAAAACGTGCCGCGCTGGTTGGCAACCGCCGGGCTGGAGTGGCAGCTCACCACGGCCTTGCAGCTCAGCGCCTGGGGCAATGCGCAGGGCGACTACTTCCTGGAGCGCAGCAACACGCTGGGCCGCACGGGCGGCTATGCGCTGCTCAACCTGGGGGCGCGCTGGAGCGTGAGTGCACGCACTGCACTGAGCCTGCAGCTGCGCAATGCGACCGATCGCGCCTATGTCTATGCATGGTACGACAGCGGCAGTTCCGGCTATTCGCCGGGCGATGGCCGCGCGCTGTCGCTGTCGTGGGACTGGAGCTTCTGATGCACGCACTCTTCAACGATGGCCGAGCCAGTGCAGCGTCGCAGGATGGCCGCTGGCGGTTCTACCGCGCGGTATGGCGCTGGCATTTCTACGCCGGCCTGCTGGTGCTGCCGTTCATTGTGTGGCTGGCGTTGACCGGTGCGGCGTTCCTGTATCAGGAAGCGATCGACCGCAGCGCGCATCACGCGCTGAAGGTGGTGCCGGTGGGAACGTCGCGCGCGTCTGCGCAGCAGCTGGTGGATGCGGCCAGGCGGCATCACGTCGGTCGTATGTTCCGCTACACCACGCCGAAACAGGCCGATGCCAGCGCCGAGATCGGTCTGGTGGATGCGCAGGGCGCGCGGCGGGTGGTGTATGTGGACCCGTATCGCGCGCGCGTGTTGGGCAGCCTGCCCGAGCATGGCACCCTGGCCTGGACCATCCGGCGGCTGCACAGTCTGGAGCTGCTCGGGCCATTCGCGCAGGGGCTGATCGAAATGGCAGCGGGTTGGGCAATCGTGCTGGTGCTCACCGGCTTCTACCTGTGGTGGCCGCGCGGGCGCCGCGGCGGCGTGATCAAGGTGCGCGGCAAGCCGGCGCAGCGGCTGTTCTGGCGCGACCTGCATGCGGTGACCGGTGCCGGCGTGGGCGCGGTGCTGCTGTTCCTGGCGCTGACCGGCATGCCGTGGTCCTGGCTGTGGGGCGCACAGGTCAACCGCTGGGCCAATGGGCATGATTTCGGCTATCCCGCGGGGCTGCGCGTGCAGCAGCCGATGTCGCAGCAGCGTTTGTCCGAGACGACCGATCCGGCGTGGTCGTTGCGGCAGGCGCGTGTGCCGGAGTCTGTGCTGCCTGGGCGTGGGGCCGCGGTGGTGGACGAGGGTCTGCGTGACGGGCGGGTAAGTGTGACGCTGGCGGATGCGGAACACTCGGAACACTCGGAACACTCGGAACACTCGGAACACTCGGAACACTCGGAACACTCGGAACAGCCAAGCCCGTCAGAACATGCGGTCCAGTCTCAACATGCCGCCCACGGCGGCACCGGCGGTGTCGCTGCGCCAGGTCACGGCGCAATCGGTCTGGATTCGGCGATGGCGCGGTTCGATGCGCTCGGCATCGTGCCGGGCTACAGCGTCTCGCCACCGCGTGGCGCCACCGGGGTGTATACCGCCTCGGTCTATCCGGCCGACCTGCACGGCCAACGCGTGATCCATCTGGATCAGTACAGCGGTGCGGTGCTGCTGGACATGCGCTATCACGATTACGGGCCAGTGGCGCGTGCGCTGGAATGGGGCATCAACGTGCACCTGGGTCAGCAATACGGAACGGCGAACCAGCTGATCCTGTTGCTGGCGTGCGCGGCGATCGGACTGCTTTGCGTGAGCGCGGCGGTGATGTGGTGGAAACGTCGTCCGGTCGGCGACCTGGGCGTGCCGCCGTTGCCGGCCGATCCGCGCACGCTGCGCGGTGTGCTGGTGCTGTTGGTGATCTGCGGGCTGATCTTCCCGCTGGTCGGGGTGTCGCTATTGCTGATGTGGCTGTTCGACCGCTACTGGATGCTGCGCAGTCAGGCACGCGTTCTCATGCCATGAGCACGAGCGCGTCACCTCGATGCGCTGCAGACCTGCCGAGTCAGGAGTGCGCTCGGCGGTGTGCCCACCGGCAAATTCGACGCGTCGTGGTGCATGCAGGCTTGGTAACAAGCGCGTACTGCGCCGCGCTCAGATGTCTTCGTGGATGCCGCACTCGCGCTTGAGCCCGAAGAAACGCGTGTCTTCCTCGCGCATGCCCGGCTCCCAACGGCGGGTGGTGTGGAAATCGCCGATCGAGACATAGCCCTGTTCCCACAGCGGGTGATACGGCAGGTCGTGGGCCTGCAGATATTGCCAGACGTCGCGGTCTGTCCAGTCGGCGATGGGGCTGACCTTGTAGCGGTCGCCGCGCTTCTGCACGATCGGCGTCTGCGCGCGGCCGCCGGACTGGCTGCGGCGCAGGCCGGTGAACCAGGTACCCACGTTGAGCTCGTCCAGTGCGCGCCGCATCGGCTCGACCTTGCGCAGGTTGTTGTACTGATCGATGCCCACCATGCCCTGTTCCCACAGGCGGCCGTGCCGGGCCTCCATCCAGGCACGGCTGACCAGCGGGCGGTAGACCTTGAGGTTGAGCTTGAGCCGGTCGGTCAACGCGTCGGCGAATCTGTAGGTCTCCGGGAACAGATAGCCGGTGTCGATCAGGATCACCGGAATGTCCGGGCGTTGCTGGGACAACAGATGCAGCGTGACGGCCGACTGCGCACCGAAGCTGGACGACAGCGCCGCTTCCTGCGGCCCGTGCTGCAAGGCCCAGGCCACGCGCTCGTCGGCGCGCAGGTTTTCCAGCTGCGCGTTGAGCGCGTCCAGGTCATCCAGTGCCGAAGCGGTGTTCGATGCAGCGGGCAGCGCGGTCATGCGAGCAGTTCCAGGTCGAGGTGACGGTGCGTGGGGTAGGGCGGCAGCGCGATCAGGCCGCTGCGGTGCAGGAAGTCGCCGAAGCCTTCATCGCCGTCCCGGTCGCGTTCGGCCGCATAGCGGGCCAGCAGCGGATCCAGTGCAGCGAGGATGTCCGCCTCGGCGATGTTCTCGCGGTACAGGGTGTTGAGCCGCTGACCTCGGCGGTCGCCGCCCAGCATCAGGTTGTAACGGCCGGGCGCCTTGCCGACCAGGGCGATCTCGGCCAGGTACGGCCGCGAGCAGCCATTCGGACAGCCGGACAGGCGCAGCACGATGGGGGTGTCGGTCAGGCCATGGCGCGCCAGCAGCGGTTGCAGGGCGGCGCTGAAGTCCGGCAGATAGCGTTCGGCTTCGGCCATGGCCAGGCCGCAGGTGGGCAGCGCTACGCAGGCCATCGCGCCCCGCGCCAGCGCGGTGGTGGCGCGATTGCCGGCATCCAGCGCGTACTGCGCCACCAGGGCATCGATACGTGCCCGTTCGCCAGCGGGTACGCCGGCGATGACCAGGTTCTGGTTGGGCGTCATGCGAAATTCGCCCACCTGCAGCTGTGCGATCGCACGCAGGCCGCTCAGATGCGCGGCGGTGTCGGTATCGGCGATGCGGCCAGCCGGCAGCGACAGGGTCAGGTGCCACAGGCCGTCTTCGCCCTCCACCCATCCATAGCGGTCGCCGTTGTGCTCGAACGCGAAGTGCCGTGCCGGTTGCAGGGCGAAGCCGGCACGACGTTCGATCTCGGCCACGATGGTATCCAGGCCGTGATCGTCGATGGTGTACTTGAAGCGCGCGCGCTTGCGCACCGCGCGGTTGCCCAGGTCGCGCTGGGTGGTGACCACCGCGGTGGCGATGTCCAGCAACTGCTCACGGCTGACGAAGCCGATCACATTGGCCACGCGCGGCCAGGTCTCGGTGTCGCCGTGGGTGGCACCCATGCCGCCGCCGATACTGACGTTGTAACCGAGCAGCTCGCCGTTGCGCAGGATCGCGATAAAACCAAGATCGTTGGCAAACACGTCCACGTCGTTGAGCGGCGGGGCGGCGAATCCGATCTTGAACTTGCGTGGCAGATAGCGCTCGCCATAGATCGGCTCGTCCTCGCTACCGGAACCGGAGACGCGTTGCTCGTCCAGCCAGATTTCGTAGTACGCACGGGTGTTGGGCAGCAGATGTTCGGACACGCGCGCCGCATCCGCATACAGCGCGGCGTGCGCCTGCGACAGTAGCGGGTTGGCCGCCACCTGGACGTTGCGATTGACGTCGCCGCAGGCCGCCAGCGTATCGATCAGGGTCGCATTGATCGCCTGCATGGTGGCCTTGAGCTCGCGCTTGATCACGCCATGGAACTGGAACGCCTGGCGGGTGGTGATGCGCAGCGAATGATTGGCATAGCGGGTGGCGATGCCGTCCAGTGCCAGCCACTGGCTGGGCGAAATCACTCCGCCCGGTGTGCGCGTGCGGATCATGAACTGATACGCCGGTTCGAGCTTCTGCCGGCGCCGCTCGTCGCGGATATCGCGGTCGTCCTGCTGGTAGCTGCCGTGGTATTTGATCAGGGTCTGATCGTCTTCGCGCAACGCCCCGGTCACCGCATCGGCCAGGCTCTGCTCGAGCGACCCACGCAGGCGACGGCTGTGGGATTTGATGTCTTCGACGGAGTGGCTCATTGGTGGCTGCTGGGGAGGGGCGGGTTGTGGGAGCGGGACCGGGGACCCGGGACCCGGGACCCGGGATAGCAAGAGCGTGCACTGCAGTTGCTGTGTTTCTTGCTGCTCCCGGGTCCCGGGTCCCCGGTCCCGAGTCCCGGCATCTCAATAGACATCACGCGCATACCGCCCCTCCACCTGCAGTTGCGTGAGGTAGGCGGCGGCGTCCTCCGGGCTGCGTGCGCCGTGGGTGGCGACGATGTCCAGCAATGCGGCGTGCACGTCCTTGCCCATGCCGATGGCGCCGCACACATACACATGCGCGCCGCCCTGCAGCCAGGCGTAGACCTCGGCACCGCGTTCGCGCAGGCGGTGCTGCACATAGATCTTTTCGCTGTGATCGCGCGAGAACGCCAGCTCCAGGGCGTGCAGCTCGCCGCGTTGCAGGGCCTGCTGCCATTCGGCCTGGTACAGGAAGTCGGTGTTGAAATGCTGGGCGCCGAAGAACAGCCAGTTGCGTCCACGGGCGCCGGTTTCGGCGCGCTCCTGCACGAAGCCGCGGAACGGCGCCACGCCGGTGCCGGGGCCGATCATCAGGATGTCGCGGTCGGCATCGGCGGGCACGCGGAAACGTTGGTTGGGCTCGATGTAGACCGGCGCGGTGTCGCCTTCGGCGAGCCCGGCCAGAAAGCCGCTTGCCGAGCCCAGGTGTGTATGCCCGTGTGCCTGGTAATGGAGCTCGTCCACCGCCAGGTGCACTTCCTCGCCCACGCGCTTGCGGCTGGAGGCGATCGAGTACAGCCGTGGGGTGAGCGGACGCAGGCTGGCCAGCAGGCCGGCATGGTCCCAATCCGCCGGCCAGCGGCGCAGCACGTCGATCACCTGATGATCGGCGAGCAGCGCCGCCAGGCCGGCGGTCTGGGTCGGGGCGAGCAGCGCCTGCAGTTCGTCTGCGCCGGCACGCTCGGCATGGGCGGTGAGGAACGGGCGCGAGAGTTTGGTCAGTTCGCGCCGGGTGCTCAGCCACTCGCGCAGCGCCAGGGTGTCCTCGCCGACAGTGACCGCGGCATCGCCATCCAGCCGCACGGCCTGCAGCAGCGGCTCCACCAGGGCCGGTGGATTGCGATGCACGATGCCCAGCGCATCGCCCGGTTCGTAGCTCAGGCCGCTGCCTTCCAGCGAGAATTCCAGGTGCCGTACGCGCTTGCCCGGTTGCGCGTAGACCCGGAATCCCGGGCCCTTGAAGTCGCGCCCGCTGATGATCTGGTTGGCCAGCAGCTCTGCACCGAACGGGTGCTGGTGCGACCAGGCGGGCGCGGCAGGGGAGCTACGCAGGGGAGTGACGGTGGCCGAGTGCGGGACGCTCCGCAGCTGCTCGCGCGCGTGCTTGAGCGCCTGCGTGCGCCACGGAATGGCGACACCGTCGATGTCCAGGTCGGCCTCGCCGCGTGGTTGCACGCGGCTGGCACCGAGCTCGGCCAGCCGCTCGTCGATACGCCGTGCGATGCCGCAGAAGTCCGCATAACTCGAATCGCCCAGGCCCAGTACCGCGTACTTGAGCTCGGGCAGCCTGGGCGCGCGGCGGCCGGCGAGGAACTCCACCAGGCCGATCGCATCGTCCGGCGGGTCGCCTTCGCCCTGGGTGCTGATCACTACGTACAGCAGGCGTTCGCTGGCCAGCTCGCGGGTGGGGTAGGCATCGGCGCGCAGCAGCCGCACGCTCAGGCCCGCCGCTTCGGCGTCGGCGGCCAGTTGCTCGGCCTGCCGACGGGCGTTGCCGGTCTGGCTGCCGTAGAGCACGGTCAGGCGCTGGCTGTCCTGCGCTGCCGCCTGCGCTTGCCCACCCGGCAGCACCGCCAGCGAACGCGGCGGCTGGCCTTGGGCCAGCCCGGCGGTGTAGCCGGACAGCCACCACAGCGAAGCGGTATCCAGGCCCTCGACCAGCCGCTCCAGCAGCGCCTTGCGCTCGTCGGGCAAGGGGCTGGGCGGTAGCGTGGAGCTGGCGGCAGTCATTCGGTTCCAGGGGCGTGGATGAGACCGAGGATGTTAGGGAGCCGTTGCCGCCAGCAGAAAGGAACAGCCGTTATCGCGTTATGCCGGCCGCTTATTTCGGGCCGGCTTCGCGGCAGGACACACTGCTGCGCCTTGCCCTACCATCGGTTGGCCGCCTGCCGAGGCCGATCACAGTCCGATGACCCAACTCCCGCTATCCCATCTCGACCGGCTCGAAGCCGAAAGCATCCACATCCTGCGCGAGGTCGCCGCAGAATTCCGCGCGCCGGTGATGCTGTATTCGGTCGGCAAGGACAGTTCGGTGCTGCTGCACCTGTTGCTCAAGGCGTTCGCGCCGTCGCCACCGCCGATTCCGCTGCTGCACGTGGACACGCGCTGGAAGTTCCGCGAGATGATCGCCTTCCGCGATCGCCGCGCGGCCGAAACCGGCGTGGACCTGCGCGTGCACATCAATCCCGACGGCATCGCGCAGAACGTCGGCCCGATCAGCCACGGCGCTGCCGTGCATACCGACATCATGAAGACCCAGGGTCTGAAGCAGGCGCTGGAGCATGGCCGGTTCGATGCGGCGATCGGCGGTGCACGCCGTGACGAAGAGAAATCGCGCGCCAAGGAGCGCGTGTTTTCCTTCCGCAATGCGCGCCATCGCTGGGACCCGAAGAACCAGCGACCGGAGCTGTGGAATCTGTACAACGCACGCACCAGCCCTGGCGAAAGCGTGCGCGTGTTCCCGCTGTCCAACTGGACCGAACTGGACATCTGGCTGTACATCTATCGCGAGCAGATTCCGGTGGTGCCGCTGTATTTCGCCGCCCCGCGCCCGGTGGTCGAACGCGATGGTGCCCTGATCATGGTCGATGACGCGCGCCTGCCCCTGCATCCGGGCGAAACCCCGCAGCTGCGCTCGGTGCGCTTCCGCACGCTGGGTTGCTATCCGCTCACCGGCGCGATCGACTCCACGGCCGACACCCTGGAAGCGGTGATCGCCGAAATGCTGGTCAGCACCAGCTCCGAACGTCAGGGCCGGATGATCGACCACGCCCCCGGCGCATCGATGGAACAGAAGAAGCTGGAGGGGTATTTCTGATGGGCAGTGAGGCGTGGGAGCAGGCCGGGACCGGGGACCGGGGACCGGGGACCGGGGAAAAGCGCGATGCTGACAGCGGTAACGCTTCTGCTGTTGATTTTTCCGGGTCCCGGGTCCCGGGTCCCCGGTCCCGACAAAGCGGCACCATCGCTGCCTACCTCCAACAGCACGAATCCAAGCCGTTGCTGCGCCTGATCACCTGCGGCAGCGTGGACGACGGCAAGAGCACCCTGATCGGGCGGTTGCTGTACGACAGCAAGCGCCTGTTCGACGACCAGCTGGCGGCACTGGAAAGCGATAGCCGCCGGCATGGCACGCAGGGCGAGGGGATCGATTACGCCCTGCTGATGGATGGGTTGGCAGCCGAGCGCGAGCAGGGCATCACCATCGATGTCGCCTACCGCTACTTCGATACCGACCGGCGCAAGTTTATCGTGGCCGATTGCCCCGGGCACGAGCAGTACACCCGCAACATGGCCACCGGCGCGTCCACCGCCGATGTGGCGGTGGTGCTGGTGGATGCGCGCAAGGGGCTGCTGACCCAGACACGCCGGCACAGCTACATCGTGTCGCTGCTGGGTATCGGCCACGTGGTGCTGGCGGTCAACAAGATGGATCTGGTGGACTACGACGCGCAGGTGTTCGCCGCGATCGCCGAAGGCTACCGGGCGCTTGCCGCGCAGCTGGGCATCGCCGCCGTGCAGTGCATTCCGCTGTCGGCGCTGGCGGGCGAGAACCTGTCCAGCCCGTCCACCCGCATGCCGTGGTACCAGGGGCCGTCGCTGCTGGAACATCTGGAAACCGTGCAGGTGACGGCGCCGGAGTCCGGCAGCGGCCTGCGCCTGCCGGTGCAATGGGTCAACCGGCCGAATGCGCAGTTCCGTGGCTATGCGGGAACCATTGCCGCCGGCCAGGTGCGTGTGGGCGATGCGGTGGTGGTGGTGCCCTCCGGGCGCCGTACCCAGGTGGCCAGCGTGCTCGATGCCAATGGCGAGGTGGACAGCGCACGGGCCGGTCAGGCGGTGACGCTGACCCTGCGTGACGAAATCGACATCAGTCGTGGCGACATCATCGCCGGTATCGACGACCCGCCCGAGGTGGCCGACCAGTTCGCTGCGCATCTGCTGTGGATGGACGATGCGGCGTTGCTGCCCGGTCGCCCGTACTGGCTGAAGATCGGTGCGCGCTCGGTCACCGCGAGCATCAGCGAGATCAAGCACAAGGTCGAGGTGAACACCCAGGAGCGGCTGGCCGCCAAGCGGCTGGAGCTCAACGA
Source organism: Xanthomonas sp. NCPPB 1067 (assembly GCF_020783795.1). Lineage (NCBI taxonomy): Bacteria > Pseudomonadati > Pseudomonadota > Gammaproteobacteria > Lysobacterales > Lysobacteraceae > Xanthomonas > Xanthomonas sp. NCPPB 1067. The sequence continues at coordinate 210,783 of NZ_JAJGQG010000003.1, forward strand.
GGTGGGCTACTGCAACCTGTCGCTGGACGAGCCGATTGCGTTCGCGCCGTATGCGCGCAACCGCGTGCTCGGCGGCTTCATCCTGATCGACCGGCAGACCAACGCCACGGTGGCGGCCGGCACGCTGGAGTTCGCGCTGCGCCGCGCCGGCAACGTGCACTGGCAGCACCTGGATGTGGACCGCAGCGCGCGCGCGCGCATCAAGGGGCAGGCGCCGCGCGTGCTGTGGTTCACCGGTCTGTCCGGCGCAGGCAAGTCCACCGTGGCCAATCTGGTGGACAAGCGCCTGCACGCGCTGGGCTATCACACCTTCATCCTGGACGGCGACAACGTGCGCCACGGGCTCAATCGCGATCTGGGCTTCACCGACGAGGATCGCGTGGAAAACATTCGCCGGGTGGCCGAGGTGGCGCGGTTGATGGCCGATGCCGGGCTGATCGTGCTGGTCAGCTTCATCTCGCCATTCCGCGCCGAGCGGCAACTGGCGCGCGAACGCTTCGAGGCAGGCGAGTTCGTCGAGGTCTTCGTCGATGTGCCGCTGGCGGTGGCCGAGGCGCGCGATGTGAAGGGGCTGTACCGCAAGGCGCGCGCCGGGCAGATTCCCAACTTCACCGGCATCGACTCGCCGTACGAGGCGCCGCAGGCGCCGGAGATCCATCTTCGTGCCGATGGCGAGAATGTGGAGGCGCTGGCACGCCAGGTGCTGGGATACCTCGGGCTGGAGCGCTGAGCGGGAAACGCCCGCTGGCCGTTCCGATCTGAAGGCTGCAGCCGTCGCGCGCCCGCCAGGAGAGGCCCGGGCGGGCCGGTCGGGTCCGTTTTCCTGCGCGCGTCACGCGACGGGCGTCAATCTTTGCATCGCATCGTGGCGGTCCCGGCAAGGGTCGTTGGTCATGGTGAAAAGCGCGCCCTTTCTGCCTTTTGCAGGGCGGCAAGGCTCTACACTTTCGATGTACCCCGCCAGGATGTTCTGATGCTTGTTCTGCCCAGCGCGCGCGTCTGCGTCGCGCTCCTGTTGGCCGTGTGGCTGTGCGCTTGTGCCCGCCAGGCCAGTGCGCCCGCGGCCGCCAAACCCATCCCGGTGGTGGTGCAGCCGGTGGCGGTGCAGCCGTGGAACTCCACCGTGCAGTCGATCGCCACGGTGCGGGCGCGCGAGTCGGTGGCGCTCACTGCCGCGGTCAGCGATGTGGTCGAACAGGTCTATTTCGACAGCGGCGACGAGGTCAAGGCCGGGCAGTTGTTGTTGCGTCTGCGCGGCAACTCCCAGCAGGCGGCGCTGACTGCGGCGCAGGCCACCTTCGAGGAAACCGATCAGCTGTACCGTCGCCAGTTGAGCCTGGTCGGCCAGCAGCTGGTGGCCAAGTCCACGGTCGACACCCAGCGTGCGCTGCGCGATGCCGCGCAGGCGCGCGTGCAGCAGATGCGGGCGGAGATCATCGATCGCGAGGTGCGTGCGCCGTTTGCCGGCGTGTTGGGCATCCGCCAGATCAGTCCCGGTTCGTTGATCACCTCCAGCACGGTGATCGCCACCCTGGACGATGTGGCACGCATGTACGTGGATTTTCAGGTGCCCGAATCGCAGTTCGGCCTGGTGCAGCTGGGCAACGCGGTCAACGGCACTGCGGCAGCGTATCCGGGGGCACGGTTCGAAGGCGAGGTGGCGGCGATCGATTCGCGGATCGACGAGACCACGCGCTCGGTGACGGTGCGTGCAGACTTCCCCAATGACGATCGTCGGTTGCGCCCGGGCATGTTGCTGGATGTGCGGTTGTTCCAGCCGGCCCGGCAGGCGGTGGTGATTCCTGAAATTGCGGTGGTGCAGGTGGGGCGCGAGTCCTACGTGTTCCGGGTCAAACCCGATTCCAGCGTCGAGCGCGCCGATGTGCGCCTGGGCGAGCGGCGCGATGGCAAGGTGGAAATCCTCGACGGCCTCGAGGCCGGTGAGCGCATCGTCGTGGATGGTACCGGCAAGCTGCGGCCCGGCCTGAAGGTCGCCGACCAGCCCGCGCCTGCGCCAGCCCCTGCGCAGGCCGCGCGATGAAACTCTCCGACCTGTCCATTACCCGCCCGGTGATGGCGGTGGTGATGAGCCTGTTGCTGATCGTGCTGGGGGTGATGTCGTTCACCCGGCTCACCCTGCGCGAATTGCCGGCGATCGACCCGCCCATCGTCTCGGTGGACGTGGAATACACCGGCGCTTCGGCGGCGGTGGTGGAAAGCCGCATCACCCAGGTACTGGAAGACGCGCTGGCCGGCATCGAGGGCATCGAGACCATCGAAGCGCGCAGCCGCAACGGGTCCTCGGACATCAGCATCGAGTTCGTGCAATCGCGCGATGTGGAAGCGGCCGCCAACGACGTGCGCGATGCGGTCAGCCGGGTGTCCGACCGCATGCCCGACCAGGCGCGGCCGCCGGAAATCTCCAAGGTCGAAGCCGATGCCGACCCCATCCTGTGGCTCAACATGAGCTCCAGCACGATGGACACGCTGCAGCTGTCCGACTACGCCGAACGCTACGTGGTGGACCGTTTCTCCAGCCTGGACGGCGTGGCGCAGGTGCGCATCGGCGGGCGCCAGCGCTACGCCATGCGCATCTGGCTGGATCGCGACCAACTGGCCGCACGCGCGCTCACCGTGGCCGATGTGGAAGCGGCGCTGCAGAACGAGAACGTGGAACTGCCGGCCGGTAGCATCGAATCGGCGCAGCGCGACTTCACCCTGCGCGTGGAGCGCAGCTATCTCAAGCCGGAGGACTTCGCCAAGCTGCCGCTGAGCAAGGGCGAGGACGGCTACGTGGTGCGGCTGGGCGACGTGGCCAAGGTGGAACTCACCTCGGCCGAGCGACGCGCGTATTTCCAGAGCAATGGCGTGCCCAACGTGGGCCTGGGCATCGTGCGCAATTCCACCGCCAATGCGCTGGATGTGGCGCGCGAGGCGCGGGCGCGTGCCGAAGAGATCCAGAAGACCTTGCCCAAGGGCACCGACATCTTCGTCGCCTTCGATACCACCACCTTCATCGATGCGGCGGTGGAGCGCGTCTACCACACGCTGGTCGAAGCGGTGGTGCTGGTGCTGGTGGTGATCTGGGTGTTTCTGGGCAGCGCACGCGCCGCGTTGATTCCGGCGGTAACGGTGCCGGTGTGCCTGATCGCTGCGTTCATCGCACTGTATGCCTTCGATTTCTCGATCAACCTGCTCACCTTGCTGGCACTGGTGTTGTGCATCGGCCTGGTGGTGGACGACGCCATCGTGGTGGTGGAGAACATCCAGCGCCGCATCGATCTGGGCGAGCCGCCGTTGGTGGCCGCCAAGCGCGGTACCGGTCAGGTCGCCTTCGCGGTGATCGCCACCACGGCGGTGCTGGTGGCGGTGTTCCTGCCGGTGGGCTTTCTGGAAGGCAACACCGGGCGGCTGTTCCGTGAGCTGGCAGTGGCGCTGGCGGCGGCGGTGGCGATCTCGGCCTTCGTGGCGCTGACGCTGACGCCGATGATGTCGTCAAAGTTGCTGCGCTCGCACGGGCAGGCCAAGCCCAATCGTTTCCACCAGTGGTTCGACGGACGCATGCAGGCGGTGTCCGCTGCGTACGGCCGCTCGCTGGAGCGCCATGTGCAGCGCACCTGGATCTTCGCGCTGCTGATGCTGCTGGCGCTGGGCGCCAGCGCCTGGCTGATGGGCCGTATCCCTTCCGAGCTGGCGCCGGCCGAGGACCGTGGCAATTTCCAGATCATGATCGACGGCCCGGAAGGTGCGGGCTTCGATTACACCGTGGGGCAGATGCACCAGGTCGAAGACATCCTGCGCCCCTACGTGGGCCCGGACAAACCCATCGTGCGCGCCAATCCGCGCGTGCCCGGCGGCTTCGGCAGCAGCGAGGAGATGCACACCGGCCGCGTCAGCGTGTTCCTGCAGGATTGGGAAAAGCGCACCCGCCCCACCACCGAAGTGGCCGACGAACTGCAGCAGAAGCTCAACGCGCTCAGTGGCGTGCGCGCACGTACGCAGGTCAGCGGCGGCCTGGTGCGTAGTCGCGGCCAGCCGTTCCAGCTGGTGCTGGGCGGGCCGGACTACGCCGAGATCGCGCAGTGGCGCGATCGCATCCTGCAGCGCATGGAAGCCAATCCCGGCCTGGTCGGCCCGGACTCGGATTACAAGGAAACCCGCCCGCAGATGCGCGTCAACATCGACCGTTTGCGCGCGGCCGACCTGGGCGTGCCGGTGACCGCGATCGGTGGCGCGCTGGAAGCGATGATGGGCTCGCGCCGCGTCACCACCTTCGTCGACAACGGCGAGGAGTACGACGTGATGCTGCAGGCCGGGCGCGAAGGCCGCATGGCGCCGGAAGACCTCACCGCCATCCGTGTGCGCTCCACCCGCGGCGAGCTGATCCCGCTCTCCAATCTGGTCACGCTCAGCGAAGTGGCCGAAGCCGGTACCTTGAACCGCTTCAATCGCCTGCGCGCGATCACGATCACGGCGGGCCTGGCACCGGGCTACCCGCTGGGCGAGGCCATTGCCTGGGCCCAGCAGACCGCGCGCGAAGAGCTGCCCGACTACGCGCAGGTGGACTGGAAGGGCGAATCGCGCGAATACCAGCAATCCGGCAGCGCTGTCTTGCTGACCTTCGGCATGGCCCTGCTGGTGGTGTACCTGGTACTGGCAGCGCAGTTCGAAAGCTTCGCCCATCCGCTGGTGATCATGCTTACCGTGCCTTTGGCGGTGCTGGGTGCACTGGTCGGCCTGTGGCTCACCGGCGGCACGCTCAACCTCTTCAGCCAGATCGGCATCGTGATGCTGGTGGGCCTGGCGGCCAAGAACGGCATCCTGATCGTGGAATTCGCCAATCAGTTGCGCGACGAAGGCCGCAGCGTGCATGCGGCCATCGTCGAATCGGCATCGGTGCGTTTGCGCCCGATCCTGATGACGTCGATTGCGACGGTGGTCGGTGCGATCCCGCTGGTGGTGGCCGGTGGGCCTGGCTCGGCCAGCCGCGCCACCATCGGCGTGGTGGTGATCTTCGGCGTCTCGCTGTCCACCTTGCTATCGCTGTACGTGGTGCCGGCGTTCTACAGCCTGATCGCGCCCTACACCAAGTCGCCCGAGGCGCTGGCGCGCGAGCTGGAAACGCTGGAGGCGCAGACCCCTTCGGTGGGCGGGCATGCGTAAGCCGGTAGCGTGCACGGCCGCGGTCGTGGCGGTCGCCTGCCTGCGGAGAAGGCCGCGTGATGATTGCTGAGGTGCCGGGAGGCGATGATCAGCGCGCGGTGGCGTGCGCTGCGCACGCCGAACGAGGGCCCCGGCAAGGCGCTGCCCATCCGCCGGCGCGGCCTGCGAAAAGCCAGGCCACATGACAGCCGTGCCGGTCTGTGGTCGACTTGCGCGGTTGCCCTGACCGGAGTCTCGAATGCGTCGTCTTGCCTGCTTGCTCGCTCCTTCCGTCCTCGCACTGTGCTGCGGCACCGCGCTGGCCCAATCCGCCGGCGAGCCGGTGCCCAATGGCAGGCTGCCGACCTGGGCGGTGCCCGAGCGCTACAGCCTGGCGCTGAAGATCGACCCCGAGCAGGCGCAATTCAGCGGCCGCACCACCATCCGGGTGCAGCTCAAGCAGGCCTCCGATCACCTGTGGCTGCACGGCAAGGAGCTGAAGGTGAGCAAGGCCACCGTGAAGCCGGCCAAGGGCAAGCCGCTCACTGCACGTTACGTGCAGGCCGATGCGCAGGCCGGTGTGGTGCGGCTGGAATTCGGCCGCACGCTCAAGCCGCAGACGCTGAGCGTGGACATCAGCTACAGCGCGCCGCTCAACCAGCAACTGCAGGGCCTGTATCAGGTGAAGTTCCAGGGCAATGCGTACGCGATGACGCAGATGGAGCCGATCAGCGCGCGCTACGCGTTTCCCGGCTTCGATGAGCCGGCGTTCAAGACGCCGTTCGACATCAGCCTGACCGTGCCCAAGGACGACCAGGCGCTGGCCAATACCATCGCCACCTCGACCAAGCCGGCCGGCAAGGGCTGGAAGACGGTGACCTTCGCCCCGACTGTGCCGTTGCCCACGTATCTGGTCGCCTACGCGGCCGGTCCGTGGGACGTGGTGGACGTGCCGGCGATGCCGGCCACGCCCCAGCGGCCCACGGCCACCCCGTTGCGCGGCATCGCGGCCAAGGGGCAGGGCCCGCGCATCACGCCCGCGCTGGACCAGACCCCGGCCATCATCGCCGCGCTGGAGGACTATTACGCCTTCGGCTATCCCTTCGACAAGCTCGATCTGGTGGCGGCGCCGGATTTCAGCGCCGGCGCGATGGAAAACCCCGGCTTCGTCACCTTCCGCGACTGGCTGTTGCTGCTGGACAAGAATTCGCCAGCCGAGAACCTGCAGCGCTCCTTCAACGTCAACGCGCATGAACTGGCGCACCAGTGGACCGGCGACACCGTGACCATGGAATGGTGGGACGACCTGTGGTTGAACGAGGCGTTCGCCACCTGGATGCAGCAGAAGATCACCATGCAGCTGCATCCGGAATACCGCGCCAATCTGGACCGCATCGGCGGTGCGCAACGCGCGATGGACAACGACAGCCTGGTGAGCGCACGCAAGATCCGCCAGCCGATCACCGGCAATGGCGACATCGAAACCGCGTTCGACGGCATCACCTACCAGAAGGGTGCGGCGGTGCTGGGCATGTTCGAGGCGTTCGTCGGCGAAGAGGTGTTCCGCCAGGGCATGCGCGCCTACATCGCCGAGCACAAGTTCGCCAACGCCACCGCCGACGATCTGGTCGATGCGATCGCCAGCGCCGCCGGCAAGAACGATGCGTTCAAGGCGGCCTTCCGCAGCTTCCTCGACCAGCCGGGCGTGCCATACCTGCAGACCCAGCTCACCCGCGAAGGCGGCAAGACCGTGGTCAAGCTGCAGCAGCAACGCTACCTGCCACTGGGCTCCACCGGCTCTGCTGCGCAGCAGTGGGGCGTGCCGGTGTGCGTGAAGTACGGCAAGGGCAAGAATCAGGTCGGCACGGCCTGCCAGCTCCTGGACAGCGCCAGCGGCAGCATCGTGCTGGAGGGGGGCGGCAAGAACACCTGGGTGTTCCCGAACGCGCAGGGCGCCGGTTACTACCGTTTCAGTTTGCCGAGCAAGCAATTGGCCGCCCTGGGCAAACAGGTTGCCCAGCTCGACGACAGCGAGCAACTGGCCTATGCCGATGCCATCGATGCAGCCTACCGGCGCGGCGATGCCGGCAACGATGCGGTGCTGGCGGCGATCAAGCAGCTGGCGCCCTCCGCATCGGCAGATGTCTCGACCGCGTTGGTCGGCCGGTTTGGCTGGATCTGGCGTCATCAGGCCGGCACCGATGCGCAGCGCAACGCCTTGCGCAAGGTCGCCGAACAGGCGTATCTGCCGCGTCTGCGCCAGTTGGGCTACGCACGGCGCAGCGGCGAATCGATCGACGACACCGCGCTAAGAAGCTCGCTGGTCAGCCTGTTCGCGCTGCGCCTGCAACACCCGGAGGTGCGCAAGGCGCTGCTGGCCCAGGGCGATACGGTGCTGGCCGGCGGCGCGGGTGCGCTGGATTTTTCCGCCGCCAACCCCGATCTGCTCGACACCACGCTGGCGGTCACCGCGCAGGAGCGTGGCGCACCCGCCGTGGATGCGCTGATCGGGGCGCTGCGCACGCATGCCGACCCGGCGCAGCGCAACGCGATGATCGCGGCGCTGGGATCGGTGCAGGATCCTGCCCTGCTGACGCGTGTGCGCGACTTCGCCCTCACCGATGCGATCAAGGTCGGCGAGATGAAGAGCCTGCTGCGGCAGGGACACGCCGAGCCGGCTTCGCACGACTCGATGTGGCCGTGGTTCACCGCCAACTTCGATCGCATCGTGCAGCGTAGCGGTTCGTTCGATGGCGGCGGCTTGCCGGCGCTGGGGGCGAGCGGCGGCTGCAGCAGCGCGGAGGCCGACCGCATGGAGGCGTTCTTCAAGCCGCGTCTGGCCAGCCTCAGCGGTGCCGATCGCGGAATGGCCCAGACCGGCGAAGCCATCCGCCTGTGCGCCGCGCTCAAGCAGGCACAAACCGCCAAGCGCTGATTGCGGCCGACGCGGCCTGGCCGGCCCGGGTACGTGCATGGCAAGCAGGACGGTGGCGCGCCGCGTCAGCTGCAGTCCGTCGCCTCGCATCGGCTATTGGCTATCGGAGAGGCGAGGCGAGGCGAGCGCCCGGACGCGTTGCGACGTTGCACTCGCATGCAGGGATCGGCAACGCGCGGCGCAGCGCACTGGCTTACCATCGGCCACTGCGCTCGCGGCGGCGGCTTCGGCCGGCGCTGCGACGCGGGCACGCGGAGCGCCCGTAATGGCGCCACGGCCCAGGTTGCACCGCACTGCACGCGAACTTCTGGATACAACGATGACACAGCACGATGGACGCGGCCCACGGCCGCCACGCGATGGCGGCAGGCCATCAGGCAGCCAGCACAACCCCTGGGGCCGCGCTGCGCCGCGCACCGCCGCGCACAACCCGCCTGCGCACCGCGCGCCCGACGCCGGCCCCTCCGCAGCGCCGCCGCCCGGCAACGCGCGCGAACTGCGCCTGTACGGTATCAAAGCAGTGCAGGCCGTGTTCCAGGCGCGCCCGCAGGCGCTGCGCAAGCTGTATCTGAGCCAGGCGCGCATTCCGCAGTTCAAGGCGCTGCTGGCCTGGTGCGTGGCTCAGCGCATCGGCTACCGCGTGGTCGAAGAGGCCGATCTCAACAAGCTCGCCGCCAGCGCGCATCACGAGGGCGTGGTGGCCGACGTGCTGCGGGTATCGCCGCAACCGTTACAGGAATGGCTGGCTGCGCTGCCGCCAGGCCCGGTGCTGGCGCTGTGGCTGGATGGCGTGGGCAACCCGCATAACTTCGGCGCGATCCTGCGCTCGTCGGCGCACTTCGATGTGGCCGGGCTGTTGCTGCCGGCTGGCTCCACGCTGGGGCTGTCCGGCGCCGCGGCTCGCGTGGCCGAAGGCGGCGCCGAGGCGGTGCCGCTGGTGCAGCTGCCGGACACCGCGCAGGCTTTGGCGCACTTGCGCCAGGCCGGGTTTGCAGTGGCCGCCACGTTGGTGGAAGGCGGCCAGGACGTGTTCGCTGCCCGGCTGCCGCACCGTCTGGTCTATGTCATGGGTGCAGAAAGCGAAGGCATGGATCGGCAGTTCGCGCGCAGCTGCGATCTGCAGCTGTCCATCGGCGGCAGCGGCAAGGTCGAAAGCCTCAATGTGGCCTCGGCCACCGCCGTTTTCCAGGCCGCATGGCGAGCCCGTGTGATCACCGGAGATCTCTGATGCGTGTATCTGCCTGGGCGCTTGCTGCCCTGTGTGTTCTCACCGGCAGTGCCGTTGCTGCCACGCCATCCGCGCCCGCCGCGCCACCGGAAGTCATGACCGACCACGGTGCGGTACGTGGGCAGTGGCAGGACGACGGCAGCGCGGTGTTCCGCAAGATTCCGTTCGCCGCGCCGCCGCTTGGCGCGCTGCGCTGGCGGCCGCCGCAACCGGTGGCCGCGTGGACGCAGGTGCGCGACGCCACCCAGGCCGCCACCCCGTGCGTGCAGCCTGCGCTGGGCTGGAACAACGCGATGGCCAGCCGCGGTAGCGAAGACTGCCTGTACGTGGAAGTGCAGACGCCCACGTTGCATCCGGCCAAGCCCCTGCCGGTATTCGTGTGGATCCATGGCGGCGCCAATGTGGCCGGCGGTGCGGACGGGCATCTGCCCACCAACCTGGTCGCGCAGAACATGCTGGTGGTGACGCTGCAGTATCGGCTGGGCGCACTGGGGTTCCTGTCGCTGCCGGAACTGCGCGATGGCGAGAACGAAGCGGCCGGCAACTACGCCCTGCTCGATCAGATCGCGGCCTTGCGCTGGGTGCGCGACAACATCGCGACGTTCGGTGGCGACCCTGCGCGCGTCACCATCGCCGGGCAGTCGGCCGGCGGCCAGGACGTGGGCCTGCTGATGCTCAGCCCGTTGGCGCGTGGCCTGTTTTCGGCGGCGATCGAGCAGAGCGGCACCGCCGGGTTCGGGCTGCCGGCGCGCAGCCTGGAAGAGAACCGCGCGGTGGGCGTGAGCATCGCCCAGCGCGCCGGCATCGACGATCCAGCCACGCGCCTGGCGCAGTTGCGTACGCTGCCGGTGGAGCAACTGCTCAAGGCCGGGCAGGGCGTTGACGTGCCGGCGCTGGACGACGACGGCTACATCTGGTTGCAGGCGGTCGTGGATGGGCGCGTGCTGCCGCGCGCGCCGGCCGAGCTGTTGGCCAGCGGTGCGCAAGCCAAGGTGCCGCTGCTGATCGGTTATGTGGTGCAGGAGCTCACCTATGGCGGCGAGCAGGGTGCGCAGGCGCGTCTGCGCCGCGACTATCCCGATCGTGCCGATCGCGTGCTGCAGGCACAGCGTGCACATGCCGAGCAGCGTGCGGCGCGCCAGGGCAATGCGTCCATGCAGCTGTCCACCGATCTCACCTTCCGCTGCCCTGCCGTCACGGTCGCCCAGCGCCAGGCGGCAGTAGGCGTGCCGGTGTGGCATTACGTGTTCGACACCGCCGCGCCGGGCGCGCAGGTGACCCACAGCGCCGAGCTGCCGTTCCTGTTCAAGAACCTGCCGATCGGCAAGCCAGCGGTGAGCCTGCAGCGCTATTGGGCCGCGTTCGTGCAGCGCGGAAATCCCAATGCCAGGGGCCTGCCTGCGTGGCCGGCGTTTGCGCCGGGGCATGCGGCGTTGCAGTTCGATGCGGGTGGCGTGCAGCAGATCAAGGATGCCCGCCCGGCGGTGTGCGCGGGCCTGGACCTGCCATAAGGTGCACCCCATTGCCGAAGCGATGGGATGCCGTTCGATAGACAAGGCGTTCGCGTGCATGGTGCCGCCGGGGCGTGGTGCTTGTTCCCAGCATGTCGCACGCGACACGCTGGCACGCCCGACCACGCGCTGCACTGTCGATGCAGCACGTCTCCCATGGCGTGCAACCGGCGACATGCACGCTGTCGCCAGCCGCACTCCCTGCGCGACTCGCCTGCGGCGTTGCCGTTACCTGTGCCGCAACGCGCACTGCAGCACTGCGCGCAGGTGCTGCGGCTCAGCGTGCGCAGCCCGGGCCACCGAAGTAGATGCCGCCGTTGCGCATCTCCGGCGACAACGTGGTGCGCGAAACGCCGGTGCCCAGGGCGTACGGATACCCGTAGCCGGCGATCGCCAGTGTGTAGCAGGCGGGCCGCTCCACGCTCATCGATGACAGGCGCTGTGCGGGCCGGGTGGCCATGTTCGCGTCGCGGTAGAAATGGTTGGCCTGGAACGCTGCCTGCCGATAGCCGGCCGAAGCGAACCGTCCGCTGCCCATTGGTGCGCTGGGGCGACCGTCCCACGTCGAGATTTCGCCACCGGCGGAAATGAAGATGTCGGTACTTCCCTCCGCGATATCGCCTGCGTAGAGCTCGGCCTTGTAGTAGCCGATCCATTCGCCGTTCAAGCCGAACCACCAGTAACCCTCGGCGTTGCGCTGGAATTCCACATGCAGCAGTGCCTGCTTGCCGCCAGCGGTGCTGAAGCCGCCCGGCGGTGCGGCGCCGAGCACGTTCGCGGTACTGGTCTGCACGAAGTCGGCGCAATCCAGGTTATGGCAGCCGGTGGTGATGTAGCCGTCCTGGGTGGAGTAGATGAACAGGATGGGGGTGGTTCCCCAGCCTGCACCGGGCTGGGTCTGCCAGCCGGCTTCCAGTGTCTGGATCTGGCCTTGAGGCGTGTAGCCGCCCAGCCAGATCTGGCTGATCGACTGCGCATCGTTCGCACGCACGGCCGGCACCCAGGTGTTGAGATCTGCACCGGCGCCGGTCACCGGCGAGCCGGCGGTGTCCAGATAGATGGTGGAGTAGTAATGCACGACCGATGCGGCATCCTGCGCGACGCCGAGCCGGGGTGTCGGGGTCGGCTCGGTGACACGCGGCGTGGTGCCGCGCAGATAGGCCTGCAGTGTCGCGTGGCGGGCCAGCTCGGCCAGGCCGACGCGCTGTAGCGGCACACTGCCGGCATCGCAGCGTTGCGCCGCGTCCAGGCCAGCACCCGTGCTGATACCGGGCGCAACGGGAGGTGGCAGCGCGGGCGCGCTCCCATCGCGTAACGCCGGCTGCTGCGCACGCGGAATGCAGTCGAACACCTTGCTGCCCTGTCGCACGCTGCGCAGTACGCTCAGGCCGTTGTAGCGATTGAACAGATAGCGCTGCATCTGCGCGAACGCCGCAGGGCCGGCAACCTTCGCCGTGGCGTCGCGGTTGGCGTAGCTGGCCTGCGCTTCTGCCTGCAGGAATCGCCGGAAGTCCGCTGTCACCTGCGGATGCGCGCGCGATACCGCGCTGTCCAGACCGGCGCCTGCCGTTTGTATTGCAGTCGTGCGTGCGGTGGCCGGCACCTGCAGCAGTGGCGGCATCAACTGGTCGACGTACTGGTCGCTGGCGGGGGAGACGGAGATCTGCAGCAGGGGAGCCGCATGGGCGGCAGCCGCCATGCAAAGGACGAGCGCGGCAATGCCGCTGCGCAAGGGCAGCGATCGAATCGAACGAGGGGGCATGAAGCGTTTCCTGTGGCCGGAGCAAGGCGGCCGGCACGCGGCCAACCGTGCAGGGCCGTGCCGTCAGCGCGTAGTGGCGTCTGCAGATGCGCTCGATTGCACGTCTCTACGATGAAGGCGTGCGCATACTAGGTTCTCTTCATCTGAAATGTTCACTGAAAGCGTAATGCGTGACATCAGACACACGCCAAGCGCAATCGGCTAAGCGAATGCCGCTGCGCCCTTGGCCGTTGGCAAGGCAGATGCGAGTCTGCTTGCGCAAGGGTGCGCGCGGTCACGTGCGGCGCGCAACGCGGTGGTTGTGGATTCACGGTGTAGCGCCGACGCAGCCAGATGGCGGTCCGCAGCGACCAGCGCCGACCACTGCAAGCGCGTTGATGCTTGCGACAGTGAATGCGTGCGACTCCTGTGGTCGATCGCACTGGAGCTGCACGAAAGTGCTGCATCGTGCAGCCACTTTCCGCCAATGGTCTCCGGCCTTCCGAGTGCGACCAGTCGATGCGTTGATGTCTGTTTCGATCAGGCAACTGATCGTCGGCGATTGGCTCATGGCTTGCCGAGTGGCAAGGCATGGCGATGTCCATCAGGTGGAGCGAGGCAGCCGGCTGCCGATCGGTGGGGCAGGCGGGAATCGAGCTGCAAGGCAATGCTGCGGCCGTGCTGCCTGAGGATAGAGTAAGCGCCCGCGCAGACGATCGGAGGTGCGAGTCGCGCAACCGGGCCACTCGCACCTCATCTTCAGTCCCTCCGCAGTCGCACCGCTGCCCCGCCGTTCGCGGCCAGTACCAGTTGCAGGCTGTCGTCGCAGGTGAGCTTGCGGGTGTCGATCCGCACCTCGGTCGGCGCCTGTCCGTCGGCATAGATCGTGGCGGTCCAGCGGCCCTTGCCGAGGAACGACAACGGCAAGTCGAGCGTGCGGGCCTGCTCGTTGGTCATCGCGCCTACGTACCAGTCCTTGCCGCGACGCCGCGCCAGTGCGATGTGTTCGCCGATGGCGCCATCGAGCGCGCGCGTCTCATCCCAGCTTGCCGGCACATCGCGCAGGAACTGCGCCGCCGGCACGTTCTCGTACTGCTCCGGGCTGTCGGCCACCACCGCGAACGGACTTTCGTACACCACATACATCGCCAATTGCTGTGCCCGCGTGGTCATCACCTGCGGTGCGATGTGCTGCCACTTGAACTCGGCCGGGCGCACGTTGCGGAAGCCGCCTGGCGTGTAATCCATCGGCCCGAGCAGCATGCGCGTGAACGGTAGCGTGAGGTTGTGCGTGGCGGTGATGCGCGCTGTCCACTTGTTGTACTCGGCGCCCAGCACGCCTTCCTGAGTGAGATAGTTGGGGTAGGTGCGGGTCAGGCCGGTGGGGTGATAGGCCCCATGCAGATTCACCAGCAGTTTGTGCTCGGCGGCCTTGCCCAGCAGGCGATGGTAGAAGTCCACCATCTGCTGGTCGTCGCGGTCCATGAAGTCGACCTTGATGCCCTTGATGCCGAGTTGTTGATACCACGCCAGTGCCTCGTCCATGTGCGCATCGAGCGCGCGCCAGTGCGCCCAGAGCCACAGGCCGACGTTGCGTTCGCGCGCGTACGCCACCAGGCCCGGCAGATCCAGCTGCGCCACCGGGCGGCGGATATCCGCATCGGCGTTGTATTGGCCATCACCGGTGCTGCCGTAGTACCAGCCGTCGTCGATCAGCATGTATTGCAGTTTCAGTTGCTGCGCGTGGTCGATGTAACGCCGGATGGTGGCGGTGTTCATGCCCGGATCGGCCACGCCGCTGGCCAGGCTGCCGGACCACCAATCCCAGGCCGATTTACCTGGCCGCACCCAGCGCGTATCGAATGCCGGCGGCGGATTCAATGCGGAAATCAGATTGGATTCGATCAGGCTCGCCGGGGTGTCGCCCAGCATGATCACGCGCCAGGGTGTAGCGAAATCGCGCCCCTTCGCATCGAAGCTGACCGCCAGCCTGGGGTCGTCCAGGCGCGGCGACAGTCTTGCCGACACACCCAGCCCGCCTTCGGCGCGTCCGGTGAGATACAGGCCGGCGTAATCGCGCAGGTTCGCCTCGCCGATCGCCAGTGTGGTGCCCTTGGCATCGGTCTGGCAGACCAGCGGCAACTCGAGCAGATTGTGCGGACGCAACTTCGACGCGGCGATGGCGTCGTATTCGCCCTCGTGGCTGGTGCCGAAACGGCCCAGGTTCAATGTCCAGCACGCGTAATCACGCGGGAAGGCGAAGCTGGTGAGCTCATCGCGAATGCGGACATCGCCTGCATCCGGCAATACGTAACGCAGCGCCACGCCCTCGTCGTAGGCGCGTAGCTCGACGTCCAGGCGTCGCTGTTGCGGGTCGGAGAGCTGCACGCGCAACGCGCGGTAATGGTCGCGCGCCTGCCGGGTCTTTCCGACCGGCAATGCAAAGTGACTGTCGTGCGTGTCGGTCGTACTGCCCTGCACGATCATGCCGCGACCGAGCTTGCCGGCCTTGCCAAGATCCAGTCCGAGTGGCGCGTCGTCGAGCACGATCGTGTTGCGGTACAGCACGCGATAGCTCGGCACGCCGCCCTCGGCCAGAGTGAATTCCACCTGGGTACGTGCATCTGGCGATTGCACGCTCAAGCGCTGCGCCGACGCGGGTAGAGCGGCAAGACACAGCAAGGCGCACGTCACGGATAGTACGGGCTGGATCAGGTTCTGCATGGTTCCCTCCTCCTGGGAGCGACCACCCTAACGCAGAACGGTTGTCGTCGATATCGCCTTGGGGTAACGTTACCTCGCACCATGGCCGCTGAAACAGGGGCGGCAGCCACGGGCGGCACGACCGAACGCAACGCGCAAACACGTCTATCGACGGTTGCAGATTGCATGTTGGTGGTGTGCACCGTTGCTTGGCAGTAGAGCTTGGGAGAGGCCTCTAATGCTGATGGTTCGCAAGGCGTTCCGCCGTGGAGCGCTGTGGTGGTTGTGTGGTTGCATGGCCTGGGCTGCAGTAGAGGCTGCGCCTGCCGACGTGCCTTCGCCCGGCCCGTACGATGTCCGCGTGTTGGCGGGTGGGATGGGGTTGGCAAAGAAGCTTGCTGCCGATGCACCGTTGTTGGCCGCCGACGCAGACTGGAGCGTGTCGGGCTGGGTGCGTCCCTCCCGTGTGACTGCCGGCCCGGCATTGATTGCCGGTATCGGCGAGCCGCAAGCTGCAGGCCGCTATTTCACGATCGACAACGGCAGGCTCGGCTTCGTGCAGGGCGCCGACACTGTGTTGCGCAGCACGCAGCCACTGCGTGCCGGAACCTGGACGCAGGTCGCGGCGGTGGCGCAAGGCGGGCAGTTGACGCTGTATGCCAACGGGCGTCGGGTTGCCAGCGGCGCGCTACGCCAGAGCGTGGTCGCGCCGGTGCTGATGTTCGGCCCACGCGAACAACCTCCCGCATATACGCAGCACTTCGGCGGTGAGATTTCCGGCTTCGTCGCGCAGGCCGGCGCTCTGGATGCTGCAGCCGTCGCGCAGCGTGCGGCCAAAGCGCCTGACGCGGCCTTGCAGCGTTTCGAAGACGCATCGCCGGCCTGGCAGGTGCAGGTCAAGCAGATGGCCGGCCAGATTGCACCGCAGGCGCCGGCGACGCTGCCGCGCAGTGCGGCGGCCTTTTCTGCACCCGTGGCCAAGCCCGTATCACAGACGCCCGCGTTGCAGCCGCTGGATGCAGCGGCGTGGCGGGTGGGGGCGTGGCAGCTGGCTGCCGCACCGGATCTCGCACAGGCCACTGGCGCCAGCCTGTCGCGCGGCGATGCTGCAGGCGATGCTACAGCCTGGCGCGTGGCCACCGTGCCGGGCACGGTGCTCACCACACTGGTCGATCGCGGCGTGTATCCGGATCCGGATATTGGTCTCAACAACATGGCCATTCCCGAATCGTTGAGCCGGCAGGACTGGTGGTACCGCAGCAGTTTCGATCTGCCCGCGGCAGCGCAGGGCAAGCGGCTGGAACTGCTGTTCAACGGCATCAACTATGCCGGTGAGGTCTGGGTCAATGGCACGCAGGTGGGGCGTACGCGCGGTGCCTTCGCACGTGGGCGCTTCGATGTCAGCACGCAGCTCAAGGCCGGCCGCAATGTCATTGCGGTGCGCGTTTCTCCGCCGCCGCATCCGGGCATTGCGCACGAGCAATCGATGACCGCAGGCGTGGGCGAGAATGGCGGCGTGCAGACGCTGGATGGGCCAACCTTCATCGCCAGCGAGGGCTGGGACTGGATTCCGGCGGTACGCGATCGCAACGCCGGCTTGTGGCAGGACGTGCAGCTGCACGCTACAGGGCCGGTGGCGCTTGGAGACACCCAGGTCGTCACGACCCGGCTGGCCGCGGATCACCGGCGTGCCGAGCTTGAAATCAATGTGCCGCTGCGCAACGACAGCACCACGGCGGTGCAGGGCACCCTGCAACTGACCATGGGCGATGTGCGCATCCAGCGCCAGGTCGACGTGCCGTCCGGTGGCACCACGCTCAAGCTCACCGCGGCCGATACGCCGGAGCTGGTCATCGCCAATCCCCGTCTGTGGTGGCCCAACGGCTATGGCGAACCGGCGCTCTACACCTTGCAGGTAGGCGTGGATGTGGCCGGCACCCGCTCGGACACGCAGCAGCTGCGCTTTGGCATCCGTGAAGTCAGCTACGAGCTGTCGTTGTTCGACCAGGACGGCGCGCTGCGCCGCGTGCTGGTGGATTTCAACAAGGCACGGCTGCGTGGTGAACGCATCGTCGATGCGCGTCACAGCGCAATTCGCCCCGTGCCCGGCGGCGATGCGCAGTCGTTCTACCCGGGTGCGCAGGTCTCGCCAGCGGTAACGCCGCTGAGCGACGACGCGCTGACGCCTTACCTGGCCATCCGCATCAATGGTGTGCGCATTGCCGTCAAGGGTGGCAATTGGGGCATGGACGATTGGCGCAAGCGCGTCTCGCGCGAACGGCTGGAGCCCTATTTTCGCCTGCAACGCGACGCGCATTTCAACGTGGTGCGCAACTGGGTGGGACAGAACACCCAAGCCAGTTTCTACGAGCTGGCCGACGAATACGGCATGCTGGTGTTCAACGACTTCTGGCAATCCACCCAGAACTACAACATGGAGCCCGCCGATGCGGCGTTGTTCCTGGACAACGCCGCCGAAGTGATCAAACGCTTCCGCAATCATCCGTCCATCGTGCTGTGGTTCGGACGCAACGAAGGCGTTCCCGCACCCATTCTCAACGAAGGCCTGGACAAGCTGGTCGCCGAGCTCGATGGCACGCGTTGGTATACCGGCAGCTCCAATCAGGTCAACCTGCAGGGGAGCGGGCCTTACAACTACCGTGAGCCGGTGGCCTACTTCGATGCCCTGGCACAAGGCTTTTCGGTGGAGGTGGGCACGCCATCGTTCTCCACCCTGGAGTCGTTCAAGGCATCGGTTCCGGCAGCGCAGGATCAGTGGCCCATCGGCGATGCCTGGGCCTACCACGACTGGCACCAGTCCGGTAACGGCGACACTGCCAGCTTCATGCGTGCGCTGACCGACAAGCTGGGTGCGCCGACCGACCTGGACGACTTCGAGCGCAAGGCGCAACTGCTCAACTACGAGACCCATCGCGCCATCTTCGAAGGATTCAATGCGCAGCTATGGAGCCGCAACAGCGGGCGCCTGTTGTG
Organism: Xanthomonas sp. NCPPB 1067; assembly: GCF_020783795.1. NCBI lineage: Bacteria > Pseudomonadati > Pseudomonadota > Gammaproteobacteria > Lysobacterales > Lysobacteraceae > Xanthomonas > Xanthomonas sp. NCPPB 1067. Next base: position 229,037 of record NZ_JAJGQG010000003.1, read on the forward strand.
GATGAGCCACCCGGCCTGGCCCAGCAACATGTGGCAGATCTACAGCCACGATTACGACACCCATGCGGCGTACTACGGGGTGCGTAACGCGGCCGAAATGCTGCATGTGCAGATGAACCTGCCGGGGCACGAGGTGGTCGTGGTCAACAATGCCACCACGCCGGTGCGCGGGCTGCGTGTGCAGGCGGAGATCTATTCGATCGGGGGCGCGCTGTTGCAACGGCGCGAGCAGCGGCTGGACGCAGCGGCGGTGGCGGTCTCGGCGCCGCTGCTGCAGCTGGCGCCGGCACTGGAGGCCACCGACGGGCTGGGCTTCGTGCGCCTGCAGTTGCTCGATCGCGACGGGTTGGTGCGGTCACGCAACTTCTATTGGGTGGCGCGCGATGCGGCGGCCATGCGCGGCCTGACTGCGCTGGCCGCGGTGCCGGTGCAGATCGCCACACGGCTCGAAGACGCCGCCGAACCGGTGCTGCGTGCCAGCGTGCGCAATCCGTCGCAACAGGTGGCACTCAATGCCAAGTTGACCCTGGTCGATGCGCAAGGTCAGCGCATCCTGCCGGCCTACTACAGCGACAACTATCTGAGTCTGGTGTCCGGCGAACAGCGCGAGATCGAGATCCGCGGCCCCGCGGCCGCAGTCTTGCGCAGTGCCAGGCTGCAGGTGCGTGGCTGGAACATCGCATCTTCGACAGACGCGGGCAACGGACCTCCGTAACCGCGTTTGCGAACCGACGCGCCGTGGCATCCACGGCGTTCGCACTGACGCGCCGGTCGGCGTGTCAGCCAATACCGCAGTGCTCTGGCGCTGCCATTCGAAACGGTCGTGGATTGTCGTCATCCCTGGGAGGGGACCATGAACAAGCTGCATCTTAGTACGCGTCACACTCCGTTGGCCGCCGCGCTGGCGGCCGCACTCACCCTGGCGGCCGCGCACGCCGCCGCGCAGGACGCTGGCAACGCCGCTGGCGTCACCGATCTGGACAAGATTCTGGTCAAGGGCGTACGCGGCGCCCAGGCCGAGGCCATCGAGAACAAACGCACCGCCGCGCAGATCATCGACTCGATCTCGGCCGAAGACATCGGCAAGCTGCCCGACGTCACCATCACCGATTCGCTGCAACGCGTGCCCGGCGTGCAGATCCGGCGCTCGGCCGGCGAGGGCTCGCAACTCAACATCCGCGGCATGCCGCAGGTACAGACCACCATGAACGGCGAAATGTATCTGAGCGCCGGCGGCGGCGATCAGTACGGCCAGCCCAACATCGGTCGCGCGCAGCCGGACTTCGTCGACATCCCGCCGACGCTGTTCAGTGGCGTGGATGTGATCAAGTCGCCGACCGCCGCCGATCTGGACGGCGGTATCAGCGGCACCGTGTCGTTGAAGACCCGCCGCCCGTTCGAGTTGCCCGAAGGCTGGACCTTCAGCGGCCAGGCCGAAGGCTCCTATGGCGATCGCGTGCAGGAGCTCAACGAGCTCTATTCGGGCCTGGCCAGCTTCCGCACCGAACGCTGGGGCGCGCTGCTGGCGGTGTCCTATTCCGATGCCACGCTGGAGAACAAGCATCCCAGCGTGTATTCCAACGGTGCGCAGAAATCTACCGAACAGAACGTGGGTTTCGATTTCAACGGCGACGGGCGCATCGGCAGCAACACCTCCGCCTCCAACCTGCCACGCGACTACTTCTACAACTGGGTGGCCACCGAGCTGAGCAACCGCAGTACCGATCGTCAGCGGACCGGCGTCAACGGCTCGTTCCAGTTCAACATCAACGATTCCTGGACGCTGCTGGCCGACGCCGCCTACACCAAGCTCGAAGACCAGGACACGTCGGTGGCCGCGCAGGTGCATACCGGCTGGTCCACCAACCAGTTGCAGCCGGGCTCGGTGGTCGATCGCAATGGCGTGCTCGAGTACGGTCGGTTCCGCTACAACCGCTTCCAGGCGCACTCGATGGCCGGCGTGGCCGACTCGGATGCGCTCAATACCAACCTGGAGCTGCGCTACGACGACGGCGGCCCGTTCCGCGCCTCGTTCCGCTGGGTGCATGGCGATGCGCAGCGCACCTACGACGAAGCGCGCGCAGATGCCGTGGTGACCCGCGGCGATCGCATCACCCGTGCCGGTGGGGTCACCCAGTGGGCCAATGCGAACGGGTTGCCGGTGGTGGACGCTTCGGTGGACTTCCGCGGAACCTATCCGGCGGTCAACCTCGACACCGATGTGTCCAACCCGGACAACTGGCAGCTGATGTCCACCTGGGCCCAGGGCAACAAGATCGAAGCAAAAATGGATGCCTTCCGTGCCGACGGTACCTTCGAGTTCGAAGAGGGCGTGGTACGCGGCTTCCAGTTCGGCCTCCGCTACGGAGAGCGCGATTTCAAACTGGATACCTATCGCTACCTGTCGCCGGTATCGACCACCTGCGCCGATCCGAACCGCTCGCTGTACTACTTCAAGGATCCGCTGATCGTCGACACCTGCAGCGGGGTGTCCGAAGCGCGTCTGCTGCCGTTCAACAGCATTCCTGGCTATTGGGCGTACTTCAACGATTTCGATCCGCTCAGGGTCACCGGCCTGGGGCCGCAGGGCCTGCCGGCGATCAACCCGCAGGTGATGAAGGATCCGATCGCTTACATCGACAGCCTGTATCCGGGCAACGTGGCCTACCAGCAAGCCGCCGATTCCTATCAGGTCACCGAGAAGAGCAGCGCGGCCTACTTCCTCGCCAACCTGGAAGGCGGCATCGGCAGCCGCCTGCCGTGGACGGCGAACATCGGCGCGCGCATCGTGCAGACCAAGCTGGCGATCGATCAGTATCTGAGCAGTGGCAACGTGTTCATCGGCAATGTCGAATGGAACGGCGTCAGCCCCGCGATCGGCATCAATCGCTTGAATCGGCAGTACACCGACGTGCTGCCCAGCGCCAACCTGTCGCTGGACATCACCGATGCGCAGAAGCTGCGATTTGCCTACAACAAGGCGGTCGCCCGCCAGGATCTGCCCGATCTGGGCCGCGGTCTGGTGAGCTTCTATGCCGTCAACGGCACGCCACCGCGCAACCCCGCACTGCCGCCGGATGCGGTGCTGTTCCTCAACGGACGCTCTGGTAATCCGGATCTGGATCCGTACCGCGCCACCAACTACAACGCGTCATGGGAATGGTACTTCGCCGATGCCTCGCTGATCAGCGTCGGCGCCTTCCTGATCGACGTGAAGTCCTTCCCCACCACCGTCACCAACATCGAGCCGCAGCCCGATGCCGACGGCGTGGCGCGGTTGGGTGGGCCGGTGGAGCGCATCGTCAACGGCGGCGGCGGCAAGATCAAGGGTTTCGAGATCGGCTATCAGCAGGCTTTCGATTTCCTGCCTGGCTGGCTCAGCGGCTTCGGCACCAACATCAACTACACCTTCTCCGACGCTGACACCGACAATACCGATATCGAGGGCAATACGCTGCCGATCGGCGACAACTCCAAGCACCAGGCCAATGCGGTGCTGTGGTACCAGAAGGACAGGTTGCAGGCGCGTGTGGCCTACAACTGGCGCAGCAAGCGCTTCAGTCAGGTCAATAGCGGCGCGTGGGGCGACAGGCTGGCCATCTGGAACGACGACGTGGGCTACCTGGATGCGTCGCTGAGCTACGACGTCAACGACCATCTCACCTTGTATGCCCAGGCTACCAACCTCACTGGTGAAAGCGAGCGCCGGTACGCGCAATGGAGCAACCACTACTACGACCAGAACATCTTCGAGCGTCGTTACTACGCCGGCGTGCGCCTGCGGTTCTGATCGGATGTAGCGATGTGCGACACGGCGCACCCCTGCGGCGTGTCGCTCATGATCTTCTGTCGTCCCTCTCCAAGTGGTGATTGCGCGTTCTTCCCGTCGCCGATGCGTTCGGCGCTGCAGTACACCCGACGATCATGTCGGGTACCCTCCCATTCGGCCGCATCGTCGGGAAGCGATGCGGCCGTTTTTTTTGTGCGTATTGGCACATTCAATTGTGTCCTAATGCCTGCAGTTGAAATGTCGCCATGGACAGTCGCCGGATCTGTGCCCGAACGCAATTTTTGAAGATTGCGCATGCCTGGTATGCGGCGTAGTTTCCGCGTGGCGAACACGGTCACCCCGTTCGCAGGCACAGCATCGATGCTGCTCGCTCAATCGCTCCCTGGAGATACTCCGAACATCACTCAGGCCACCGTCGCGAAGATAATGTCGACGACAGCCTGGCCTGCAACGGGTCTGAAGTCCTAGCCACACCTTTTCAGGCGTTTGCAGCCACTCCCGGGCTGCGCGAGCTGCTGGGTGTTGCCAAGATAATGCCGTGCGAATCCTCTTCGGTCATGCGCCGATGGAGCGGATTCGATCGGCCTCAGAAACTATCCGGCGAGTGTTTCAAGAACCGAAGGCAATCGAAGGACGTGCTGCAGTCCAACGCTAGTAATAACCCTCCGAAGATCACTAAGGTGAAAGTCATGACCAGGAAAGGCATTCGTCGGAATCTCAAACGCTCGCTGGCGCTCTCGCTATTGGCAGTGAACCCGTTTTTGATCGGGGCGGTGGGCGCGCAAGCCCATGTCGACAATCCGTTCGTTGGCGCCAGCGGGTATGTCAATCCCGATTACGCCAAGAAGGTCGATGCATCGATCGCGAAGGTCAAGGGCCTTCCGCTGAAGGCAAAGATGGGCGTGGTGAAGACCTACCCCACCGCGGTGTGGCTGGACCGCATCGCTGCGATCGGCGGAGGCTCGCAGAACGCCGGACGGCTGGGTTTGCGAGGGCATCTGGATGCCGCACTGGCACAGAAGAAGCCAAATACGCCGATCACGGCCAGCTTCGTGATTTACAACCTGCCGGGCCGCGACTGCCACGCGCTGGCCTCCAATGGCGAATTGCCGCTGACCCCCGCAGCGCTGGAGCGTTACAAGAAGGAATACATCGACGTGATCGCCGCGATATTCGCCGATCCGAAATACAAGGATATTCGCATCGTCAACGTGATCGAGCCGGACAGTCTTCCCAATCTGGTCACCAATTTGAACGATATGCGCTGCGCGTTGGCCAGTTCCACTGGCATTTACGAAGAAGGCATCAAGTACGCCATCAACAAGCTGCATGCCATCCCGAACACCTACAACTACCTGGATATCGGCCATTCCGGCTGGCTGGGCTGGGATAGCAATCGTGGCCCGTCGATTTCGCTTTACACCAGGGTGGTGCGCGGTACAACCGCCGGCCTTGCAAGTGTGGACGGGTTCGTCACCAATACCGCCAATACCACGCCGTTGAACGAGCCGAATCTGCCCAACCCCGAATTGAGCATCAACGGGCAACCGATCAAATCGTCGAAGTATTACGAGTGGAATCCGTATTTCGACGAGACCGATTTTACCCAGGCCCTGTACAACGGGTTCGTCAGCGCGGGCTGGCCCAGCTCCATCGGTTTCATCGTCGATACCGGCCGTAATGGTTGGGGCGGGCCGAATCGCCCGAGCGGCGCCTTCGGTAACGACATCACCAGTTACGTCAATTCCGGCCGCATCGATCGCCGTCTGCACCGCGGTAACTGGTGCAATCAGAAGGGCGCGGGCATCGGCGAGCTGCCGACGGCCGCACCTGGTCCGCATCTGGATGCGTATGCCTGGGTCAAGCCGCCGGGCGAATCCGACGGCTCCAGCTCCCTCATTCCCAACAATGAGGGCAAGGGCTTCGACCGGATGTGCGATCCCACCTACACGACCGCCGATGGGGTGTTGTCCGGCTCCTTCCCCGGCGCGCCGATCTCCGGCGCCTGGTTCCACAACCAGTTCGTCGAGTTGGTGAACAACGCGTATCCGGTCATCGCAACCGCCAGCACCACGGTCGCCACCGCCGCACCGGTCGCGGCACCCAGTGCAACGCGGGGTCTCACCGCCACCGTCGGCGACAGCCGGGTCAAGCTGAGCTGGTCGCCAGTGGCCGGAGCGACCAGCTACACGGTGCAGCGGCGTGCCGGCGGAGCCGGAGCGTTCACCACGGTGGGGTCCACCGTCGGCGCGGCGTCGTATGTCGATCGGTCGGTCAGCAACGGCGCCGACTACGACTATGTGGTGACCGCAAACAGCGCGGCCGGAGCGAGTGCCCCGTCCGCTGTCGTGCGTGCCAAGCCCAATAGGTGATGCGGCCGGGTGGGCATCGGTCTGCCGGTGCCCACCGGAAATGGATGGCAGCTGCTGATACCGAGTCATCGCTGTCGTGAACGTATCCCGATTGAAACCATGGCGGCCGTCTGGCCGCCATGTCCGTTTGTCTGTGGTGCGAAGTTGTGGATGTCAAACCGAGGGTTGTTGTGATCTGGCTTCTGCCATCTGACGAATGTGTGCGCGTACGCAATGTTCGCCAATTGTCTTCACTGAGTGCCGGGCGTAGGGTGGTGTGGCGGGCGCGACCGTTTCCGCTCGCAGGATCCGCTGTCGATTGTGCGAACGCCCACTCGGGCAAACCACTCCCCAAACAGGATGTCGCTCATGAAGATGCTGTTCTCGCTCAAAAACCTGCTCGCTTCCAAGAAGAGCCTGAAGTCCTACTCCTGGTACATCTGGTACTGACTCGCTGAGCAGGGCGGCCGACACCGCCTTGCGCCCAGTGTGATGTTGGCAATGCCCGCCCGCGCGAGGTCAGTGTGCTGCCGGACGCGGGCGTTACCGAACCCGAGCGATGCGCATGTCTGTATCCAGTGCCGCCGAATTAGGCAGGACCACGGTGTTCGCACCGCGCCTGCTTGCTCTCCTGCGCGAACACCTGGGCAAGGAGGTGTTTCGGCTGGATGGAGATACCGTCGGGATTGCCGGTCCTCTGCTGACGCATCGATTGCTCGATGCGCGTCCGGCGACCGAAGGCGAGCGACCGACCTTCAAACCGCTTCAGGGAAGATCCATTGCCCGCACGCATGCCTCCAAACTGATGCAAGCCATCGGGCGTGATGTCCGCGAGGCGTTGAAACGCCCCGTTGCGGCGGGTGTGGATCTGGCCGGTGTGTGGCCGCATGCGGGGCACGTGTACTTGCGCGATCTGCTGCTGGGCGGCGACCCGCTGCGGTTACGCCTGTTGATGGACCGCACACTGGAACTGACACCCAAGCTGACCTGGGCCGTCATCGCCGCAGGTGCAACGACACCACTGAAGGTGCAGGCCAATGCATCGGCACTTGCTACCTTGACCGCTGCTGCAGATGGCTATGATGCGCGCCGCTTCGCGATGGGGTTGTATCGACGAACTGCCGCGCCGGTGTGCTTCACCATTTCCACGCTCGTTGCCAATGCGCTGTGGCTGGGATCGCCCTTCGATCCTGGAAGTTCCAGCCGGAACATCGTCTACGAATCGCTGCGTCTGTTGCCGCCGTCCTGGAACATCTTGCGCACGGCTTCACCGGAGTATCCGCAGCTCGACAGCCGCATCGGGGTGCAGGACGACGTGTTGGTGCTGCCATTGTTGAGCCACCGCGATCCTGCATTATGGGAATCGCCCGATGACTTTCGTCCTGAGCGTTGGGAACAGCTGGATCCTGACGATGTCCCCGGCTATCTGCCGTTCGGTCACGCGTCGGAGCGCTGCTGGGGCAGGCACATGGTGATGCCCCTGGCAGAGCGCTTGCTGGACATCCTGCGCGATCAGAAGCTGGTCGCCAACCCGCGGCAGCGCCAGGCACAGGTGCCGCTGGCGGGCCTGCTGGGTGTGGCACGGGTCGATGTCGTACGCAGCTAGCGCGACGCACTGCCTGCACATGGTGACCGCGCTGCAGCAGATCTTCCGGAGGGCTGTTCCCCCTGGCGTATACGCATGAACAGCCGGTGCCAGCCCATCGCTCAGGGGCGTCAGGCACTCACCCCTGCGGCGGCGCTGCCGTGGAGCCGCGTTTGACCACGGTGTATTTCATGACCTGGTGCACACCGGTCATCGAGTCGCCCTTGCGCCGCTGGCGGATCGCATCGGCCAGCAGAGAAACCGCCGCGCGCCCCATTGCGGCCACCGGTTGATGCACGGTGGTGAGTTCGGGCCAGATGGTGGTGGCCACCGGCGTGTCGTCGAACCCGGCCACCGAGACGTCCTCGGGCACGCGTAATCCCAATCCGTGCGCGACGGCGACCGCGGCGGCGGCCATATCGTCGTTGCTGCAGAAGATCGCGGTTGGCGGCTGCGGACGGGCGAGCAGGCTGCGCGCGGCGAGCAGGCCGGAGTGGTAGGTGAACAGCCCGTCTGCGATCAGGTCGTCGGCGATGTCCAGACCTGCCGCCTGCAGGCTGTCGGCGTACCCGTTGGCACGCAGCGCGCTCGGCGTATGTTTCGGATCGCCCTTGATCAAGGCGATGCGCCGATGTCCGAGCTCGATCAGATGCGCGACGATGGCGCGCGCCGCCTGATAGTCGTCGATACGCACCGAGCTGATCTGCGCCATCGGCGCGCCGCTGGCCACGGCCACCACCGGAATCCCGCGTGCATCCAGTTCGGCGATGGTCTGACGCGAATCGCACAGTGGCGGCGGCAGGATCACGCCGTCCACGCCGGCCGCCAGCAGACGCTCGGTGGCGGCGCGCTGGCTGCGGATGGCGCCGCATTTTTCCACCAGTACCTGGCTGCCATTGAGGCTGCTCTGTTCGAGCAGGCCCAGCATGAATTGATTGAGATAGGCCGCGCTCGGGTTGCTGTACAGCACGCCGATGCGCAGCAGGCCGCTGGTGCGCAACGAGCGGCCCGCCAGATTGGGCCGGTAGCCCAGCGCCTGTACCGACGCTTCCACCCGCTCCCGCATGTCCTGCCCGACATGCGGGTGGCGGTTGATCACGCGCGAGGCGGTCATCGGCGACACGCCTGCATGCTTGGCGACATCCAGCAACGTCGCCGCGGTGTTCGCACTGCGTTTGCGCTTGACCACCATCGTGTGTGCTCGTCCTGGAGTAGAAGCGCAAGCGGGCGATGCGCTGCCAGCTTACTCGCTCGGCGGCTGTACAGCGCGGGCGCGGCTGCCGAAATCGCCATCGGCTTCGGCCGCCAGATACGCGAACACGGTGTAGGCGGCCACGTTCTGCGCGAGCGCCTTCGGGTCGATCTTGTCCAGGGTGTCGTCGGCGGTATGGTGCAGATCGAAGTAGTCGGTGCCGTCCTGCGCCAGCCATGCCCAGGCACCGCCCTTGGCGGAGATCGGGCCGACGTCCGGGCCCGGCCCGCCCTTGGTCGGTGCGTATTCGATGCCCAGCGGTGCCAACACCTCGGCAATCTGCCTCGTCGCAGCGCGCGACGCGTCCGGCGCTACGGAGCCGGTATTGAATGCATAGATCCGCCCTGCGCCGAAGTCGCTCTCCGCGCCGATCTGATGCAGCGCCATGTCCTTGGCATCCTTGCCGTGCGCGGCGGCATAGGCCTTGCCGCCGTACAGGCCTTGTTCTTCGTTGGCGAAGGCCACCACGCGGATGCTGCGCTTGGGAGCCTGCTCGAGTTGCCCGATCAGATGGCCGGCCGCCATGGTGATCGCCACGCCAGCGCCGTCGTCGATCGCACCGGTGCCCAGATCCCAGGAATCCAGGTGCCCGCCGATCACCACCACTTCTTTGGGCTTGCTGCGGCCGGTGATTTCGCCGATCACGTTGTACGACGTGGCAGTGCCGTCCCAGCCGCAATCCAGGCTCAGGCGGATGCGTGTGGCGCCCAGGGCGACCAGGCGCGCGAGCTGGTTGGCGTCGGGCACCGACAGGGCCGCTGCCGGCACCGGCGTAAGCCCCTCGTCGAACCGGGTGATGCCGGTATGCGGCACGCGATGCGAATCGGTGCCGGCCGAGCGCATCACGAAGCCGAGCGCGCCCTTGCGGATCGCTTCCGAGGGTCCCTTGCTGCGCACCGCGCCGCCATTGCCGTAATCCTTGCCGTCGCGCGCCTTGACCATTTGATAGTCCACGAAGGCGATCTTGCCGGCCAGCGAGCCTGCGGGCGCGGCCTGCAACGCGGCAAGGGTCTCGAAGCGCACCACTTCACCCTCGACACTGCCCCCCGGGCTGCCACCCAAGGCCGTGATGGTCAGCGGTTGTGCATGCGCGCCCAGCACCGCAGCGTGTTCGCTACGCCGCTCCCACTTGGGAAAGGTCACCGGCTCGGTCCACACCTTGTCGAAGCCCAAGGCCTGGAACTTGGCCTTGGCCCAGGCCACTGCACGCGGATCGGCTTCGCCACCGGCGATGCGTGGGCCCACTTCGGTGGTCAGCGATTCCACCACTGCAAAGCCGGTCGTGTCGGTCAGCGCCTGCTCGCGCAGCTGTGTGGCGGTGCGCAACGCGCTGTCGGGAATGGTGGTCTGCGCGGCGAGCGCAGACGAGCAGGCGAGCAGGGCGGAAATGGCGACAGCGAGGCGACGCATGCAGGCGGCTCCAAACGACAGGGGGACCTCGAGCTTATCAGCGCAAGGTCCCCCTGTCGGCGTGTGAAAGGTCATTGTCCCGTGCCGCGCGCACGGCGGATGGGGCCGTTTACGGCGCAACCGGCGGCTTGAGTGTGTCGCTCTTGAGACTATCGCGGATCTCGCGCAGCAACAGCACTTCTTCGCTCGGTCCCTTGGGCGCATCGGGCTTGCGATGGCTGAGACGGTTGATCAGCTTGACCACCAGGAAGATCGCGAAGGCGATGATCACGAATTGCACGACGGTGTTGATGAAATCGCCGTAGCCGATCACCACGGCCGGAATCTCCTTGCCGGTAGCGTCGACCCCGGCCGGCTTGAGTACCCACGCCAAGCGCGAAAAATCCACGTTGCCGATGGCCCAGCCGATCGGCGGCATGATGATCTTCTCCACCAATGCGGTGACGATCTTGCCGAACGCCGCGCCGATGACCACACCGACCGCAAGATCGATGACGTTGCCGCGCATTGCGAATTGTTTGAATTCGCTGACCATTCCCATAGCGCACTCCTGATGCGGTCGCGGACCAACTGCCGCTGAGCCGATCCTAGCCCGGCCGATGTCAGCCCGCGATGATGCCGTGGCGCTCGGCCACGTTCTCCAGGCGCGCACTGAACTGGTCGCCCGGCAGCAAGGGCCCCACGCCGGCTGGTGTGCCCATGAAGATCAGATCGCCGGCGCGCAGTGCGTAGAGTTTGGAGAGCTCGTGCAGGATTTCCGGCACGCTCCAGATCATCTGATCCAGCAACGACTGCTGGCGTACCTGCCCGTTGACTTCCAGCGACAGGTTCAGCGCATCCAGTGCGCCCACCTCGCCGGCATGCACCAGTTCGCTGATCGGCGCGGACTGGTCGAAGCCCTTCGCGGTATCCCAGGGCAGGCCCTTGGCTTTGGCAGCGGCCTGCAGATCGCGCCGGGTCAGGTCAAGGCCCACACCATAGCCGTAGATCAACGCCTCGGCCTGGTCCACTGGCACTTCGCCCGCCGGCGCATCGCTCCCCAGCGCGACCACCAGTTCCACTTCGTGGTGCAGCTCCCGGGTGCCGGGCGGGTAGGCGATGTGGTCGCCGTGGCCGACCACGATGGCGTCGGCAGGCTTCATGAAGAAGGTCGGCTGGCCGCGTTCTGCCTTCGATGCCGGCGCGCTGGCACCCATTTCACGCGCGTGGTCGGCGAAGTTTCGGCCGACGCAATAGATGCGATGCACTGGAAAATTGCCGCCGCCGATCACCGGAATACGCGGAACATCGGCAGCGGGAATCACATCGTGGGTCATGCGCGCATCCTCGGAACGGGACGCGTGAGTCTAGCCGCTCTACGGCGTACGACGGAACCTTCGGCAATGGCGCACCGGGCAGCGGCCGGCACATCGCAGTAGATGCATCTTGGCGTGCAAACGACATCGGCATGTCCGTCGACATGCCGATGCGATGCAGTGGGAGTGTGGACCGGCTCGGCAGGCGTGCCGCGCAGGCCTCAGTGCGACATCGGCAGCGCAGGCTTGCGCACCACGCGGTATTCGGCATCGACCACGCGCGCCTGCTGCGGCGCCCGCCGGTTCGACTTGCTCAGTAGCTTCCAGGCGATGCCGCCCAGGATCATCGCCGCACCCACGAAGACGCTGAAGAAGATCAGCACCGCAAGAATGGCCAGCCCGGCAAGGCCGGCAGCGACGCGTACCAGCGGGTGGCGCGGCTTGCGCGGCGCAAACAGGTGATGCAGGTGGCCGGATTGGAAAATGCGTGCAGGCATGGCGGTGGGCTGCCGGGCAGGAAACGAGCGCGCAGTATCGTTGCGGTTTCATGTCATTGAGTGAAAACTTCGTTAAATCTACGTCTGTTTTGTTAAGGGCATTACATCACGGGCAAGCGCATGCCCATGACGGTCGTCAGGTCCGCCTGCCTGCACCACAGGCCGCCGGCAGCGGCCGTAGCCAGGCGCATGCCACAATCGCCGCCCACCGTCAGCAGCCAGTGCCAATGTCCGCGCCATCGCCCGTCCCGCTTGTCGCCGTCGCACAGATTCCCGATGCCGGAGTGCTGGAAGTGGAGGCGGTGTGGGGCGGCAGTGCCGAATCGCTGGTGCTGTACCGCGACGGCGAGCAGGTGCGTGCCTGGTTGAATGTCTGTCCGCATGCCGGCCGACGGCTGGACTGGGCGCCGGGTCAGTTTCTCAAGACCGCAGACGGCCATCTGGTCTGCGCCGCGCACGGCGCTGCATTCGAGCTGGGGGCAGGCGAATGCATCAGCGGGCCATGTCGCGGCCAATCGCTGGTCGCGGTGCCGGTGCGCATCGAGGCAGGGCAGGTGCTGCTCGCCTAGGGCAGCGCCCGCAGCGCGGCCCGCGAGCCCTGCGCAAGACAGAACGTCACCGCAAGAACGGGAGCGCTGCGCGCGTCGAAGATGGCCCGCGCGCGCGACGACCGGGCCGCGACCTGCGCGCAGAGTGCAGCGGCCCGCCGGTGTCTGGCGTGGTCGCTGCATGGCGCGTGCAATGAGTGAGGCATCCGCCGGCGTATCGCCGCCCTCAGCGCGCCGCCCACCAGAACATCAGGTTGATCATCGCCACCATCACCACGATGTAGATCAGCGCCAGCGGTGCGCCCACGCGCCACAGTTCGCGCGGCTGATAGTTGGCCGGGCCGGCGACCATCGAGATCACCGGGTTGGAGGCGGTCATCAGATTGTTGGATGCCGATAGCGCCACGATCAGTGCGAAGGCGGTGGGGTTGCCGTTGGCCGCCAACGCCAGGTTGACCGCGATGGGCACCATCACGATGGTCGCACCCACATGGCTGATCACCAGCGAGAACGCGGTGGTCAGCAGCGCCAGGCTGATTTCCAGCGCCCACACCGGGATGCCTTCGGGCAGGCGGTCGATGGTGTGGCCGGCGACCCAGGCAGCGGTGCCGCTGCTGTCCATCGCCCAACCCAGGGGAATCAGCCCGGCCATCATGAAGATGGTCTTCCAGTTGATCGAGGCGTAGGCCTCGTCCATGCGCAGCACGCCGGCCACCAGCATGCAGGCCACGCCGGTCATCAGCGTCAGTGCCACCGGCAGCTTGGAGGTCAGTGCGATCAAGATGGTGAAGGCGAAGATCGCCATGGCGATCTTGAATTTGTGCGGGCGTTGTTCGCCCTTCGGGAAATCGGTGACCGGCACGAAGTCGCGGCTTTCCGCTGCCTGCGCCAGATCCTGCCAGATGCTGTGGAACACCAACATGTCGCCGGCGCGCAGCGGCACGTTGCGCACGTCCTCGCGGATGACCTGCTTGTCGCGGTTGATCGCCAGCAGGCTGATGCCGGCCTGCTTGCGCAGCCGCAGTTCGCCGGCGCTCTTGCCGATCAACCGCGAATTGGGCGGGATGACCGCTTCGGAAATGCCCGCCAGGCTCGGGTTGAACAGATCGCCCAGGTTGCGCAGCCGCGAGGACATGCGCAGGAAATGGTTCTGCGCGAAGTCGGCCACCTCCTGGCGCCGGCCCATCGCGCCCAGCACGCTGCCGACCCAGATGCGCATGTCCGCCGGCGGCGCCAGACGGGTGTCGTTGCCGGTCTTCAGCGCCAGCAGCAGCGGCGCATCGTGCAGGGCCTCGGCTTCACCCAGGGTCATGCCGACCAGCGGGCTTTCGGCGGTGACGATGAGCTCGAACACATCGCCATCGATGCCGTAGGTCTTGGCGAAATAGCTTTCGGTGCGCGACGGCGTCACGCCTTCGTTGATCAGGCGCTCTTCCTCGATCAGCTTGCGGTCGCCATAGAAGCGGAAGTACAGCAGCGCCGCGATCAGCAAGGCCACGCCGATCGGCAGCGGCGCGAACATCGTCAGCGGCTCGATGCTGGCCATGCCCGAGGGCAGGTTGTTGTTGGCCGACACCAGCAGGTCGTTGAGCAGGATCAACGGCGAGTTACCCACCATGGTGAGTGCACCGCCCATCACGATGGCCGAAGCGATCGGCAGCAGCATGCGCTGCAGGGTGAGCCCGGTGCGTGCGGCAAGGCGCGAGGCCACCGGCAGATACAACGCCATCACCGACGGGTTCTGCATGAATGACGAGTTCAAACCGGAGATGCCCAGCGTCATCATCATCAGCCGCTGCTCGCTGCCGTGCGAGCGCCGCAGCAACCAGCTGGCCAGCCGGTTCAACGCGCCGGTGCGTTCCAGGCCTGCGCCGAGGATGGTGGTGGCGATGATGCTCATCACCGCGTTACCGGAAAAACCGCCGAACAGTTCTTCCGGCGCCACCAGCCCGGTGACGCCCAGCACCACCAGCACGATCAACGCCACCACGTCGGCGCGGATGCGCTCGAACAGGAACATCGCCATCGTGAAGCCGACCAGCCCGAGGACGAGCTTCATATCGTTGGTCAGCGTCAGCGCGGTGTCCATTAGTGGCCGGGATTCGTGATTCGGGAGTGGGGATTCGTTGAGCTGCTGCGGCGTCGATTGTGCGGGAAGGCGCTGTTACGAATCCCCAATCCCCACACCCGAATCCCGGTCGTACAACAGATCCCACACGCCATGGCCAAGCTTCTGGCCGCGGGTTTCGAAGTGGGTCTGCGGTCGCCAGGCCGGGCGTTCGACGTGGCCGCGCGGGCCGGCGCGGTTGACCAGTCCGTCGGTGGCATCGAGCACGTCCCACATCTGTTCGGCGTAATCGGCCCAGTCGGTGGCGGCATGCAGGCGGCCGCCCTGGCGCAGCTTGCGCACCAGCAACTGCGCAAAGGCCGGCTGGATGAGGCGGCGCTTGTTGTGCCGCTTCTTGTGCCAGGGGTCCGGGAAGTAGATGCGCACCTCGTCCAGCGCGCCATCGGCGATTTCGCGTTCCAGCACTTCCACCGCGTCGTGGTGGTAGAGGCGCACATGCGCGCTGCCGTCTTCGTCCAGCGCATTGAGCAGGCGGCCTACACCGGGTGCATGTACCTCGATGCCGATGTAGTCGCGGCTGGGGTCATGCTGGGCGGCGAAGCGCAGCGCGGCGCCGTTGCCGAAACCGATCTCCAGTACCTTGGGGGCGCTGCGGCCGAAGGTGGCATCCAGATCGCGCGGTGCACCGGTGTAGTCCAATCCGAACCGCGGCCACAGCGCGTCGAAGGCGCGCTGCTGCGCAGGCGTGAAGCGCCCCTGGCGCAACACGAAGCTGCGCACCTGGCGGCGGCCCTCTTCGATGGTGAAGGGTTTGGGCGGCATCTTGGCGCCGTTGCTGGTGAAAGGGTCGGTCATGAATTAAGTCATCGACGAAACGAACGCCCCTCTCCCACCGGGGCGAGGAGGCACAGCTTGCGCGCCGTGGGCGCGCGTGCCGAGGAGCGCCCGCGACGCAGGCGCGGGCCGGGGCGCAGAGCGGGGGTTGGGGTGAGAGTACGGTGTGACGGGGCGCTCGCAGCAACGCGCGATCTGGCAGCGGTCATATCCGGCACGCCGCACTGCCAATCATTGCGCCTCGGCCGCAATGTCAACGCAGACCACCCACTCATCCAATCACGCCATCCACCGGGCTCGACGCCGACGCATAGCGCTTGCGCGGAATGCGCCCGGCCAGGAAGGCCTCGCGTCCGGCCTCGACCGCCTTGCGCATGGCGCTGGCCATCAGGATCGGATCGCGTGCGCCGGCAATGGCGGTGTTCATCAGGACGCCATCGCAGCCCAGCTCCATCGCGATCGCCGCATCCGAGGCGGTGCCCACGCCGGCATCCACGATGATCGGTACCTTGGCGTTCTCGATGATTTCCAGCAGGTTGTATTTGTTCTGGATACCCAGGCCCGAGCCGATCGGCGCGGCCAGCGGCATCACCGCCACGCAGCCGATCTCTTCCAGCCGCTTGGCCAGGATCGGATCGTCGGAGGTATAGACCATGACGTCGAAGCCGTCGGCGACCAGTTGCTCGGCGGCCTTGAGCGTCTGCACCACGTCCGGGTACAGCGTCTTCTCGTCGCCCAGCACCTCCAGCTTGGTGAGGGTGTGGCCGTCCAGCAGTTCGCGCGCCAGCCGACAGGTGCGTACTGCGTCTTCGGCGGTGTAACAGCCGGCGGTGTTGGGCAGCAGGGTATAGCGGTCCGGCGGCAGCACGTCGAGCAGGCTGGGCGCGTTGGGGTCCTGGCCGATGTTCACGCGGCGGATCGCCACGGTCACGATGTCGGCGGCGGCCGCCTCGGTGGCCAGGCGGGTTTGGTCCAGATCCTTGAACTTGCCGGTGCCGGTGAGCAGGCGCGAACGGTAGCGGTTGCCGGCAATGACCAGCGCGTCGGAGGGGGCAGGATTCGTCATGGCGCAATTATCACCCATCGTGCTCAGGTGCGTCGGGCGGCGTGACGCATCAGCCGCCGCCCAGCGCATGTACGATTTCCACCACGTCGCCTGCATGCAGCGCATGCGTGGCGTGTTGCCCACGTGGAACGATCTCGCCGTTGACTTCCACTGCCACGCGCCGCTGGGCCAGGCCCTCCTGCTCCAGCAAGGCGGCCAGTGTCAGTTGGTCGGGAAGTGCGCGCGGGCTGCCGTTGAGTTGAATGTTCATGTCATCATTGTTGCATCGCGCGCCGTCCGGGCGCGCGTTTTTGCGTTATGCGGCGATGCAGCGTGAGCACGGGCGGCCAGGATGAAACCATTGCCATGCGCCGGCGTACGTATGCAGCAGGTCGATCCCCGGTCCCACTCCCATCACACAGGCACTCCCATGGCTTCAACATTTCGCCCGATCCGTTCCCTGATGGCCGTTGCCATCGCCATCGCGGCCACCCCGGCCATGGCCGAGTCGGCCTTCGATCGCACCGTCTTCTTCGGTGACAGCCTGACCGACAGCGGCTACTACAACCCGCTGCTGCCGGCCGCCTCGCGCCCAGTCACCGGCAAGTTCACCACCAACCCGGGCTGGGTATGGGCCGAGTACGTGGCCGACCACTTCGCCACCAATGCCGCGCCCAACGGCAATGGCCAGATCGGCGACAACTACGCTGCCGGCGGCGCGCGTATCCAGGCCAGCTCGGTCAGCGTGCTCGGCGCCGCACCGTCGGTGACCAGCCAGATCAATACCTACCTCACTGCCAACGGCGGCCGCGCCGACCCGAACGCGCTCTACACCGTGTGGGGCGGCGCCAACGACCTGCTCGCCGCGTCCCTCGCTCCGGCGCAGGCGCAGGCCATCATCGGCGGCGCGGTCACCGCACAGGTCGGTGCCGTGGCCACCCTGCAGAATGCCGGCGCGCGCTACGTCATGGTGCCCACCATCCCGGACGTCGGCCTCACCCCGCGCTTCCGCGCTGGCGGCGCTGTGGGAATGGCGCAGGGCACCGCTGCGGCCACCACCTACAACACGGCCTTGTTCAACGGCCTGCAGTCGGCTGGCCTGCGCGTGATCCCGGTCGATACCTTCCACATGCTGCAGGAAATCGTCGCCACGCCGGGCACCTTTGGTTTCAGTAACGTCACCAGCACCGCCTGCAACCCGGCGCTGGCGCTGCCGGCCTGCAACCCGACCAGCCTGGTCGCGGCCAATGCGCAGAACACCTATGTGTTCGCAGACGGCATCCATCCGACCACCGCAGTCCATCAGATCCTGGGCCAGTACGCGATCTCGCTGCTGGAAGCGCCGCGTCTGCAGCAGGTGCTGACCCATTCCGCGCAGGCCGGCGGCCGCGCGCGCGCCGATCAGGTGGCCTGGCATCTGGACGGCAAGCCTGACGCCGACGGCCTGCGCTGGTGGGGGAGCGTGCGTGGCGACATGCAGCGCTACGACCACGCCGACCTGTACGACGGCATGGCGCCGGCGGGCCTGTTCGGTGTGGATTGGACGGCGGGCGATCTGGTCTTCGGTGGCTTTGCCGGTTTCGGCCGCATGGACGCCGACTTCGGCAACCGCAATGGCAGCTTCAAGCAGGACGACACCACCCTGGGCGGTTTCTTCGGCTGGTACACCGGCCCGGTGTGGGTCAATGCCCAGGTCAGCTACAGCTGGCTGAGCTACGACGTGGACCGCGAAGTGCAGCTCGGGCCGGCCACCCGCGTGCACAGCGGTTCGCCGGACGGCAGCAACCTCACCGCCGCGCTCAACGCCGGCTATTCGCTGGGCGAAGGCAACGTCAAGTACGGCCCGGTGGCCGGCCTGACCTGGCAGAAGATCAAGCTCGACGGCTACACCGAAAGCAACGCAGGCGCGACCGCGCTGGGCTATGCCGATCAGGACATCGATTCGCTGGTGGGCCGGGTCGGCTTCCAGGTGCGTCTGGATGGCGCCATGGTCAAGCCCTACCTGCAGGCCACCTACGACCACGAGTTCAAGGATGGCGGCGAAGCCAGCGCCTGGCTGCAGTCGATGCCGCAGGTAGGCATGTACACCGTCCCGGGTCAGAACTTCGATCGCAATTACGCCACCGTGGTACTGGGTGCGCGCACCGGCCTGTGGGGCCTGCAGAGCAACATCGGCCTGAGCACCACCACTGCCCAGCGCAGCGCACGCGATGCGACCCTGTTCGTGAATTTCAGCGGCGCATTCTGATCGCGTCGTAGAGCTTGCAGCACCAGCAAGACACGAGGGCCGGGCAACCGGCCCTCGTTGCGTGTGGGATCCTCGCAATGCCTGGCCGGGATCCAGGCGCAGCGTGTCTGGCCGCTCGCTTGCCGGTCACCACCGGTTCGGCCCAGATCGGCCGCGTGGTGGCGGAGAAAGTGGCCTAGTTGTGGCGAGTCGGCCATGTCCCGGTGCTGCTGCATGTCACGCGCACATTGCGCCCGATGCCCGCACCCGCCTACACTCTCACCACGCCAGGCGGGCGTAGCTCAATGGTAGAGCTGTAGCTTCCCAAGCTACTGACGTGGGTTCGATTCCCATCGCCCGCTCCATATGCCGCGAGTGTTCCGGCGTTTCTGCCCGCTCCGCAATTTCCGGTTCGCTCCGCGACCAGCTGCGCTCCTGCAGCCAGCCCGTTGGAAGAATTCACCTACTACAGCCGCGCCGACGATGTGATCGGAGCGTGTGCTGCGGAAGGCGTGGCGAGTGATGTGTCCTGTCGATTTGGTCGCCGTTGGGTCCTGCGGGTCTAGCGTTGGTTTGCACGTATGTCCGTGCGGATCTGGATGCCGCCATGTCTGTTGTTTGCAATCGGTTGCTGCCGATCGCTGTTGCATTCGGGAACGTGTTTCTGTGCGCGGGGCAGGCCGTGGCGGCCTGTCAGCCGGGGCCGTTCCCACTGTCGCTGCCGGCACAGCGGCTGGATGAGCGTTTGCAAGAATTGGCGCATCGGACCGGATGTGCCGTGGACGTGGACCCTGGATTGACGCAGGACAAGCGTTCCGTGGCGCTGTCGGGCTCCCTGAGCGCCGATCAGGCATTCATCCAATCCGTGCGTGGCAGCGGGCTTGAGGTTCGGCCCGTGCAAGGCCGCTGGCAGGTCGATCGGGCGCAGCAACACTATTTTTTTGGGCGCACCGCGGTGCTGCGGGAGACGATCGCACAGGCGCGCAAGCAAGGCGACGTGACGCAAGGGCAGTCGCGCCGCCTTGTTGCGGAACTGGCCAAGGTGGAGAAGGGGGTGCTCCGGCATGTGCGCGAGCAAGGGTTCTTGAGTGCGGCCGAGCGTGCGTCGTACGAGCGCACGCTGACGGCGGTCGATCAGGCGCTACGGCACTAGGCGCGTGGGCCAGGACGGCAAGCCGCGCGCGCGTGGCCATCGCACAGGCCGCGTTGTCGCCCATGTCGGCTCCCACATGGGGCACGCCTTGCTCGGTCGATCCGTTCGGCGCAGGCTTCCGCCCCATGGCGATCCTGCGTCGCCGATGCGTCCGGTGAGTGTGGCGATAAGCTAGGCGGTGGGGACTTCAGCGCATCGCCACGAAGCCGGGGGGGTCCGGTTTTTTCGCAGCGTCCATGACATCGATTGCAGCGAGGCTGCGCCGAAAACCATGACTGGACTGTTGCGAAATTTCCTTCCCCGCGGTCAGGAACCTCCTGATTGAGCGGGTCGTCGCCGGTGCGCATAGTGCATGCACCACCGAGCGAGCACCATGATCACTACCTATTCCCAACTGGTTGGAGCGCTGGTCAAGGGCATGCGTCGCGCCGAGTCTGCGCGGATGGCCTCGATCGCGTATCGAGCCGGGCCGGAACAGCAGCCGGTCCGCTGCGGCACGCCCGACGATGCCGAAAAGGTGCTCGAGATGTTCAAGCTCGATTCCGAGCAGATCCGCGAGATGGGCCTGGTGGGGGTCGAGGAACTGGGCGAGGCGGTCTGCCATGCCTGGTCGATCAACGCAGGTCAGCTGGACCGGGTGGTGCAATGGTTCACCGCGCCGCGCGTGGAATTCGTGGGCAAGCACTGCAGCGAACTGATACGGGCCGGGCGCATCGGGCCGGTGCTGACCATGGCCCGCGAGCAGGCCTTGCTGCGCCATCGCTGAGCGCGAGCAGACCCGCCAGCCGCCAGACGCTTTACGCTGGGCGGCCCAGCGGCAATACTCGTTGACCCACCCAAGCCCCGCTTCGTCAATGCGCCAGGTTCCGCCTGATTCACCCACCGCCGCCGCCAAAGCCCAATTGCTGGAAGAACTGCGCAAGCTCGAGCAGGAGGAGGCGCAGCTCAAGTATTCCCAGACGCTGGAAGCCTTCGACCAGGTCGTGGAAGTGTTGACCCAGTTCGCCAGCCGCTTCAATGCCAAGCAGAAATCCCAGATCGCTTCGCTCGCCATGACCGGCAAGTCCAAGGGGCCGCTGGCGTCCACAGGCGAGGTCCTGGCCAAGTACTGGCTCCCGCATTCGGGCGAAACCTGGTCCGGGCGCGGCCGTACGCCGCGCGCGTTCAAGGCCTGGGAAGGCACCAGTTCGTACAAGGAATGGAAGGCCAAGCACCCGGACAAGCGCTTTCCGCTTTATCCCGGCTAAGCAGTCCGCGAGCAAGGACGGGTCGACGCTCGAGCGGGTCTGAAGGACGCGGCCGTCAGTCGCTGCACACGCGTGACTGGTTGCGCCAGACGCGGCGTCTGGTGGTGCAATGCTTCGCGGTCTACGGCTCGCCGAACGGCGCTGGTTTTGCCTGCCCGGATCGCATCGTACTACCGCTGCTCGGCGTCGATTCGTCGCGACACAGGCCAGGCAGCGTAAGCCCCGGCGACGATGCATGCGCCAACGCCTCTCACAGCCAACGCCTCTCACAGCCAACGCCTCTCACAGCCAACGCCTCTCACAGCCAACGCCTCTCACAGCCAACGCCTCTC
>NZ_JAJGQG010000030.1:0-52326 GCF_020783795.1 Xanthomonas sp. NCPPB 1067
ACCTTGGCCGACACCGACACGATCGCCGACCACTGCGACGCGTACCCGCCCTGGTGCTCCAGCACCATCTTCACCGATCGCTCCCGGACCTCTGGGGAAAACTTGCTTGCTCTGCTCATGGCTCCATCTTCTCAAGTAATGGAGCCTCCGGGGTTCCCGGGGCGGCTCAGTCAGGCTAAGCCGAACATGCTTGCGTTTGACCTGCCGGGCTACGGTAAGGATAGACTGAGCGTCCCAACTCTTCATATGAGCTGGCTTATGGACTTCAGTTGCAACGGACGCCCCCTCTCCTGTGCCTTGGCCATGACATTGGCCGCAGGGGTTTTGACTTCGGGACTGGTGGCATGCACTCAACCTTCGGCCTTGCCCCAGGAGACCACTGTGTCAAAACCCCCAAGCCAGGCCTCAATTGAGTCCGAGCAGAACAAAGGTGCTGCGGCATCCGATATCGCGGCGGACGCCGCGGCAAAGGTCACGCCTCGGCTTGTCGACCAAGACGCTTACCCCGAGTTGCAGGCGGGTCCAGCGTTGACCGCCCCCACACTGACCAACGCCCTGGCTCAGTTGGCGAAGGCGCTTCACTCCCAAGCCGACACGGCTCCAGCAGCGGTTGAACAGGCCATAGACTTGAAGTTGCCTCCTGATAGCAAGGGGCGGCGCTATGGGGTCAAAGGCGCATTAGGGCAGGGTGGCTACGAGTTGGCGGTCTGGAAGCCTTACGCCAAGCACCCCGGACACTTGATAGAAGTATCGGTCAACCCTCCTGGCTCATGCGAACTGACCATGGACGCGGTGCAGGCCCCATTGGTGTCGGCGGGCTTTCGGATGACCAAGCCAGGTTTTGGTGACGACCATCGGATCATGTTCGACAAGCAGGCCGGCCAGAACCTTGGGGTCTACATCGCCGTCAAGACAGACAACCGCAACGATCCTCACTGTGTTTCGAGAGTGACCTTCGAGTTGGAGCCAATCGATGGTTGATCCACGTGTCGAGCAACTGCTCAATGAGGTAGAGAAGCAATCCGGGTTGCCGCCCTCAGCTGCTCGGGACTTTCGCGAGGCTGTCGAAACCTCTCCATATCTTGCGTCTGCGATGGCCCAGGCCATCGAGAGCGGCAGTTTGCGTCACCTGTCGGTGTCAAACCGACCGAACGAGGGCGGACACTACGACGCGAGCACGGGCACGGTCAACGTCAGTGCGGATGTATTCCAGAGGACCAAGCAATCGGATCGCTTGGATTTGCTGACTGGTGTGTTGGGGCATGAGACCGGGCACGCGTTGATGGCCAAGTCGGCTGAGCAATCGCGATACAAGCTTGCCTACGGCATCGATCAAGCCCTCAAGGAGGGGGCCCAATACGGTGAGCCGGTGGTGGATGTCACTCCTATAGCCAAGGAATATCTTGCCTCGGCTCGCCGGGACGAGGGTCTGGCAGAGTTGATGAGCATGAACTCTGTGGCGAGCCGGGTGGTCACGACCACCGGCGAAGTCAACCAAAAAGTTCTACTTCGTCGGCTGGACCCCACGACCGCCTGCGTCACCAACGATCAGTTGGAGCCCGGCGTCCGGCTGGATGAGCATGGGTTACAGCGCACGCAGGGCCGTATAGAGAGTCCTGCCGTGGAGGCGGTAGCGGAATGTCATTTTGACAAGGGTGGAAGCACCTTGGGCCACAAGGGCACCTCGGCCTACCAGGCCTACTACACGGCTTACGCCATCGGTGCTGGCGCAGACATCTGGAAAGATCGTGCGAATGTCACGACGCAGCCGATGCCTAAGTTGGGCTACAACCTGCAGGAACTGGGGGTGAGTGCTCAGCAAGCCGAAGACGCTGGCATTGACCTGGGTGGGGTGGGCAAGACGTTCGAGTTTGCGGATACCTCCCAGGGACAAGTGCGTCCAGTGGAGGTGCGGCAGTTAGGCGCAGGTAATAGCAATCGCCCTGAGCTGAAGGCAGAAAATGATATCCATCCACAGCAGCTTTTGGCTGACAACCCGGCGCATCCCGACCATCAGGCCTATGCCCGCATCCATGACTGGGTCAAAGGCACGGGCAACTGGAGCGAAGAAGAGAGCCGGAACGTCAGCGCAGCGCTCTATAAGCAGCAGGCCGAAGACCCCTTGCTGAAGCGTGTGGACCAGGTCACTGGAGGCCTAGGCCGAGATGGAGCACACAACGTCTTTGCTGTCTACGCCCCGCACGGGGTGGGAGTCGCGCCAATGTTCCATGCCCATGTCGATGGACGCGAGGCCTCCCAGCAGCCGGCCCAGCAAAACCTGCAGCAGGCCGAGGTCATCAAACAGGATCAGGTGCGTCAGCAGGCTTTGGAACAGACACAGCAGCAAACAGCGCAGCAGGAGCTGGGACCACGGATGACGATGTAGTCGCCGGGAAGGATGAGGACGATAGCGTGGCCAGGCAACTTCAGGCTGCAATCCAGAAAGACGGCTAAGCCAAGCAGTCATGGACGATCAAGATCTAAGGCAGAGGCATCCCTGTCAGGGAGCACCGTTCTGCAACCTTACACCCCGCCGTCAGTGCCTTTAGGATTCAACGTGAGTAAAGGGGTTCAGACGCTAAAAGTTCAAGTCACTAGGAGGCGCAGAGGCGTTTTCTGCTTTATGGCAGAAGAGATTGCATTGCGGGTCAGAGAGCAACGCTTTTACCTGGATCAATCCAAAGCTCGGCTTTTGCCACCGTTTGCTTCAATTGAAGAGGAAGCGGATGCGATGGGCAAGGAATGCCTGGGGAGCCCACCGGAGTTTTTCGATCCGGAGAACTGGGACATGTCCATGCTCTACGAGGCAGCATTTCATCGGAGCCTTGAACACTACGACTTGCTGCAGGAGATGCGCGAGCGCACCGTCCTAGGTATCGCTGCGGGCATGTATCACCACTTCGACAAGAGTTTTCGCCTCCGGGTGGCTCGTGAGTTGCGCCAGGCCGGCTGGGTCATAGGCGAAAAAACCCGCGAGGAGATCTGGCGGTCGGACTGGAGCAAGCTGGAAGGACTGCTTGTGGCCTTCGGCTGGGACGTCCCGTCCGTGCCTGCATACCAAGATCTTGAAGCTTTACGACTGGTCGTGAACGTATTCAAACACGGCGAAGGAAAGTCCTTCGAAGACTTGAAGCAGCGCTTCCCTCGGTTTATTCCCGGACTGGAGTCGGCGAACTCCTGGACGTATGTGGATTACACGCACCTATGCGTAACCGACAAACATTTGGACGCATTCTCCGAGGCCATTGTGAGCTTCTGGGAGGCAATCCCTCTCCAGCTGTCAGTGGAAGAAGGCGTTGCCTCGTTGGATCTTCCTGCATTTTATGCGAAGGCGATGCGGGAGGACGGTTGCCCAACCTTCGCCGCCGGCCCGTCCGCTTCTACTCCGTCCTGACCAGCTGAGGCAACCGAGTCGTGTAGGCCGACGACAACGCTCCTTGGCTCATCGTTAAGACCTACCGAAGTTGCTCTCCACCATGCACCCGCTTTGGGTATTCAACCCTGAAACGATGCAGAAGCGATATGGCTTGGTCTCTGCGCCGGCCTCGGACCCTTTCAGTTTGGATGGTCGGTGCTGTCAGCTTGGTCACTACCTCCCCGCGCCTCGCCCCAGGCCAGCATCGCATCCAGCGCAGGACACAGCGCCTGCCCCCAGGGCGTCAGCCGGTAATCCACCTGCGGTGGTACCTGCGGATAGACCGTGCGTCGCACCAGGCCGTCGCGTTCGAGCTGACGCAGCTGCTGGGCGAGCATCTTCTGCGAAATGCCGGGAACCAGGCGCTCCAGGTCGGAGTAGCGCTGCACCTGGCCGTCGAACAGGTGGAACAGCAGCAGCAGTTTCCAACGGCCCTGGATGAGGTTGAGCAGGGCTTCGACATCACAGGCGGCGGTGTCCGGGGTGTGCGGCTTTCCCATGGGTGCGTTACTTACCTTTGCGTGCGTTCTTGTGGCCGGCGTGGCGGTTGCCGATGATGGCATACACGTTTGCGCTGGATAACACGCAACGGCGCCTGCGTTACCTGTTGCGCCTGGTTGCGATTCCATCGCCCACATGCAGGCGTGGCGATACTGCGAGGTGCGCTGCAGCCAACGCGCAGCTGCGCCCATGTGCGGCGGCGGCGTGCCACACCCTTTCTCCCTCATGAGCGCTCTCCAGGAGTTCTTGCCGCATGCATTCCCTGATCGTTATTGCACATCCCGAGCCGAGTTCACATACGCATGCGGTGGCAGCGCAGGTCGTTGCGGGCTTGACCGCCCACGATGCGGGCCACACGTTCGACGTTGCCGACCTTGCGCAGGAAGGTTTCGACCCGCGCTTCACGCTGGGCGATGTCGCGCTGTTTCAGCAGCGCGCGCCGGCACCGGCGGATGTGGCCGCCGAGCATGCGCGGCTGGAGCGCGCGGATGCGTTGGTACTGGTGTACCCGGTTTACTGGTGGGGGTTTCCGGCATTGCTGAAGGGCTGGATCGACCGCGTTTTCACGCTGGGCTGGGCGTTCGACGAGGCGCCGGACGGCAGGATCGTCAAACGGCTAGGGGAGCTGGATGTGCATCTGCTGGCCATTGGCGGTGCCGACGAGCGCACCTATGCGCGCCACGGCTACTTCGGCGCGATGAAGAGCCAGATCGACCACGGCATCTTCGATTTCTGCGGTGCGCCGGTGCGCACCAGCGAGCTGCTGACCGTGCCCGACCCCGCGTTTCCGGAGTCGCATTTCGAAACGGCGCGTACGGTGGGCGGGCGGCTGTTTCCGGGCAAGGCGGGCGCTGCTGCGGGTTAGCCGGGTAGCGGCCGCGTGTGCCGCCAGTCCGTTGCCGATACGGTCGATGCGGCCCGTACTGCGGAAGCGCCCTCAGCCGCGCGGCAACGAACCGGACCGTTGGCTCGCCACGCACTGTTCGCGCACCGGGAACAGTGTTGTGCGGTTTGGCGTGATGATCGTCGTGTCATTGCATTGGATAGTTTTCGCAACGCCGCAGCCCCGCGGTGCAAACGGACACATCCATGAGTCAACAACAGAAGGTTGCCCTTGTCACCGGAGCCTCGCGCGGTATCGGCGCGGCCATCGCACAGCGCCTGGCGCGCGACGGCTTTGCGGTGGTGCTCAATTACGCCGGCCATGCCGACGAAGCCGAACAGCTGGTGCGCAACATCGAAGCGGGCGGTGGCCGCGCCATCAGCGTGCAGGCCGATGTCAGCGACCCGGCGGCGGTGGAGCGCTTGTTCGCCGCAGCACACAGCGCGTTCGGCGGAGTGGATGTGCTGGTCAACAACGCCGGCATCATGCAGTTGGCCACATTGGCCGACAGCGACGATGCCTTGTTCGACAAGCACATCGCGATCAATCTGAAAGGCACCTTCAACACGCTGCGCCTGGCTGCGCAGCGGCTGCGCGATGGCGGGCGCATCGTCAACCTGTCCACCAGCGTGGTTGGCCTGAAACTGGAAACCTACGGTGTGTATGCGGCCACCAAGGCGGCGGTGGAAACGCTCACCGCGATCCTGTCCAAGGAGTTGCGCGGACGTGGCATCACGGTCAATGCGGTAGCTCCCGGGCCGACCGCCACCGCGTTATTCCTCGACGGCAAGCCGCCGGAGCTCATCGAACGCTTGTCCAAGGCCAATCCGCTGGAGCGGCTCGGCGAGCCGGAGGATATCGCCGCCGCAGTGGCGTTCCTGGTCGGCCCGGACGGCGGCTGGATCAATGGACAGGTGCTGCGCGCCAACGGCGGCATGGTCTGAGCTGCACCGGCGCGCGGCGTTACGCGCGTGCCGCGTCCTCCCCCTTGAAGGAGCAACCACATGAGCAAACGCATCCTGGTGACCGGCGCATCCAGCGGCTTCGGGCGATTGACCGCGCAAGCGCTGGCGGCCGCCGGCCATACCGTCTACGCCTCCATGCGCGATACCGCCGGGCGCAATGCCGGTGTGGCACAGGAGATGGCCGCGCTGGCCGGCGACCGGCAACTGGCCTTGCGCGCGATCGAGCTGGACGTACAGTCGCAGGCATCGGCCGATGCGGCAGTGGCCGCCATCGTGGCCGAGGCCGGCGGACTGGACGTGGTGGTGCACAACGCCGGGCACATGGCGTTCGGGCCGGCCGAAGCCTTCAGCGCCGAGCAGTTCGCGCACCTGTACGACATCAACGTGCTGGGTACGCAGCGGGTGAACCGCGCCGCCCTGCCGCAGTTGCGGGCGCAGCGGCAGGGGGTGTTGGTGTGGGTGTCCAGCAGCAGTTCGGCCGGCGGCACGCCGCCGTATCTGGCGCCCTACTTCGCCGCCAAGGCGGCGATGGATGCGCTGGCAGTGCAGTACGCGCGCGAGCTGGCGCGATGGGGCATCGAGACCTCGATCATCGTGCCCGGCGCCTTCACCAAAGGCACCAACCACTTCGCGCATGCCGGCGCCCCCGACGATGCCGCGCGCGCGGCCGCGTACGAGGCGGGCCCGTATGCGGGATTCGGCGAACAGGTGCAGCAGGCGTTCGCGCGCATCGTCCCCGAGGACGCCGATGTGGCCGAGGTGGCGCAGGCGATCGTGCAGGTGGTGGATGCGCCGTTCGGCACGCGGCCGTTCCGGGTGCATATCGATCCGGCCGGCGATGGCGCCGACGTGGGCTTTGCGGTGCTCGATCGCCTGCGTGCAGAGATGCTGCACCGTGTGGGATTGGGCGACCTATTGGCGCCGCGCGCGGTGGAATGATGGGATGCGGCAGGCACCTGGGGTGCCTGCCGGCGATGGAGCGGCTGACGCAACGTGGCGAGCAGTCGTCGGCTGGATGAGGACGGCGCACTCACGACCGCAGGTGGGAGCGGCCATGCAGCACCCAACACCGGCCGCGCCCGCCTGGCGGCTGTGCAATGGTTTCGTCAGCCGCTCTCAGCGTGAAAGATGATTGTTGCGAAGCGCGCGCTCGGACCGCATGACGTGCACCATCACGATGCGCTGCCCATCCACGCGGTGGATGACGCGGCAAGGTGGTTAGCCAATCTGGCGATAGCGCGAGCGCTTGAGTTCCTGTGGCCGGCTTCCGCTGTCCGGGTGTTCGATCAATTGCTCGACGTGCACGAACACCCGTTTTACCAGTGCCGCTGCAGCGGGCGCGTTGTCATGCCTGGCTCAATGGCCGCAGGCACAGCCAGATGGCGCACCAGTGCGACAACGCGCCGCCCAGCACATGGGCGTGCCAGATGGCGCGGTTGTAGACCATCGACTTGCGCACGTAGAACGCCACGCCCACGGTGTAGAACGCGCCGCCGGCCACGATGAGCCACAGCACCGCGCTGTCCAGGCCGGCGATCATCTGGTTGATCACCACCATGCCGGCCCAGCCCAGCAGCAGGTAGATCGCCACCCAGAAACCCTTGGCGATGCCGGGCAGGCATAGCTTGGCGAACACGCCGAACAGCGCCACGCTCCAGACGGTCAGGATCATGGCCCAGCGCCAGCTGCCATCGAGCGCGACCAGGAAGAACGGCGTGTACGAGCCGGCGATCATCACGAAGATGCCGGCATGATCGAACTTGCGCAGCATCGGCTGGCGCTGCGGCGGAGCGAAGTTGTAGGCCGCCGAGCAGGCGAACATCACCAGCAGGCCCAGCGCATACACGCAGGTGGCCAGCAGCAGGGTCTGGTTGGCATGCGCGCGCCAGATCATCCAGGCGCCGCCGACGATGGCCAGGAACAGCCCGGCAGCGTGCACGATCACGTCGGCACGGCGGGCAGCGGGGGTCTTGTAGTGCGGAGCGGGGGCGCTGGGGGGCACGGGCACGGCGGGTCGTCGGGAGGGGGAACCCACCGCGCAGATCGGGCGCAACGCGGCGGGGGCCACAGCATACCCGCTTGCTGAATTCGCTCAGTGACACCGGCTCGCGCATTCGGGCCATGTCTCATACCCTGAGACGCCTCCCCTGTCTCATGCGCCTCTTTGGGAGCCGCCGTATGCCTCCGTTTGCCCTCGCTCCCCGTACCGATTCCGCCGAACGCGCGCTGGCCACCACCGATGGCCGCCCCAGCCGCGATGGCGCGCTGCTCACCCAGCGCCTGGAACGGCGCTACCACGACCGCATCACCGGCAGCTTCACCCTGCCCGGGCGCGAAGGCCGCTACGCGCCGATCCCCGACGATGTGCCGGCCGCGCTCGCCGATGCCTTGCGATCGCGCGGCATCGACCAGCTATACAGCCATCAGGCCGAGGCCTGGACGGCCAGCCAGCGCGGCGAACACGTGGCGATCGTCACGCCCACCGCCTCGGGCAAATCGCTGTGCTACACGCTGCCGGTGGTGAGTGCAGCGATGACCGCCGGGGCCAAGGCGCTGTACCTGTTCCCCACCAAGGCGCTGGCGCAGGACCAGGTGGCCGAGCTGCTGGATCTCAATCGCGCCGGCGAGCTGGGGGTCAAGGCCTTCACCTTCGACGGCGACACCCCGGGCGATGCGCGCCAGGCGATCCGCCTGCATGGCGATATCGTGGTCAGCAACCCGGACATGCTGCACCAGGCCATTTTGCCGCATCACACCAAGTGGGCGCAGTTCTTCGAGAACCTGCGCTATGTGGTGATCGACGAGATCCATACCTACCGCGGCGTGTTCGGCAGCCACGTCACCAACGTGCTGCGCCGGCTCAAGCGCATCTGCGCGTTCTATGGCGCCAGCCCGCAGTTCATCCTGTGCTCGGCCACCATCGGCAACCCGCATGCGCACGCGCAGGCCTTGATCGAAGAACAGGTGCATGCCATCACCGAGTCCGGCGCGCCCACCGGCGACAAGCATGTGCTGCTGTGGAACCCGCCGGTGGTCAATGCGGATCTTGGCTTGCGCGCCTCGGCGCGTTCGCAGAGCAACCGCATCGCGCGCATCGCCATCAAGAGCGGGCTGAAGACGCTGGTGTTCGCGCAGACACGGCTGATGGTGGAGGTGCTGACCAAGTATCTGAAGGACATCTTCGATCACGACCCGCGCAAGCCCCCACGTATTCGCGCCTACCGAGGCGGCTATCTGCCCACCGAGCGGCGCGAAGTGGAGCGCGCGATGCGCGCCGGCACCATCGACGGCATCATTTCCACCTCCGCGCTGGAACTGGGCGTGGATATCGGCGCGCTGGACGTGGTGGTCCTCAATGGCTACCCAGGCAGCGTGGCGGCGACCTGGCAGCGCTTCGGGCGCGCCGGGCGGCGCCAGCAACCGGCGCTGGGCGTGCTGGTGGCCAGCTCGCAGCCGCTGGACCAGTACGTAGTGCGGCATCCGGATTTCTTTGCCGACGCCTCGCCCGAGCATGCGCGCATCGCACCGGACCAGCCGCTGATCCTGTTCGACCACATCCGCTGCGCGGCGTTCGAATTGCCGTTCATTGCCAGCGAACCATTCGGCCCGATCGACCCGCTGGTATTTCTGGAAGCCTTGGCCGAAAGCGAGGTGATCCACCAGGAAGGCGACCGCTGGGAGTGGATCGCCGACAGCTACCCGGCCAATGCGGTGAGCCTGCGTTCGGTGGCCGACGGCAACTTCGTGGTGGTGGACAAGAGCGATGGCAAGCAGCAGATCATCGCCGAGGTGGATTATTCGGCCGCCGCGCTCACCTTGTACGAAGGCGCCATCCACATGGTGCAGAGCACGCCGTACCAGGTGGAGCGGCTGGATTGGGAAGGCCGCAAGGCCTACGTGACGCGCACGCACGTGGACTATTACACCGACAGCATCGACTACACCAAGCTCAAGGTGCTGGACCGTTTCGACGGCAGCGTGGCCGGCCGTGGCGATTCGCATCATGGTGAAGTACACGTGGTGCGGCGCGTGTCCGGCTACAAGAAGATCCGCTATTACACGCACGAGAACATCGGCTACGGCCCGGTCAACCTGCCCGACCAGGAACTGCATACCACCGCGGTGTGGTGGCAGCTACCTCAAGCCACGCTGGGCAAGGCGTTCGCGTCCAAGCAGGATGCGCTTGATGGGTTCCTGGGCGCCGCCTATGCGCTGCACGTGGTCGCCACGGTGGCGGTGATGGCCGACGCACGCGATCTGCAGAAAGCCGTGGGCAATGGCGATGGCGCGTGGTTCGCGGTGGCCGACCAGACCGGGCGCGGGCAACTGCGCGGCGTGGAAGAAGGCGAACCTGCTGCGGTGGAACTGCAGCAGGCCTTCGTGCCCACGGTCTACCTGTACGACAACTTCCCCGGCGGCGTGGGCCTGAGCGAACCGCTATGGCTGCGCCAGGCCGAGCTGCTGCAGCGCGCGGACGAACTGGTGCGCCGCTGCGACTGCAGCGCCGGCTGCCCGGCCTGCGTGGGCCCGGTGCTGGCCGCGCATGAGCAAGGCAAGGGGCAATCGCCCAAGTCGCTGGCGTTGACGGTGCTGGCGCTGTTGTTCGACGCCGATGCGCCATTGCGGCATGCCACGCAGGTGGACGACGACCTGGCGCTGGACGTGCTTGCATGAGTGTGAGTGCAGACCGGCTGCGCTTGCTGCGGCGTCAAGCCGGGCATGCGGATGTGCGTGCGCCAGCGGCGGTTGTGGATGGCGCGGCAGTGGATGGTGCGGATGTTTCCGCTGCGGACAATGCGCAGGCCGATGCGCACCCGCTGCGCGCGGCAGTGGTGGCGCGTACCTCGGATGATGCAGTCGGTGCGGTTGCAGTGGCAGGCGATGCGCGCACGCGTGTCGCAGGTGACATGCCCGCAGCGGCGCAGCCGATGCGGGCGCTGGCAGCACCGGTGCCTGGCAGCGATCCTGGGGTGAGCGCAGAACGTTTGCGCCTGCTACGCCGCCAGGTCGGCGGGCTGACGCCCACGGCGCGCAAGGACGATGCGGTGCTGCCCACGCGTGCGCAACGCCAGCCTGCGCCGGGCGCTGCTGCATCTGGGTCACGCGCGTTGCCGCGCGAGGCGGCTGCGGGAAGCGCGCAGCCCGGCAGCGCAGACGCTGCCGGCGTGCCGCGTGCCCAGCCCACCGCACCGGCCATGACGCGCCGCGCCCTGCAGGCGTCGGTTGCTGCAGCGCCTGCGCGCGATAGCTCGGCGTTTGCCTGGGTGGACCACGATGTGCGCCACAAGCCGGCGGGTGCGGCAGCCGCTGCGGCAGCGCGCGTGCCGGCTGTACGCACGGCACCGGCTGCGCCCACATCACTGCAGCCACCACAACGCCGCACCGACATCGCCGGCCTGCGCAAGATGATCGGCCTGCGCGAACGCGCGGTCTCCGCGCACACACCGGTCCGCGCGCCATCCACCGACCGATATCTGCCTGGCGACGAGATCGCGCCCGGCCTGCATCTGATCCAGGCCTTCCTGCCGCAGGCGATCCCACGCCAGGCGCTCTCGCTGGCCTTCGCCAAACGCGAGGATGCGGTGGACCCGATGGATCTGTTGTTCTTCGATACCGAAACCACCGGCCTGGCCGGCGGTACCGGCACGCGCGCCTTCATGATCGGGGTGGCCGACTGGTATGTCGACGCTACGCAGGGCAGCGGGCTGCGCGTGCGCCAGCTGATGATGTCCACGATGGCGGCCGAGAGCGCGATGCTGGATCTGTTCCGCAGCTGGCTGACGCCGCGCACGGTGCTGTCCAGCTACAACGGGCGTTGCTACGACGCGCCGTTGCTCAAGACGCGCTACCGGCTGGCGCGCCGCGGCGACCCGCTGTCGGCGCTGGATCACGTGGACCTGCTGTTCCCTACCCGCCGGCGTTACCGCGGCACCTGGGAGAACTGCAAGCTGTCCACCATCGAACGGCAGCTGTTGCGCGTGGTGCGCGAAGACGACCTGCCCGGCTCAGAGGCACCGGCCGCCTGGTTGAGCTATCTGCGCGGCGGCAGCGCGCGCAACCTGCGCCGCGTGGCCGAGCACAATCATCAGGACGTGGTGACGCTGTCGCTGCTGCTGCAGCGGCTGGTGGCGGTGGAAGCGCAGGAGCGCGAGGCGCTTGCCTTGATGGGCTAGCGCGCCTCGAGGCAAGCGCCTCGCATCGGCTGGACGTGGATGTATTGCTGCACAGGCGATCTCGCCGACCGCGTCATCCCGCAGACGCGTCTCTGGGCGCGACGGGCGTTACCGGTAAGGCCCTCGCGCCCGGGGGCGCTCCGACCGAACGGCAATGCGGGGTGCGCACCGCCGTGTCTTGCGGATCTGCGCGATGCCGGCGGGCGCTCAACGCTTGCGCTGCTGCATCGCCGCTTCGTCGTCCAGCCAGTTGCTGCCCTTGTTGGTCAGGAAAAACATGTAGACCACCAACGACACCGCAGTGACTGCCGTCGCATAGATCACGAATTCACTGACATGGCCTGTTTTCAACGAGGCCTGGTACAGCAGCGGCGCGGTGCCGCCGAACGCGGAGTTCGCCAGCGCATAGCCGAGCCCCACGCCCAGCGCACGCACATGGGTGGGAAACAACTCGGCCTTCACCACTGCGTTGATCGAGGTGTAGCCGGTCAGGATCACAAAGCCCACGGTGAGGATGGCGAAGGCGCTCAGCCAATCGGTCTGCCTGGGCAGCTCGGTCACCAGGAACCAGGTGTACAGCACCCCGCCGATACCGAAGAACACCAGCAAGGTCTTGCGGCCGACGATATCCGACAACCAGCCGCCAACCGGCTGCATCAGCATCAGCAGCGTCAGCGCGACCAGGTTGATGATGGTGCCGGCCATCACGTCGCCACCGGCGAAGGCGGTCTGGATCATCTTCGGGCCGGTCACCGAGTAGGTGTAGAACGCGATCGTGCCGCCGGCAGTGATCAGGAAGCACAGCAGCAACGGGCGCCATTGGTTGACGAACAACTCGCGCAGCGAGCCGGAGGCCTTGGCCTTGCCGGTGCGCGAATCGGCGATGGATTCGGAACTCAAGGATTCGTCCATGGTGCGGCGCAGCCAGAACACCACCAACGCGCCGATGCCGCCCAGGCCGAACGCCACGCGCCAGCCCCAGGCCGAGACCTGCTCGGCATCGAACACCTGCAGCATCACCAGCAGCGTGGCCTGCGCCAGCACATGGCCGCCGACCAGGGTCACGTAGTGGAACGAGGACAGGAAGCCGCGCCGCCCGGGAATGGCCGCTTCGGACATGTAGGTGGCACTGGTGCCGTACTCGCCGCCGGTGGCAAAGCCCTGCAGCAGGCGCGCCAGCAACAGGATGATCGGTGCGGCGATGCCGATGGTCGCCACCGTGGGCGTGATCGCGATGACGAACGAGCACAACGCCATCATCGACACCGAGATGGTCAGCGCCAGACGCCGCCCGTAGCGGTCGGCGAAGCGGCCGAAGTACCACGCACCGATCGGCCGCATCAGGAAGGTCATCGCGAAGATCGCCCACACGAACAGGGTGGCGTTCTTGTCTTCCTTGGAGAAGAACTGCGACTCGAAATAGGTGGCGAACACCGAGTAGACGTAGACGTCGTACCACTCGACCAGGTTGCCGGCCGATCCCTTGAGCGTGTTGGAGACCGAGCGGCGAAGGCTGCCGGGCGCGGCGGCGGAACCGGCGGCGATCGGAGACGATGGGGGTACGCTCATGCGGTCGGAACCTCTCGGGTGGGACAGCCCCGAAGTATAGGTGCGCGCTTGTGTGACGCATGTAAGCATTTCGGCGCATATACAACGGCCGATCCAGCCGAACTGCGCTGCACTTCAGCTCGCTTTCGGCGTCGGTGCCGCAAGCGATTTGCTGTACATCCCGGAGCGGTCGAAGCAGCACGCACGGCGCTTGCCTGCCGCCAGCATGGCGCAGGCGGTGGCGATGCGCTTGACCCGCGTCTGGGCTTGCTTGCCCGATACGATCCAGAAGATCCAGTCGCGTCGCGCCAGCGCGGTGATGTCGTCCCAGGTCGCACGCGCGGCCGGCTGCGCGGCCAGGGCGGCCTGCAGATCGTCCGGCACCACCGGCTCGGGTTCCACGTCCACCGGGGCGATTTCCAGGGCCACGGTGTCGCCGGCCGCCACGCCGGCCGCGCGCTGCAGCGTGGCGTCCAGCTTGAGCCAATGCCCGCCCTGCCCGTCCGGTTCAAGCGTGGCCTGCAACGGATGCCCGGCCAGGCTTCCGCGTACGGTGACCATGCTGCGGGTGGGCAACTGCGTGCTGGCCGCGGCAGGCAACCGCAGAAACAACCAGGTCGCCGCCCCGGGCACATCCGGCTCCAGCAGCCTTGCCTTGCAACGAATCGGGGAAGCGCGCCTGGACATGCGCGGACCATAGCACCGCGTCCGCGTTCGATGTCACTGTGCGCACCTGTAACGGACACGGCCATTGCTGCACACTGCCAGCCACCGCGTCCGCGCCCCGCGCTGCCCACCCGAAGCGGTAAGCCAATGCATGGATCGTCTGCGCGCGTGGGCGCATCCGACAAGCGGCATGTCGCACCATTGCCGCGGCCAAGTCGTCGACGGCCCCATCCTGCGAATAGAGGCAGACAGCATGCGTCAACCACTCACCGACATCAGTAAATTTCTCAGCTATGTGCTGCGGCACGCGCCGGAGTCGATTGGCGTGACGCTCGATCGGGATGGCTGGGTGGACATCGATGCCATCATTGCCGGTGCCGCAGCCGCAGGCCGGCATCTCGACGTGGCGCTGGTCAAGATGGTCGTCGCGCAGAGCGACAAGCAGCGCTTCACCCTGTCCGACAACGGGCTGCGCATCCGCGCCGCGCAAGGCCACAGCACCCCGGCCGTTGCAGTCCAGCACCAGGCGCGGCGTCCTCCCGACGTGCTGTATCACGGCACCGCCACACGCGTACTTGCGGCAATCCTGGTGCAGGGCCTGCAACCGGGCCAGCGCCATCATGTCCATCTATCCGCCGATCCGGACACCGCCACCAAGGTTGGAGCGCGCCACGGCACGCCGGTGGTGCTGCGCGTGGAGAGCCTGCAGATGCATGCAGCAGGCATTGCGTTTTTCCAGGCCGACAACGGCGTCTGGCTGACGGCACACGTACCGCCGAATTATCTGCGCGTGGCGGAGTAGGGGAGCGGCCGCATCGCTTGCGTGATCCATCCCGATGCCCGGCACACGCGGTGGCGAGGGGAGGCCACGCCTGCGGCCGCCGGATCCTTCACGACCCCCATGCCACCAGCCTTGCCAGAATGCCCGCCGTTTATGCCCGCAATGGCGGGGATCGGAGTGGGGTGCATGATCTGGATCATCGTGGCTGCCGTGGTCGTCACCTTGCTGGTGGGGCTGCTGCTGCTCAACTTCGCCACGCCGGAGAAGAAGCTCCAGCACATTCCCAAGCACCTCTACGACGTTGCCGACCCGCAGTTCAAGCGCGAAATGTCGGTGTTGCTGGGCCCGACCATCCTGCCCGGCAACCGCATCGACGTGCTCAACAACGGCTGCGAGATCTTTCCGGCGATGCTGGAGGCCATTGCCGGCGCGCAGCACACCATCACCTTCGAAACCTACATCTATTGGTCGGGTGAGATTGGCCGCGAGTTCAGCGAGGCGCTGTCCGCGCGCGCGCGCGCCGGCGTGGCGGTCCGCGTCACCATCGACTGGGGCGGCAGCCTGAAGATGGACCATGCGCTGGTGGACACCATGACCAACGCCGGCGTGGAAGTGCACCGCTACCGCCCGCTGGCCTGGTACAACCTGCACCGCGTCAACAACCGCACGCACCGCAAGTTGCTGGTGATCGATGGCCGGATCGGCTTCACCGGGGGCGTGGGCGTGGCCGACCAGTGGATGGGCGATGCGCAGGATCCGGAGCATTGGCGCGACACCCATTACCGCATCGAAGGCCCGGTGGTGGCGCAGGTGCAGACCGCCTTCAACGACAACTGGATCAAGACCACCGGCCGCGTGGTCAACGGTGCCCGGTACTACCCGGCGCTGGAGCCGGCCGGCGACAGCGATGCGCAGCTGTTCGTGGCCTCGCCGGCCGGCGGCAGCGAGAGCATGCACCTGATGTATCTGATCGCCATCGCCGCCGCCTGCAACACCATCGACCTGGCCGCAGCGTACTTCGTGCCCGACGCGCTGATCACCCGCGCGCTGCTGGAAGCCCGCGGCCGCGGTGTCAGGATCCGTGTGCTGCTGCCCGGCAAGCACATCGATGCGGTCTCGGTACGGCTGGCCTCCAAGGCCAGCTGGGAGCCGCTGCTGCAGGCCGGTATCGAAATCCACGAATACCAGCCCACCATGCTGCACACCAAGCTGCTGATCGTGGATGGCCTGCTGGTGTCGGTGGGCTCGACCAACTTCGACATCCGCTCGTTCCGCCTCAACGACGAGGCCAGTTTGAATGTCTACGACCGCACGCTGGCCGCGCGCATGACCGACGTGTTCGAGCGCGACCTGCAACGCGCCGAACGCTACACGCTGGAGCGCTGGCGCGCGCGGCCGCTGCGGCAGCGGCTGGGCGAAAAGCTGGTGTTCCCGTTCCGCTCCCAGGTTTAGAGCGGCTAACAGTACCTAACGAGCGGTCGTCAGGCGGGTGTGGGCGGCGCGCTCGGAACCGCAGTGTATGAGCGGTACATGCCGATTCCGAGCACTGGCCGCGCCCGCCTGGCGGGGAGCGCAGTCGTTTTTTGGCCGCTCTTAGCTGGACGCTCGGCTCGCGTGTTCGCCCGCGTCCAGCCGCAGCTGCCGCAGGCGCCACCACAGCCCGGCGGTATGCACCAGCGCGTACAGCACCAGGGCCGCCGCGATGCCCAGGGTCAGCGGGCTGGCCTGCGATCCGGCCACCGCCGCACCGTTGGCGAACGCACCGCTGGCCCAGCGCCAGGCCAGCCGCGCTGCCAGCACCACCATCAGTGCCGCGCCGATCCACGGGTTGGGCGTGTACCAGCCGCGGCCGTCCACCCACTCGGTGGGCGTGTAGCGCAGCGAAAGCACGCCCAGCCCGATGCCGACCAGCGCGCCAACGGCAATGCCGAGCCGCACCTGCGGCAACCCGTAGACCGCAAATCCCAGCGCCGCCGCCGCGATGAGCAGCAGCGTGGCGCGGATGCCGGTGGCCAGCGGCTTCCATGGCTGGCGGCCGAAACTGCGGCGGATGCGCCGGTAGTAGACGAATGCGATGGCGGCCATCGACAGATAGGGGGCAAACGGGGCAATGGCGTGGGCGGGCATGGCGCGGTCCTGGCGAAGTGGCCGCTGCAGAATGAAACCGGGCCGCAGCGCAGACAAGGTGCCAAGCGTCACTTTCTGCTGCCTGGCACGCGCCTGCTCCGCCAGACCAGGCGTCGCCGCTGGAGCGCCCTTGCTGGCAGCCAGCGCCGCCGATGAATCCCCGCATGCGCGTCGGCGCTCGCCACGCGCGGATCCAGGCCACGGCGGTAGACTTGCAGCCGTACTCCCCCATCGCAGTGCCATGTCCGCCATCAAGCAACACGCCCATACGCTGATCGACGCGCTGCCGGACACGGCAGGGTGGCAGGACGTGGCCCGCGCCGTGGACGCCGCCCGATTCGAGGCGGCAGTGCTGGAGGGCATCGCCGCGGCCGAGACGGGCGCGGTCCTCAGCGCACCGCAGCTCGCGACGCTGTTCGCCGGATGGGGCGTTGATGTTGCGGCGTGACTGGACCGTCCCGGCCGCCAGCCAGCTCGCTCACGCCCAGGATCACTACCACGCGCTCAACCCGACCGCTGCCGCCGCGATGGCGCGACGAGTGCTGGACGCGACCCGCACGCTGGCCGAACAACCCGGCCGCGGCAGCGCGGGCCGGGTGCCGGGCACCCGCGAATGGGTGGTGACGCAGACCCCGTACGTGCTGGTCTACCGCGTGCGCGAAGGGGCCCTGCAGATCCTGCATGTCCACCTCGATGCGCAGGACTGGCTGCCGCGCACCGAACCGCTGCGCGAACGCCTGGAGCCGTGGATCGCTGCACTGATCAGCGCACTGGTGCATGTGCTGATGCTGCTGATCCTGCTGTCGGCCTCCACGCCCACCGTGACCCCGCCGCAGGGCTCGTCCAGCGGCGGCCGCACCAAGGTGGACTTCGTCGGCGATACCGACCAACCGCAACAACCCACGCCTTCCCCGACGCCCACGCCACCCTCGCCCACACCGGCACCGGTCCAGCCGCCGCCGGCTGCCTCGCCCGTGCAATCCACGCTGGTGCAGGACGCCAGGAACCCGGTGCCGCCTCCAGGCGACACCCGTCGCGGCAGCCCGAACGAGCAGCGCCAGACCCGGCCGGTGCAGCGCCCCACGCCACTGCGGCCGCCGGCCGAACCGTCGTCGCCGCCGCAACGCCGTCCCGAGACCTGGACCGGGCGCCCACCGGGCATGCTCGACGAACCGGCCGATGCCGCCGAAGACGGCAGCGCGTACACGCCGACCATCAGCCAGGGCCGCCGCAACGACCGCAACAACGCCCAGCCGAGCATGGATATCGGCGGCTACCAGGTCTATTACGACGTGCGCAGCGAAACCCAGCTGCGGGTATGGAAGGAACAGGGCATGCAGGAGATCGCCATCATCCTGCCGGGCACGCAGCAACGCATGGTCTGCCCGCTGGAGGTCGCGCTCAAGCGCGGCTCCAGCAAGTGCCGCCTGCTGCCACCGGACTCGCCCGAGCTGAAGAACATCGGCGATGCCCGCGAGGTCATCAACATGATGGAGGTCTACCGCCAGGGCGAACCGGTGTGGCGCGGGCCGGGACCGTATCGGTGAGTGAGGCTACGCTGCCCCGGCTTCCGGCGCGCATGGCCGCGCAGCGAGCGCGGTATCTAAAGTCGACGGCGTGTGGTGCCACAGTTTGACGACCGCCTGCTCGCATTCGACATGGGTGCGTCGCAGGCAATGCGGTCCGCGTATGCACCACCCATGCCTTGGGCTGGTCAACGGTGTGCGGCGATCGCACCGACGTCAACGCACACGGTGGCCGGTGTCTTGCGCTCACGCCAACCGCTTGGGCAACTCCCATTCGATCTGCTGCCTGAGCACCAGCAGCAATACCTTGATCTGACCGGCGCGCACCATCGCGGCGGGGGTCTGGCCATCCACGGCATTCATCGGTTCGCGGAACCAGCGGATCAGCGCGGCAGTGTCGCCGCCATGCAGAACCCAGGCATGGCAGACGATTTCGCCCAGCGCTTCGATGCCGGCACTGCCCAGCAACTTCAGATGCTCCGGAGTGAACTTGAACAACGACAGCACCAGCTCGGCGTCGTCGGCCTTGCCGTGCTCGAGGTTCATCTGTTCGCTGTGGGCAGTACTGTAGCTGGATGGCTGCGCACGCATGGCTTCGGCCCGGCGCATGCCGGTGAGC
This sequence comes from Xanthomonas sp. NCPPB 1067, assembly GCF_020783795.1. Taxonomy (NCBI): domain Bacteria; kingdom Pseudomonadati; phylum Pseudomonadota; class Gammaproteobacteria; order Lysobacterales; family Lysobacteraceae; genus Xanthomonas; species Xanthomonas sp. NCPPB 1067. The sequence continues at coordinate 19,205 of NZ_JAJGQG010000030.1, forward strand.
AGGGAGGCAATGAGGTCGGCGCGTTCCATGGGCGATCCGGCAGTGTCTTGCGCGCACGCTAGCGGTGCCGCTGCCGGCACTCAATCGGGAGTCTCCCGACAAGCGGTGAACGGGTCAGCCCCGGATGAGCAACCTACTGAAAGATCACCACCAGCGACATCCGCGGCCCGGATCACGCTAGGCTTGAGCGGTTCGCCAGACCCGCTGCCAGACATGGGCAGCCGCCAAGGAGAAACGCTGCATCGATCAGGCGATCAATGACCCGCGAACGAGGGAGCAGTTGGAATGGGCGCACCAATCCGATACGGCATTGTCATTGCCACCATCATGGTGCTTGCCGCCATCGTGCTGTGGCGCTCGCCTCGCGCCACTTCCGCCGTTCCTGCGCAGGCAAGCGCGCAACACCTGCAAGTCACGCCGCGCGGCCCGGCGCCTGTTGCGTCCATCTCCACGGCATCCACCGGCAACAGTGCAGTCGTAGGCTTCGATGGCTTTCCTGCCGATAGTGCGTTCGATCCCCGACGCCGCTTCGAGTTCGCAAGGAACTGCGCAAAGTTTCGTCACTTCGATGCGTTCTACAAAGCACAAGCAGCATCGGACCCCAACTGGCCATTGAACAACCCGAAGGCGCTGGCCGCGATGGATGCCGATCAGCGAGCCAGGCTCGTGGATAACGCCCGTTTCCTGGTCGACCATCGGCAATCATGCGAGCCCTGGCTCGCATCGGTTTCGCAGGACCTGGCCAATGCGCAGATCTACCGGGCCACGCTGGAGGCTGCGCTGCAAGGCAATCGGCAGGCCGCCGCCTGCTTCATCATGGCGCCCTGGCAGACGCCGGACGAACGCAGCCCGTACTATGCGGACCTGCTGCAACATTATGCGAGCAGCGTTGGGCGCCTGGTGCAGGATGGCCTGAACACCGGGAATTGGGCGGTGGTGCTGGCCGCCTACCAGGCGTCGCTGGAGCAGCACGGGCTGCGGACCCAGGCCAACGTGTCCGACCAGCACGCCTACGTCATCATCCGCCTGATCCAGCGGGGAGCATCCGACAACGTCGAACGCACGCACCTGGCCGATGAGGCGACGCGCAGATCCAGGCACCTGACAGCAAGCGAGGTGATCGCACTGGACGCGCAGGTCTCGGCGCTGCTCGCAGATCGCTTCAAGGAACGCAGCGTGTCGATGCAGGCAGTCACCGACATGTGCGCGAACTGATCGTCGGGGATTTTCAAGACGCGCGATGTGGCGATCCGCGAACATGGCGCGGCGGCAATCGATGCGTTTCTCGACGGTTGACGCGCGCTTCTTTTCCCTGCGTAGAAGACGGTTGGCTCGCTGATCGGGCACAAGACCTCCCGGGTCCAGCAGCGTACCGGTGAGCGCGCCACTCGCTCGGTGCTGGTCGGTCACACTCGCAGACAGTGCGCCCGCTGCTGACGCCACCGCAACACCTCATCGGCAAGGCGCGCAACACGCACGCATCTGCACGCACTGGCCAACGGTGACGCAGCGGTGTCGATCATGCGCGTAGCTGCGTTTCGATTGCACCGCTCGCAGACGCGTGCGCAGTCACCTGCCCGGCCTGATGCACCTGGGCGCGAAGTGCACTCGTCCATCTCCACGGGATTTAACAACCGGCTTGCTAGCATCCGGGCGCCTTGCTGGCAGCAGCCCCGCGTGGCCGGGCTGCCTTTGGAGTGTCATCACAAGAGGAGTTGTCAGATGCCCTGGAAATCCGCACTTGCCCTGCTTGCCCTGTCCACTGCGTCCGTTCCTGCGCTGGCCCAGTCCGACCGCCAGGTGGCCGAGGACATGATCACCCGCGCAGCCAATGTCTGCCCTGGCCACAGCACCGAACGCACCAGCCCCACCGTCAAGGCCGTGCCGGTCGGCGCGCTGCGGGTGATGCTCGAACGCGGCCTGGTGATGTGCCCGGACCGCCGCCTGGATGCCGCCGCGCCGGCCGTGTTCTACGGCCGCCTCGGCGTGTTCGCCTGGAACCCGGAGGTACCCGCCGGCAAGACAGTGATCGTCAAGCAGATCGACAGCATGACCCGCAAGGACGATTACCCCACCGAGACCCTGGTGTGGGATGCCAAGGGCACTGCGCTCAAGCAGCAGACCGTGCCGATGTTCGAACCGCGGCCCGGCGCAGCGGTGTTGTACAAGGTGCGCTGAGTTGCCGGGGCAGGCGCGGCGGAGTCCTCCCCGCGCCTGCGCTGGGTGCTGTCATGTCGCCCCGTTGGAGATCTCGCCCAGCGACAGCCCATCGACCACGCAGCTCCTGGACCAGTGCGTGGCCGGCCTGCGACGCGACTGTTCACCAAAGCACCGCGTTCGGGTCGTCGCCATGTATCACATGCGTGTGTAGCGGACACGCAGCCCGGCGGGGTGTCTCGATCGCGGCATCCGCGCCCCGGTGACATCCGCCAGACGCAACCCTATCCGCAGCGTCGCTAGAGCCCCAGATCGGACAGGCCCGGGTGCGCATCGGGCCTGCGCCCGAGCGGCCAATGGAACTTGCGCTCGGCCTCCTGGATGGGCAGGTCGTTGATCGAGGAATGACGCGCGCGCATCAGACCGTCGGCGTCGAACTCCCAGTTCTCGTTGCCGTAGGAGCGGAACCAGTTGCCCGAGTCGTCGTGCCACTCGTAGGCATAGCGCACCGCGATACGGTTTTCGTTGAACGCCCACAGCTCCTTGATGAGCCGGTACTCCAGTTCCCTGGCCCACTTGCGCTCGAGAAACGCCTGCGCCTGATCGCGGCCATTGACGAACTCGGCGCGGTTGCGCCAGCGCGTGTCCACGCTATAGGCCTGGGCCACCTTGGCCGCTTCGCGGCTGTTCCAGCCGTCTTCGGCCAGCCGCACCTTCAGCAAGGCAGTGTCGTGGGTGAAGGGCGGCAGCGGCGGACGGGACGATGCAGACGATGACATGGCAAATCTCCTCGAAGGATCAGGACGCGACAGGGGGTTGCCCAAGCAGCTGGCGGGCAGCGCCTTGGGCAGCAGTTGCAGACTCGGTACCACCGAACACCAGCGCCACGGCGATGGCGCCGTCGATCAACACCAACAGTTGCTGTGCCAGCGCGTCCGGGTCTGGCCGGCCGGCATCGTTTGCCAGGCCGTGCAGATAGTCGTGCAGGCGCTGCTTGTGCAGGCGTGCCGCCCTGCGGATCACGTGATCCGGGTCGCCTGTCTCGCCGGCGGCATTGAGAAACGCGCAGCCATGGAAGCGGCTGTCGCCAAACCAGCTGCGCAACGCATCGAAGCACGACAGCAGCCGCACCACCGGATCGTCGCTGTGCGAGCTGGCCGCCACGAACCACGCCATCCAGCGCTCGTCCCGGCGTAGCAGGGCCGCTTCCACCAACGCCTCCTTGGTCGGGTACAGGCGGTAGAGCGTCTTGCGCGCCACTCCCGACGTTTTGACGATCGCCTCCATCCCGGTGGCATGAATGCCGCCGGCATAGATCAGGCGCTCGGTGGCATCGAGCAATGCCGTGTTGGAGTGGGAGTCTGCTGGCGAAAGCACTGGCAGTCAGAGAATGATCGTTCTCGCAACGGTAGAACGATCGTTCTCTACTGTCAACCCCGGACGACGTCCACCCCGGAGTGGCTCTCGGTCGATGATCGGTCGTGCCTCGCACGCGCGCCCTTCAGTGCCTGGCCTTGCCCGGAACCTGGCCCGTGGCGAAGGCATGTAGGCAGGTCGACGACGCCCATCGAGGATAGGAACGGCCTGCTGCCAGTACGCCCATACGCAACCACGCGCGGCGCATCGCCACCTTGCGATCCGACTGCCTGGCGTGCAGCAGGCCTGCCGCTAACGACTCAAGCGCTGTTCGTGGATCTCATCGACGATGCGGCGGAGCGCCCGCGCGGCGGTGAAGATTCCCTCGCCCAATACCGGCACGCTCGCGGCATCCAGCGCCGTTCGCCCGCAGACCGCCACCATGTCGCTCTGCGCGGCGATGGTGCGCAACAGCGCGTGGAACTGGTCGATCTGTTCGATGGTGACGCCGAAGGCGAATTGGTCCGTCTGGGACACCATTTCGGCTGCTGACACAGCTTTCTTGCGGCTTTTAGAAGTGGCCATGCCGCCCATCCTCGACCTAAGCGGAGCCATTCCCGCCGCCAGAATTTATCCCTTTTTCAGATATTTGGAAAGTAGATATAGCTTTGTTGCGGTCAATCACCGTTGCCGCCATGCCAATCAAGTCGATCCACAAAGACCATTACGACCTCCTGCTGCAGCAACTGCGCGAAGTTCGGCTGTCCGCTGGGCTAACGCAAGCTGCTTTGAGCACAGCACTCAAACGTCCACAGTCGTACGTAAGCGACGTCGAGCGAGGTAGTCGCCGGATGGATCTGCTCCAGCTGCGGGCCTTCTGCAATGCCTGCGGAATCTCTCTTACCAAGTTTGTCACTCAGTTCGAGAAAGCGCTCAAGTAACCCGCAAAGGGATCACAGTCCGTTTCAGTTCCGAATGTTCGGTCCAACTGTCGCCGTGAAGCGCTGGGCCTTGCCGGTAACGGGGTCATCGAACGCCAACGCATGCGCGAACAGCTGCAGCGGGCGTTGCGGGTCGTCGGGCCGCTGGTCGTCCAGATCCGGATAGAAGCGGTCATGCAGGATCGGCGCGCCCAGCGCGGCCATGTGCACGCGCAGTTGGTGCTTGCGGCCGGTGATCGGCTCCAGCCGGTACGTCCAGGTGGTCTGGCTGCGCGCCACCACATCGATCAGCGTTTCGCTATTGGCCTCGCCTGTGCCTTCGCGCATGCGGAAGAACGGCTCGCCGGGGACCAGCCGGCTGCGATGCACGTACGGGAAGCGCAGACCCGGCAGCGGCGGCGCCACCGCCAGATAGTGCTTGCGGATCCGCCGCTCGCGAAACAGCGCCTGGTAGATGCCGCGCGTCGCCGGGTTGGCCGAGAACAGCACCAACCCGGCAGTGTCGCGATCAATACGGTGCAGCGGCACCAGCGACGGGTTGTCGAAGCGGTGGATCAACCGTGCCAGCAGCGTCTGGCGCACGTAGGCGCCTGCGGGAACCACGGGAAGGAAGTGCGGCTTGCAGGCCACCACCACCTGCGCATCGGCGTGTACCACGGTTTCGGTCGCAGCGATCGCCGGCTCGTCTTCCACTTCGCGGAAGTAGTACAGCTCCGCACCAAGCCGGTAGGGCGCATGGACCTCCAGCCGCTGCTGCTGCGCATCCAGCACGCGGCCACGCGCAAAGCGCGCGCGCCACGTGGCCGCATCCACGTTTGGAAAGCACGCACACAGGGCCTCCAGCACCGTGGCCCACGGGCCGGGCGGCAGCTGGAAACGACTGGCAGGGAGACCATCGCGGACCGGGCGGGCAGCAGACATGACGCGGAAACCAACGCAAGCACACAAGCCCGAATCGTACCCCGCTGCAGCGACGCTCACCGCGACGGTGCGCCAGGAGCCGGCCCACGCGCGGCGATATCTGCGCGCGCAGGCCGCCTGGCCCGCGCTCACCATCCCCGGCCGCAGCATCGGCCGCAGCCAGCCGACCTTACAGCTTCATGCTCACGCCGATGAACACCTGCCGGCCAGCGCCGGGCGAGAACATGGGCTGTGGCCGCTCCTGGAAGAAGCTGTCGTACCAGACGTACTCGTACAGGCGCCCGGTGACATTGCGCACCTGCAGGTCCAGGCTCCACGCCGGAGTGACCTGATAACGCGCAGTGAGATCGAGCGTGGCCATGCTGCCGAACTTGCCGGCCACGTTGCGCTCTTCCAGGTAGTAGTCGCTCTGCGCGCGGCCCTGCAGCCCCAGTTTGAGCGCGGCGGTTGCCTGGTAGTCGACACCGATGTTGCTGATCCGGCGCGGCGTGGCGATCACCTCGTTGCCTTCGATGGAAACGGTGGCATCGCGGCTGTCGCGGGCGATCTTCGCTTCCTGGTAGGCATGCGAGGCCCACACCGTCCACGCATCGCCCAGCTGCGCGTTGATCTGCGCATCCACGCCACGGCGACGGGTCTTGCCCAGCACCACATTGGTACCGGTGGCAGGCATGTTGGAGATCTCGTTGGTGGCGTCCTGTTGCCAGACCGCCAGGCGCGCCTGACTGCGCGGCAGCGGGCTGAACTTCATGCCCAGTTCCATGCCGGTGTTGGTGGACGGCGCGATCGCGACCTGCCCGGGGGTCAGATAGGCGGGCGGCGTGGAGCCGGTGAGTACCTGGAACGTGCGGCCCCAGTTGGCGTAGACATTGGTGCGCTCGGTGAAGGCGTACACCACGCTGAGCTTGGGCTGCTCGATCGTGCCGTAGCGCTGCAGCGGCGCGCGTACACCGCCCGGCAGCGTGGTGTCGCCATCGAAGCGATCCACGCGGTAGGCCGGCACGATCTTCAACGCCTCGATCGGCTGGTAGATGGCCTGCACGTACGCGCCCCAGTTGTCGAACGTATGCCGGTCGTCGTTCTGGACCCGCGCCGGGGGCGCGTTGAAGTTGGTCGGTTCGCTGTAGTTGAAGCGAAAGCGCTGGTAGCGGTTGTCCTGGTGCTCGTAGTTCAGCCCTGCCTCCAGGGTCAGCCGATCGTCGGCACGCCAGGTCAGCGTGTTGAGCATGCCGATCTGCGCCTCGTCCCAGATGCGGCGCTGGCGTGGCGCATTGCCGGTTGGCAGGTCGCTGAAGCTCACCCGGCGGTCGTCTTCGTAGCTGTTGTAGTACAGCTTGGTGCCGAAGAACACCGCGTCGCTGAGATTCATATCGAGGTGAATGCCCACCTGACGCATGTCGCGGTCGCCGCCGTCGTTCAAGTTGTAGCGCGCCGACGGGCGGCGGGCCAAGCGCAACTCGTCGGCGGTCAGGAAGCCTGGCTCGTCGGCCTCGCTGTGGTACGCGCGTGCGGTCAGGCCGATGCGCATGCCGTCTTCCAGATTGCCGAAATACCACTTGCCGCCCAGCGAGTACTTGTCGGAGCTGTCATGCCCGCGGTAGCCATCGGAGGCCTGCACTCCCACGAAATAGTTCTGCGCGAACCCGTCGCGCTCGCGCCCTGCCACCAGTTGCGCATCGCGGGTGTTGAAGCTGCCATACGACAGGCGGGCGTCGGTGTAGTTGCCGCCCTGGCGCGTGCCGAAATTGACGTTGCCGCCGATGTTGTGCAGCCCGTAGCGCGGATCGTTGGTACCGCGCACCACTTCGATGTAGCTGATGTCCAGCGGAAACAGCATGTCGATGAAGCGCTGGTTGCCGCTGTTGACGTTGCTGGGGATGCCGTCGATCAAGGTCTTGATGGCGTTGATGTAGCCCTCGCCATTGAAGGCCCGGAAGGTGACCTTGCCCGATTCGTTGCCCTGCCGGGTCTCGGTGAGCTGGATGCCGGGCATCTGGCCCAGCAGCTCCCAGCTCTGCGAGACGTTCTTGTCTTCGATCTCATCGGCACCCAGCACGTCCACCGAGGTGAGCACCTGATGGGACGCCAGCTGGCCGTCGGCATGATGGTGCACATCCACCTTGCCCAGCGTCAGCGCCGAATCCGACGACTGCGCGCGGGATTCCAGGGGAAACAGGATGGTAGCCAGGGAAGCTGCCAACACATGGGTCAACGACAGGGGCGAACGGATCACGGCAGCAATGGTCTACGGGCAGGGGTGTGAAATAATATAACATTATTGCAGCGCTGACACAGTGTGGCAGCGCGACGCGACCGCACCGACACCGCGGGTCGGTGCCCTGCCCGCATCTGGCTGTGACCCGCTCTGCACACAGGCAGACGCTCCTCATCGACGGAGAGTGACTTTCGGGCGATACCAACAGCGCCGCGTCGGGCAATGCTGTGGCTCTTTGCTCAGAGACGGAACTCGATGCCTCGTTCGACGATCTACGCTGCGGTGGTTTGCCTTGCCGCTGTGCTTGCACCGTGCGGTGCTGCGGCGCAGACACCGGCGCCATCCTTCGCCGCATGTGCCGACGCGGCGGCACGCACCCCGTTGGCCGGAAGCCAATGCCTGCTCACCCAGGTGCCGCTGCGGCACGAAGCCCCCGACGCCGGCAGCATCGCGCTGTTCGTTCGCCGCTTGCCGGCAGTGGACCAGCGCAAGCGACGCGGCGAGGTGTGGCTGATCGCAGGCGGACCGGGCGAAGCCGGTGCCTCGCTGTATCCGATGATCGACACCTACCGGCGCGCCTTTCCCGGCTACGACCTGGTCATTCCGGACCATCGCGGCACCGGTCGCTCGGCACGCCTGTGCCCCGTGCAGGAAGCGCCGGCCAGCCCCGATGGCGTGGGCCTGGCCGGCACCGAATGGGGCCCGTGCATCGGCGCACTCTACGCAGACGCGCAGCGCACCAGTGCCTTTACGATCACCGAAGCCGCGCAGGATCTTGCCCTGCTGATCCGCCAACAGCGACGCAAGGGCGAGGTGCTGCTGTACGGCGTGTCCTATGGCACGCAGCTGGCGCTGCGCACCCTGCAGGTGGCGCCCGTGCCGTTGGATGGACTGGTGCTGGATGGACTGGTGCCGCCGGAGACCGCCACGCAGTGGGACCTGAGCCACCGCACCGCCGTGGTCGATGCCGTCGGGCGTGCGCTGCTGGACGACGCGCACACTGCCACCTATCGCCGCGTGCTCGATCGCAGCGACAGCGCCACATGGCGCGCGCAAGTGCCCGGCAAGGACCTCAAGCGCTTTCTCGGCACCTTGCTCAACTTCCCCACCCTGCGCGATCGCATTCCCGCCATCATCGACGACCTGGCCCGCGACGATGCCACCTCACTCACCACCACCATCGCCGATCTACAGAGCGCGCTCACCTCGATGGGCCAAGGCGGCGACAACCAGCCCGCCTTGCCGCTGGTGATGCTGATCGCCGCCTCCGAAAACAATGCGCGCCCAACCCTCACCCGCGACACGGTGGCAGCCGAAGCCAAGGATGCGTTGTTCGTCAGCCCCATCCCCGGCCTGCTGGTAGACACCAGCCTGCCCACCTACCCACGCGACGCCTGGTTCGGCCGCAGCCCCACCACCCTGCCGCGCACCCTGATCATCCACGGCACGCTGGATCCCAACACCCCATACGCAGGCGCGCAGGCGCACGCCGCGTTGCTGAAAGCCGCGGGCCCGGTGACCTTCAGTACCGTCGAGCGTGGTGCACATCTGCTGGCGTTTGCGGCGCCGGAGTGTTTTGCGGATGTGGTTGCCGACTTTGTGAAGCATCGGAAGGTTGCTGTGGATTGTCGTGAGCCGTGGGAATAGAGATTGGCGATGCCTCAGATGGCCTTGAGGCGTCGCTGCGCTGGAAACGCTCAGCAACTGCCACCATCGCCTCTACTGCATGCAGCGACGCATCTCCGCGCAGTGCATTCATACCGGACCATGAATTGGGGAGACACTCCTGCAGTAACTCGCTGGCGTAGAGGGCTGTCAATCTTCTTTAGCTGAGTCTGGTAGATTTGGCCATGAGTCCTCCCATTGCTTTTTGGCAGGCCCCGGGCAATGCAGAGGGACGGTGGAAGGATCCGGCTCTTACTCACGTTGTCTACCCAAGTTGCCGACGACGACCTTGAGTTCCGTTCATAGCCATCGTTGGACATGAGCCTACGAACGGGATGCAGCACATGGAGAACAAGATGACCAATCAACCCCGGAAATGGGAGTTTTTCGAGCTGTTGCCTGACGCCCGGCGTGGGGGACGAGGCCACGGGGTGATCTTCGAGAATGAACAGGCCCTGCTGTCACCCCCGCGTCTCATCTTGAAGCCGGATGAAGGTGGGTTTCCTGCATTGCGTGAAACTCCGCGTTTGGTCTACATCCCAAGCGAAGGAGATCTTCCGCAGGATCTTGAGGGAGGCTTCAGTGGCTACTGGTTGGTGTCCAAACGGCTTCGCCAAGTGATGGAATCCGTGGACACACATGCCTTCGTTTTCGCTGACGTCGACTATCGCTTGGCAGATGGCTCCAAGGGGCCAGCTGTCTTCCTTTGCGATGTCGTTCGCACGCTCGATGCCTTGGACGAAGAAACTTCCGACCTCGATATCAAGATCAGCGATGACTATGAGGACGGCAAGTATTACAGCCTGGCCGGCGGCAGTCGTCTGGCTTTCAAACGTGACGTGCTTGGAGAGGCGCATGTCTTCAGGCTTCCTTTCCATGACGGTGTCTTTTGCGACCGGGTATTCAAGGACGCCGTTGAGGCGGCGGGGATTGGCACCGAAGGCCAATCGGACGGCCTTTGGTTCTACGACGTAGTGAACCGTTGACGCGAGCCGCACGCCAACAGGAAGGAGCCCGAGTCATGCCGAACTACCGGACGCTTTTTCAAGATCACCACAACATCGAACAGCAAACGCTCAAGAACAGCGAGTTGCTGGCGAAGCTGCAACAGGCGGGCCGGTTCGACATCCACGCGCCGGAGAACCGACTGTTCTTGCCGTCCGATCCTCATTTCGCAGATGCCCTGAACATCACACCGCACAGCGGCGGCCCACTCGGCGCCTATCACTACGGAGTGATCAAGAATTTGAATGAAATCCAGGCAACTCGAGACGGCCGCGCCGCTCTGCGTGGCGACCCTGAAGCGCTGGATCGCGTTGCCCAGCGTGTAGAGCAACTGCGTGACACCATTAAGGTCGGTCTGATCAATGGCGACCTGAACACAAATACCCCCGTGGGCCTCACCTCCGCGCAAGCCGGTGCCAGGGTTCAGAACTTTTTCCGTGACACGCAGGGCTATCAGCAAGCCCACGCGCAGCAGGTCGAGGCTTTGAAGAGCTTCGCTGGAGTGGATCACGGTTGGGGAGGAGTCGCCACGTCCGAGTCGCGAATTGTGACGGCGCTTGATCAGATCCAGGTCAGCAGTACGGCCATTGCGCGTGGTGGGAATCCCACGCTGCAACGAAGCGGGCTCTCGGTAGCCATCGCCAATGCCCATCACGACGGGCGCGTGGTGCTGTCAGAGCAGGGGATCCTCAAGGTGGAGCAAACCCTGGGAGAGGGGGCCGCGCAGAACCTCCGTGTGCCGCGCGGGCAACGCGGTGACGTCGCGATGCAGCTATTGATGGGCGAGGCCTCCGCACGCGGCCTGACCCGTGCCGGCGGACTTTTGACCACCGGTACGGATGCAGTGATGACCGCGCGTACGGCGTCTGCGCTGATGGAGCAAGGCAACACGACGGCTGCGCAGTCGGAGGTGCAGCACGCCATTGCGCGCAACGCGGGCGGTTGGGCCGGCGGTGCGTCCACGGCAGCGGCGCTGGGCAGCAGCGGAGGCTTTGTGCCCGCGGCTCTGGTGGTGGGCGATGCCGTCTTGATGAGCAAGGCCTTCGACAAAGGCGCTGACCTGCTGGACAACCGTGCCATTTACAACCAGACCGACAAGGCCGGCGTGGAGTGGCAGTTCAATGGCCGGGATTGGCAGCGCCAAGGCGCGTTCGAGCGTGGGCCGGAGGGGCAAGCCATTCCAAGTCAGGCTCCTGTAGCTGCCAGCTACGCCAAATCGCAAGAGTTGGGCGCCATGGCGAATGCCAAGGCCGCCGAGTTGGCGCTGGGCAAGGCGCCTCCCCCGCAGGATCCGTTCAACCTCCCGGCCAGGCCTGGCGACCAGACAGGTCTGGATAACCAGAACTGGCAGCGCAACCCGGTCACCGAGTCCTGGGAGCGCCAAGTCAAGACCGGCGTCGCGGGTGGCAACGACCAGGGTGTTTACGCGTTGCAAGCCGCCACTCCGGTGCAGGCGCAGCGCTTGAACCAGGAATCGCTGGCGCGGATCGAAAGCAATATCTCGACCGGCCGCGAGGCGCTCGCCCAGGCGTATTTGGAGAACCATGCAAGTCAGCGCGGGCAGGATTTCGGCGTGGCCGTGCCGGCGGCAGTGGAAAGCGCCCGGGCCAGGCAGGATCATGTACAGGGACACGATGGCCAGCTCTACCAGCGAAACGCGGCCGGGCAGTGGGCCGGCAAGGACGGAATGGCCACCGGCAACCTGGCTGTCGAGCTGGAGCTCACCAACCAGATGCGCCAGCCTTCGCTGGAGCGGGCGCAGGAGACCCTGGCAGCCATCCAGTCGCGGCCAGCGCCTACAGCGGCGCAGATGGAGCACAACGAGCTGCTGCATCGCTACCGGGCTGCAGGTGTCGACCTCAATGCGCAGGAGCACAACCTGCAGGCCGTGGAGCTGGCCATCCAGCGCACCAGGCAAACTGAGGGCCTTGCCGGCCCGACCATGCAGCAGTTGCAGCCGAACGCGCAGGGGCAATACAGCTACGACAGTGCCATTGCCCACTACCAGGCCTGACCCGATGGCTTTGCCCACCGGGTTGCAATGACCACCTCGGAGGAACTGCGCCAAGCCAAGTCCGAGCTCGGCCAGCCTGCAATCGCGGACGTGGCGACATTGGGCGCGGTATCGGCGACCGGTCCGGGCCGAAGCGAGGATCCAGACCCCGCACCAACGCGGGAGAATGCGGCAGCGGGCCCATTGCTGGCGGACAATCCCGCGCACCCGGACCACGGTACCTACCAGCAGATCCACTCCTGGGTGCGCGGCACCGGGAACTGGAACGACGAGGAAAGCCGGAATGTCAGCGCCGCGCTCTACAGACAACAGGTGGACGACCCGCTGCTCAAACGCGTGGACCAAGTCACCGGAGGCCTGGGTAAGGATGGCGCCCAAAACGTCTTTGCCGTCTATGCCCCTCACGGACTGGACAAAGCACCGCTGTTTCATGCGCATGTGGATGGGCGAGAGGCCTGCCAGCAACCGGCACAGCAGAACCTGCAACAGGCCGAAGAACTCCAACAAAGCCAGGCACGCCAACAAGCGCTGGAGCAGACACAACAGCAGGGCCAGCAGCAGGAACAGGGGCCGAGGATGACGATGCGCGGTCCTTGATGATGCTCATCAGGTTGCGAGGATCGATTGCAAGGTAGCTGGCTTTTCCGCGCATCTGCGGCCGTCGACCAGACAGCTTCGCTTCTCGCAAGACAAGCATCCCAGGCAGCGGAACATGGGCCAATCCATTGCGTCGGACCGGCTCATGCCATCGCGTCTGACGGGACACAGATCGCAACACACTCGTTCGCCTGCTGACAATGCGCGTTTCCGCGGTTATGTTTGAGCCTGGAACGGGGGTTCTTGCATGGGACGCAGAAGGAAGCAGAGTGGATTCGAGGCGTTGGCCGCGTTGCCGTGGCCGATTGGCCTTGGTGCGGGAATCATTGCTTATCTTGGAGTGCGCTACGGCATCGGCTGGTGGTTTACTCACCAGGGCGGACTGCTGGCGCAGGGCATTGCCCAGCAATCGAGTGGAATGTTGGCGCCATTGGCGTGGATGCTGCTCGGCATCTGCTGGCTCGCTGCGCTGGTCTCCTATCTAGGCGCACGCCGCCGGCGACGCTTTCTGAAGACACGCACCACTCTGGAGAGCCTGGCCGCCGGTGGCTGGCGCCAGTTCGAACAGCTGGTGGGCGACGCCTTTCGCCGCCTGGGCTACAGCGTCGAACAAACCGGCCTGGGCGGCCCGGATGGCGGGATAGACCTGATCCTGCGCAAGGACGGCCACCGCACGCTGGTGCAATGCAAACAATGGAATCGGCAGCAGGTCGGCGTCAGCGTCGTACGCGAGATGTACGGCCTGCTCGCCCATCACCAGGCCCACGCGGTCAAGATCGCTTGTATCGGGACTTACACCAAGGATGCCGAGCGCTTCGCCGAAGGCAAGCCGATCGAGCTGATTGGCGGCGAGCAGTTGTTGGACATGATCCGAGCGGCGCAGCAGCAACGCACAACGCAGCCGACGACGACATCTGCGCGGATCGAGCCTGTTTTTGCTTCAGCTGGCTCCCCTATCTCTGCGGCCGTTGCCATCCCAAGCTGTCCGCGCTGCGGTAGCGCGCTTGTGCAGAGAAGAAACCGGCGCACCGGCGAGAACTTCCTGGGCTGCAGCCAGTTCCCGAAGTGCAGAGGAACTTCTTGAGCAAACCTGACCCCGCCTTTTAGCGCTATTTTGGTCTTCTTAAAAGCAAACATAGGACATACATGGACAAACAACTTCTAGTTCCAGTTTATCTTAATCAAAGACTTGTTTTTGACTTGCTTGCCATGCTTCAAGGTGGACTTAGCATGGTTACGGCTGTGTCTCAGACAACCAACAAGTCCCAAGATACCAAAAGAGAAGCTGGAACTTCTTTTGGCATAACAGACACTCTCGCCACCTTGCTAAAAGTGGATCTTTCTGGAAAGAAAATTAGTTCGGCAGCAACTGCTGTAGCTGAGGCAACATCAGAAGAAAGAGTTCACACGCCCGCATCACTCCTATATCAGTTGAGGAACAAGCTTAAGGAGATTGAAGCGGTGCTGGCGCTCAATAACGACAGGCAAGTAAAGGCGGGCGACTTTATCGAATTCGAAGCATCCCTTCTCAAGAATCCGGTACTTGAGGCCATAGATGGGATGTCTAGACTTATGGACATAGCAATTCTTTTTGAGGACGAGCCAAAGCAGACAAGCAAAGGAAAACGTATATGCGCGTCAAACGAAAGTAAAAAGATTAAAGATCAGATGGATAAATTCTCAGAAAGCCTAAAATTTGGCAACACAATCGATCTAATTACTAGCAAATTAAACAACGGGATTACTGCTGTCGTCACTCTTGAGAAGTCGTCTTTGAATGACCCACTGATGTCTGATTTAGTTGATGGAAAGTTTAGAGTTCTTGGTAAGGTAATAAGAAATATATCAGAACCTCAAGAGTCGATTAGTCTCGTCAGGAACAATGCACTCTCCAATCTTCCTCAACACATGTTAGTTCAACTAGGCACTCTCGTTGGTGCGCTTGGAACAGAGCATGGATTTGCGGTTCCTGAAATTCGCTGGGAAATTAAAGCCCCCGCTATTCAAGTTCTGCCCATTGCTATTTATGCCTAATAGTTTTTCAAACTGATATCGCTGCGCGAATCACTATCCTGCGTCGGCGTCGCGAAGAGGCTTTCGCACTACACCCAAGCGTCCGGTCGTGCCTCCCACACCACTGCTGCTACAAGGTCAATCGTTTCTGAGCAGTGACGCAGGAATGCGTCATCCGCCTGCACTAGTGTTCCGATTTCGGACACATTACCCTCCTCAAATAACTCATCCTCGGCTCGCACTCTGAACGGCAAAGTTTCCTGCCGTGCCAGTAGATCGTTGTGGCTACGGCCACGTCCATGCTTGAGAACATTAACAGCTAGCTGCACGTTTACAAATCTTGCGCGCAGCTCTGGGTTGCCTGTACTCTCGATCAGTCTTTCTGCTTCTCGGAAACCATTTTCGCTGTCGAGCGCGTCTTGAAGCGCTGCTTCGAACATGGCCACCATACCCACAGCCACGATTGCGCTTTGAAGCTCTAATGCCTGAAGCGCTTTCACCAAGCTGGTGGCCCCGCTTTGCTGCAGCTCGGCGAGGACGTGTTTTCTAGTCTCATCCAACAAGCCGCTGGTCAGCGTTACACAGCGGGTGGCCAATTCAATAAACGGGTGCATGGCTATATATTAGCAGTGAGTTAACGAAGCTGAGCTAATCGACTCAGCTTAACTTCTCAAAGAGTGATAGCCTTGCTCACCTTCGAGAATCTCTTGAAAGAAGACCTTGACCTCCCCTACATCCCCAACCCGCCATCCTCGCCGCAGCCTCAACTGGAGAACACACGATGATGAAGTGGATGGGTACCGCGCTGGCCGCGGCATTGTTGGTGAGCGGTTGCGCCAAGGTGGAGGGCGAGAAGTTCGTTGGCCACTGGGTCAACGTGCAGTCGCAGGACGAAACGATGGATATCGAGCGCAATGGCGAGACCTTCATGGTCCGCAGCACCACGCCGAAATTCTTCAGCCGCCAGCCCAAGACCGAGAGCTACCCGGCGGTGTACAAGGACGGGGCGCTGCAGGTCACCAACGATGGCGAGACGGTGAACTTCGCCATCGACGAGCGCAACGGCCAGCTCAATACCGGCGGCGAGCAGTACCAGCGCGTGCCGGCCAAGTAAGCCCGCGTTGCCCCCAGCGCCTGCGTGCTGACCCTGGCGGTCGCGCGCGGGCGCTTGGTTGACAGGCATCTGCGCGGCAGTGAAATGCGGGTGCATGCGCCGAAGCGAGCTGGAGCAGCGCGCATTCCGCGCATGTGGCTGCATCTGGTTCCCGGCGTATAGGATCACGGCCTCGTTCAAGGGGCTGCGATGCGCATCCATTCCAGAGACATCACCCGCTGCTGCTTTACGTGCGCATTGCCCTTGGCATTGGTACTCGCGTTGTTCGCTGGCCAGGGATTCGCACAGTCCAGCACCGGCCCGAGCTACGTTGCCCCTAGACCTGCGGTGGCAGCGCCGGTGGACCGCCCATTTGCCGGGCTGATGCGCGTGGACGTGGACGCCACCGACGTGGCGCGGCGCATCTTCCGCGTGCACCAGCAGGTGCCGGTGGGCGCGAGCGCAGGCGGCGCGGTGACGCTGCTCTATCCGCGCTGGGAGGCGGCCAGCCATGGGCCGAGCCTCACCGTGACCGATCTTGCTGGCCTGGAGATCAGCGCGGCGGGCCGGCGCCTGCCGTGGCGGCGCGATGCGTATGAGCCGCATGCGTTCCATGTGCAGGTGCCGGCCGGTACACAGCAGCTGGAGGTGCGGTTCCAGATGGTGGCCGGCGGCGAGTTGCTGACGCGCGACATCGTGTCGGTGCCCTGGCAGCGATTACTGCTGTACCCGGCCGGTTGGTATGCCAGGAACATTCCTGTGTCGGCCGGGTTGACGCTGCCGAATGGGCTGCGGCCGTTCAGTGCGTTGGATGTGGAGCGCGCGCGTGGCACGCACTACGACTTCAAGACCACATCGCTGGAAACGCTGCTGGACACGCCGGTGCTGGCGGGCCGCCATGCCGCGCAGGTGCCGCTGGGCGGGGCGGTGTCGCTGGACATCGTTGCGCTGCGGCCCGAGGACCTGCAGGTGCCGCCCGCGCGCGTGGCCGAGCTGCGGGCGCTGCTCGCGCAGCTACGCGCGGTGTTCGGGCCGCCGCCGTTTGCGCGCTACGCGATCCTGGCGCGGCTCAGCGACGAGGGTGCGTCTGGTGGCACCGAGCACCGCACCTCCAGCGAGAACGGCCTGGCGTCGTCGCACTTCAGGGAGTGGCCGGATCAGATCCTTTCCCGCGATCTGATCGCGCACGAGATCGTGCATGCCTGGAACGGGTTCTATCGCACCCCTGCCGACCTGTGGGCACCGACGCCGAACGTGCCAGTCTCCGGCAGCCTGTTGTGGATGTACGAAGGACAGACCGAGTTCTGGGGGCGGGTGCTGGCGACCCGGGCGGGCCAGTTCACTCCCGATGAAGTACGCGACCGTCTGGCGCTGGAAGCGGCGGAGGTTGCGATGCGGCCCGGGCGGGCCTGGCGTTCGCTGTCCGACGACGTGCACTACCCGGCTTTCATGTTGCGCCAGCCGGTGGCCTGGCGCGACTGGCAGCGCCGGCGCGATTACTACTCCGAAGGCGTGATGCTGTGGTTGGCGGTGGATGCCGAACTGCGCACGCGCAGCGGGGGCGAGCGCGGCATCGACGATTTCGCGCAGCGCTTCTTCGCCGGTGCCACGCCGGACGCGCCCACGCGCACCTATACGTTCGACGACATCTGCGCCACCTTGAATGCGGTGGCGCCCGCGGACTGGGCGGGCTTCCTGCGCGGATGGATCGATGCCCACGACGAACTGGACACCACGCGTGGGCTGACCCAGCACGGTTGGGCGCTGGTCTACACGGACACGCCGACGGCGGCATTCCGTGCCAGCGAGGAAGAAGCCGGCGTTTCAGATCTCAGCCATTCGCTCGGTCTGGCGGTGCGTGCAGACGGCCTGGTGCGCACGGTGGTGTGGAACGGCCCGGCGTTCGCCGCCGGGCTGCGGCCGGGCACGCGCGTGTTGACGGTCAACGGCGCCCCGTTCGACCAGGACGCATTGCGCGATGCGGTACGCGGCTCCACTCGCCGCCCCATCGTGCTGGGCATCGCGCAGGATGCGCACCGCGCGGACGTGCACATCCAATATGCGGGTCCGCTACGCTACCCACGGCTGGAGCGGCTGGCCGATCGGCCGGATACGCTTGCCAGGCTGCTGGCGCCGCGGTGAGGTGGCGGGAGGCGGTGCTAGACCGGAAGTGCCTCCAGTCGCCCACCCGGCGATTCCCCCTGCCCTTCCAGTGCGCGCACGCCGTACAGTGCGCAGGCACGCCGGGTCATGGCGCTGCCAGCCCACCACTCCAGCAACGATGAGGGTCTCATGAGCAAGGGAATGGACCAGAAGAAGAACCAGAAGAAGGAGCCGACCAAGACGCTGAAAGAAAAGCGCGCGGCCAAGCAGGAAAAGAGGGGCAGGTAGGCCACCCGGCCTGCCAGACGGCAGACGAGGGCAGGCACAGGCCTGACCTCGCACTTTTGGATATTTCACTAGAGGCTGAGGCGCAGGTTCGCCGATACATCGCTGAACTGGAACTGGGCGTTGCCCTTCTCGCGGCACCTGAGTGCGCTATACGCTGCGTTGCGGATGTCGCATTGCATGCACCATTACGTCTTCTGCCTGCCGCGCGAGCAGGCTCCGTCGCGGATCGTGGCGATTCTGCATGAGCGCACGGATATAATGGTGCGCCTGGCCGGCAGGCTAGAGCCCACGATCCACGTAGCGATCAATGGTGTGGCTCTCGATTCAAGCCGCCAGCCGCTTGTGCTGGCAGATCATCCAGCGTGCGATGCACTTGTTCCCGCGCGTAAAATCGTGGCGCGCGACCGACTGGATGTCGGCCGATAACCGGCGGGAGCGTTCTCCCAGCTGAAACGTGCCACCATGGCCTGCGACCATGATTCGGCGGCAGTTATTCGAGGATTCGAATAACTGCATCTGGCTATAACCAGTTGCCAGCGAACACCTTGGCCGAGGCATCGTAGTCGACATTGGTGGCTAGACCCGACACCTCGCGCCAAAACATCCTCATCCGAGAAACGGATGCTGCGGATTAGGCTTCTGCTCCCTAACCGATTGCCACACCGCCATGCCAACCCCGAGATCCATGCCGTGTACCGAGCCAACACACCGCGTAACGCGCTTGCTACGCGCAAGGTACAGCACACCACCGGTGGCGCTGGTAGAGCAATTCATGCCACAGCACACGGCGCGGATGGGCAGTTGCAGTCAAACTGTGTCGAATTCACTTTCTCGGCCTTGTGTATGGTTATGGCGAAGGTACACGTGTAGAGAAAGTTCGGCAGGCTATAAGCCGCGTACGTGGCAAGTCACCTCTACCTTCGAATGAAGCGACCAGGTGGCCTTGGGTGTTGGCGGTCGGCGGTGGGATCTCCACTACGCCACCCGGTTTACTGATCGCCTTCCAAATTAGAGCTGTAGTACTCGATGTTGTAGGCGTTATCGGCGGCAAGATCTCTTGCTGCTCCTGCCATGAACTTCGCATCCTCTACAGGATTGTTTGGATCACCCAGATCGCTTGTCCCTGCCGTGTACCCATCATTGAAGTGAGAGGTTTCATGCAGAATTGTTCCTGCCTTGGAATCGGAGTTTTGAGCATTACCGATGGCTGGAAGCGTGAAAAATATAGGGCATACATTGATGACGTAAGGCTCAGTCGCATTTACCCAGGCGATGGTCGTGGCGGGGTCCACCTTCCCCTGCTTATCACAGCTGCAGGTAGCGGAGACCATGGGGGCATTGGGCAATTGCCCCTGAATTCTCCCGAGGCGTATTGCATTGACATGCAATCTCCATGCAATTTCCCCGTTGATCATTCCGTTTGGACTGGACATGTCGTTGGGGTCACCATACGTCCCATACCATTTGGTATAGCGAGGCGTCTGATTAAAGAAAAAGATCGCGTTGGCGTCGTATTGAAGCAACGACTGCGTATAGATAACAGCTTGCAGAGCCAAATCACCGGCATTGAGGATCGCTTCCTGCACCGCACTTCGCTGCGAGTTATCGCACACCTGTGCTGCTTGCACATCCAAGGCATTTGAGAAAGATTGTGAGTTGTTTGCTTGAGGTGTGATCTCGATGGTGTTGGATGTGGCGCCCCTCAGAGACTTCATATCAGCTGAATTGGTTTTACTTTTTGGTTCTGGTTGTTCTCGATAACGTACAAACGGCTGTATAGCAACCGAGTATTTCCGCCCAGGCATGATTTCGTAACTCAGTGACAGATCGATCGTCTTGACTGTTAACTGTCCCGGCGCCAAAACAACCTTGCCCGTGGAACCGCGGACGTTGTGCACATAGATACCACGGTAGTCAACGGCGCTGCCGTCTTCTTGCGTAATATTAAAAATATTGGCCTGTAACACCCCGTCTTTACCTAATTCTGGAACATAAGACGCGGGTATCTCGATTGACTGATCACCGGTATTGGACATTGTGACTGTGACTGAGGCTCCAGCTGTAGCCACTTTCGCTGTCTTTACGTTCTGGAGTTTGATATCCAGCCTCCCAGCCGCATTGGCGGTGGAGCAGACTGCTAGCGCGACAATCCCAAAAACCCATATCGCTTTCATCGTTCACCTCCTAGTGACGCCGAACCTTGGCATACAACTTTCTGGGACGCAAAATTTTCTTTTGGTTCCACGAATCATCACTTGAATTAGTCGTTATAGACGGTATGCCTTTTCGCTTCTACCGATCACATCCGACGTCAGAATGCTGCATACAGATTGAGTCGCCTTCTGTCTGAGCCTAGATACGCGCCTGTGCATCTCACTGCGATGCAAAATCAGTTCCGATGCGGGTGCTTCACTATCGTCGTTGCTCATGCGACTTCCAGGCTCGCGTCCATCAGAACAACGACCCCTGCACTGGCACGGCAGTGGATTGTTCTCTTGCTTGCGTGACGGGTTCCGCCTGCTGCTGCGCACCCAATCGCCACGCCAGTCCCGAAATCCGCGAGGCGTGCCGTGCGAGCGCGGCGCGGATGACCGCTTCGTTGCCGGCCAGGTGCAGGGCGCGGCGGGCGCGGGTAATGCCGGTGTAGAGCAGTTCGCGGCTGAGCACGCGGGCGTCGCGGGTGGGCAGCTGCAGCCAGACGCTGTCGAATTCGCTGCCTTGCGCCTTGTGCACGGTCATGGCGAAGGCGCTTTCGTGGGCCGGCAGCGCGGCGGGGTGGAAACCGCGCACCTGGCCGTCGCCGTCACCTGCGAACCAGGCGACCAGCGGGCCTTGGGCGCGGCTATCGGTGGCGGGGGTGTCGCGGTGTGCGTTGGTGCGGTCCTGGCTTGGGCTCGAAGGCAGGGCCTGGTTGCCGCGCGCCATCAGGGTGATTGCATCGCTTTGGTCGGAGCTGGGGTTCGCTGCGCTGCGCCCCGGGAAAGGACTCGCTTCGCTTCGCAAACAGATGCCGACGTCGCCATTGAACAGGCCATGGCGGTAGCTGTTTTCGGTGATCAGCAGCAGGCGACCATGAAACCAGGGCGAGCCGCTGCCGAGGCGGCGGGCGCCGACGCCGGTTTCGGCCAGCAGTTGTTCGATGCGGGCGTTGAGGCCGCGCACGCCTTGCGGGCCGGCGCGCACGGCGGTGAGCAGGCGCAGGCGGCCGGCGGCGCGCAGGGCGTCGGCGGGATCGCTGGCGTCGGCCAGCGCACGCCAGTGGGCGAGCAACGCGTCGCTGCCGAGTGCCAGCGGGTCTTCGCCGTGTTCGTGGAAGTGCACGCCGGGCAGTTCGCCGCTGCGCAGCAGGGCGAGCGCGGTATCGGCATCGCCGGCGCGGACGGCGTCGGCCAGCGGGGCGAGCGCGAAGTCGTCTGCCTGGCGGTAGCCGCGCAGCAGGTGCACGCGGTGGCCGGTGAGGCAGCCGGTGTCGGCGGCGGGCGGCGGGGAGACGGCCGGGGCGCTGCCGAGCAGCGGTTGCAGGGCGCTGGCGTCGCCGGGCTGCAGCGCATCGCCGGGGCCGGCGGCCTGCAGGATGGCGGCGAGGACGTCGCCGGCTTCCACCGACGGCAGCTGGTCGGCGTCGCCGAGCAGGATCAGCTGGGTGCCGTCGGCGACGGCGTCGACCAGCTTGCACATCAGCGGCAGGTCGACCATGGAGGCTTCGTCGACCACGATCAGCTCGAACGGCAGCGGGTTGTCGGCGGTGTGGCGGAACTGCGGGGAGTCGGGGATGACGCCGAGCAGCCGATGCAGGGTGCTGGCGCCGGTGGGCAGGGCGCTGTTCCAGGAAGGGTCGTTGGGAGCGCTGCCCTCACCCGCCCTGCGGGCACCCTCTCCCGCAAGCGGGAGAGGGGAGCTGCCGGGGTGCGGCGCGGTGGACGGCTGCGTGGGATCGGCCAGGGGAGCACTGCCCTCACCCGCCCTGCGGGCACCCTCTCCCGCCTGCGGGAGAGGGGCGCTGCCGGGGTGCGGTGTGGTGGACGGCTGCGTGGGATCGGTCGGGGGAGCACTGCCCTCACCCGCCCTGCGGGCACCCTCTCCCGCAAGCGGGAGAGGGGAGCTGCCGGGGTGCGGTGCGGTGGTCGCGACAGGGTAGGCGCTGAGCGGTGGCAGGCCCTGGTCCATGGCGCGTGCCACCGCCTGCTGCAGGCTGTCGGCCATGCGCTCGGCGGCGCGACCGGTGGGGGCGGCCAGGGCGATGCGGGGCATTGGCTGGCCTGCGGCGTGCGCGTGGGCGATGCGCAGCAGCAGCAGGCGGGCGATGGTGGTGGTCTTGCCGGTGCCGGGGCCACCGGTGACCAGCAGCAGCGCGCGACGCAGCGCCAGTGCGGCGGCCCAGGCCTGGCGGTCCTGGCCGGTGGCGGCATGGGGGAACAGCGTAGCGAACAGATCGCCGAGCGCAGCGCTCTCGACGGCGGGCATGGTCTGCGCGGCAATCCGGGTGAGACCGGCGGCCAGGCGCGCTTCGTATTCGCGATACCGGCGCAGATAGAGCAGGCCGTGTTCGAAGGCGAGCGGCGCGTCGGTGGCAGACGGCGCCAATGCGTCGCCCGGCTGGGCGATCCACGGCGAGGCGCGCAATTGCGCGATCCAGTCCTCGGCAGCGGGCCAGGCGAGGTCGGCATCGACCAGCAGGTGTGGGCGCAGCGGATCGAAGCCGGCGTGGCCATTGGCGACCGCCAACGAGGCCAGCGCGGCGGCCAGCAGCACGGCATCGGGCGTATCCGGCTGCAACCGGCGCAGGCTCTGCGCGAACGCATGGTCGAGCGTGCGCACGTGTTTCCTGGCGAGCAGATCGGCGAGCAGACTCATGGACGGGCCTCGGCGTCCGTACCGGCGAACCGGGCGTGCCCGATTTGGGCCTGGGCCGTTACCGCGACGTTGTCGACTATCTGCACGTGCCGCTTGGCATGCGGACCGGGGCACAGGCTCATGGCTGGGCCTCCACGGCCGTGCTGGCGAACGGGGCGTAGTCGATCCGGACCTGGGCTACGACGACATGATGGAACACCCGCACGTGCCGCTTCGCCAGCAGACAGGCGAGCGGGGTCATGGCTGGGTCTGACCGGTGTACCGGCGGACCGGGCGTGCCCGACCTCGACGTGGGCCGTTACGACGACATCTTCCAACACGCACACATGCCGCGTGGCACGCGGATCGGGGCGCGGGGTCATGCCGGTTCCTCGACCGGTGTGCCGGCGAACAATGCGTCCAGCGCCTGGACCAGCGCCGGGGCGAAGCGCCAGGCGTGGACGCCGGGCGCCGACGTCCCGTCGATCGACGGGCGGGCCGCGTCCAGGCCGCGGCAGAACAGGTAGCGCACGCCGCCGAAGTCGCGGGCGTAATCGTAGCCATCGCCCAGGCGGAAGCGCAGCCAGCGGTGCAGGGCCACGGTATAGATCAACGCCTGCAGGGTGTATTCGCTATGCGCCATGGCACGGGCCAGGGTATCGGCGTCGTAGCTGGGCAGGCGGTTGGATTTGTAGTCGAGCACGTACCAGCGGCCATCGACGGTATAGGTGAGGTCGATCAGGCCGGTCATCAGGCCTTCCAGGCGCTGGCGAGTGCCGAAGGCCTGGCGCTCGCCGGCCACGTCGAAGCGGTGCAGCAGCGCCAGCAGCGCATCCACGCGGGTGGGCTGCATGGCGAAGTGGAATTCCATCTCGTTGCGGCGCTGCGGCTCGGGCACGGTGGCCAGGGCGCTGCCTTCGGGCAGGATCACGGTGAGGGTGTTGCCGATCAGCGCGGTGAGCATGCGCAAGCCGTCCTCGCGTTCGTCCTGCGCGTAGCCGCCGCGTTGCAGCGCTTCGATGATCGGGGCGGCCTGGCCCTCCGGTGCGGGGTCGCCGGGGCGCCAGTGCTGCCAGGCGGCGAAGTCGCAGCGTTCGAACACATCGTGCATCACCACGCCGAAGCGGTTGCCGGCAAAGCGCGAATCGAACGGCTCGGCCTCGGTGGGCACTGCCGCGACGTCGCTGGCGGCGGGTTCGTCGCTGCCGCCACTGCCCACCACGGTGGCGCTGGCCATCGGGTCGGTGGCCGCGCCGGCATCGGCGTTGGCCAGCTGGGTGAAGCTGTAGACCCACCACTCCGGTGCGATCTGCCGCTGCGGGATGCGCGCAGGCGGCACCTGCGCCTCGGGCGGTGCGGGCAGGCGCGGCAGATGGGCCGGCGGCAGGGCGGTGTCGACCATCACCATGCCCTCGCCTGCCGCGCCCTGCAGCGCGTCGAGCGCGCGCAGCATGCCGGCCAGCGGCGTGCGTTCGTGCTGGTGGAAGCTGCCGCTGGCGATCCACAGCGCATGCTCGGCGCGGGTCAGGCCGACGTACAGCAGGCGCGCGTCTTCGGCGCGTTGTTCCTGCCTCCACGCAGCTTCGGCGGCGCTCCAGGCGGGATCGTCCTTGTCCCGGCTCCATTTGGACACATTCCAGTGCAACTGGCGCCCGGTCTGCGGCGCATGCACCACACAGTGGCGGCCAGCGCCCTTGTCGCTGCGGCCGATGCCGATGTACGGCAGGAACACCAGCGGGTACTCCAGGCCCTTGCTCTTGTGTAGGGTGACGATCTGCACGCGGCGCGCGTCCGATTCCAGCCGCAGTTGCTGGGCTTCGTCTTCTTTATCGGCATTGGCGATGCGGCGCGTCAGCCAGTCGACCAGGCCATGCGGGCCGAGCGCGCGCGCGTCGGCTTCCTGCAGCAACTCGGCCAGTTGCAGGTAATTGGTGAGGCGACGTTCGCCATCGGCCAGGGCGAGCAGGCGCTGCCCATGCGTGGCGCCGAGCTCGCCGATCAAGGCGAGCGGGCCGCCCCGCTGCCAGCGTTCGCGCCAGTCCAGCGCCTGTTGCTGCCAGCGCCGATGCCGTTCGCCATCGCGCTCCAGCGTGGCGATGGCCATGGCGTCTTGCCCGATCAGCACCGTGGCCAGTGCGGCGCGCAGGCGGCTGTCGTCGCCCGGATCGAGCAAGGCCTGCAGCAGGGCCAGCAGCTCCAGCGCTTCGTCGGTGGCGAACAGGCTTTGCTTGCCGGCCGCCACCGCCGGAATGCCTAGCGCACCCAGCGCCTGCTGGATGCGGGTGGCTTCGCTGTGGTTACGCACCAGCACGGCGATGTCGCCGGCCTGCACCGGGCGGCCGTTGATGGTGCCGTGGCCGTCGCGGCCAGCGGTCAGCCAGCCGCCGATCGCTGCCACGCAGGCGGTGGTGGCCAGCTCGCGGGCGCGGCCGGCGCTCCAGGGTTTGGGCTTGCCTTTGGGCGGCAGCGGCGGTTCGGGCGCGCGCCAGAGCGTCAACGCCGGGGCGGTGGCACCGTCGCGTTGCAGGTCGGTGTCCAGCCGTTTGGTGCCCGGCTGCACCGGATGGAAGGCGATGCCGTCGGTGAGGAAGGCGTCGGTGTAGCCGGCCTGCGCATACAGCGCATCGATCGCCGCCAGCACGCCGGGGCGCGAGCGGAAATTGTGGCTCAGCGGTGGCGCCAGTTCGGCGCTGACCGCCGCCGCCAGATAGGTGCGTACATCGCCGCCACGGAAGCCGTAGATGGCCTGCTTGGGATCGCCGATCAGAAACAGCGACGGCGCCAAGCCGGCCGCCAGCGCGAGCGCGCCGTTGCCGAACACGTTGGAAAAGATCGCCCATTGGCGGTCGTCGGTGTCCTGGAATTCGTCCACCAGCGCGATGGCGTATTGCGCGCGCAGCCGCCTGACCAGGGCCTCGCCCTGCGGGCCTTCCAGCGCCTGCGCCACGCCATCGACCAGATCGTCGTAGGTCTGCACGCGACGCTGGCGCTTGAGCAGGGCCAGCCGCGCGATGGCATCTTCGCGCAGGGCATGCAGCAGGCGGATGCGGCGCTGCTGCTGCCATTGTTGCACCTTCAGGTCGGCCTGTTGCCAGACTTGAAGTGCGTCGAACAATGGCGAACACGGTACGCGTTCTTGCGCGCCGTCTTTGCAGAACTCGCGCATGCGTGCCGGCAGCAGTTTGTCCAAGTGTCCCTTCTCGTCCAGAACCCAGTGGGCATCGGCGCTGCCGTTCCATAGCTGTTGGAAGGCCTTGTCGAAACTGGCGCGGCGCGCGCGGCGGCCATCGAAGACCTTGTTATCGAATGCCGAAGCGATAGCGTCGTATGCAGCGTCGCCGTGCGCGTGCAGGGCGGCGACCAGGGCTTGCGCGGCCGCGTGGCGGATCGGCGTCGGGTCGGGCGCTGGCGGCGCGGATGAAGGCAGCAACTGCGAATGCCGCACCAGCACGCGCAGATCGGTGGCCAGCTCCGGCGGGCCACCCGACCATAGGGCGACCAGATCCTCTGCCATCGCCGCATCGGCGGCGCGCTGGCGCCACAGGTCGGCGGCGACTTCGCCCAGCAGTTCGCGGTCGTTGGCGAGCAGTTGCGGCGCGGCGAAGGCCTGGCCGCTTTCCAGCGCATGTTCGCGCAGTACGCGGGCGCAGAAACCGTGGATGGTGAACACTGCGGCCAGATCGATTTCTTCCACCGCCTGCTGCAGGCGCCGGCGCAGGGTGGCCGGGGTTTCACCGCTGGCCGCCAGATGCGCGGCGAGGATGGCGCGGGTGAGCAGGACGTCGGGCGCGTCCTGCAGGAGCGGACCTGGCCGCGACGGATCGTCGGCGAGGTCGGTCGCGGCCGGGGCCGCGCCTACGGGGGCGTCGGGGACCAGGGTGGCGGCCAGCACCAGCCGCTCGCGGATGCGCCGGCGCAGTTCCTGGGTGGCGGCTTCGGTAAAGGTCACCGCCAGGATCTGGCCAATGCGCAGGCCGCGCTCGACCACCAGCCGGGTGAACAGCGTGGCCAGGGTGAAGGTCTTGCCGGTGCCGGCGCTGGCCTCGATCAGGCGCACGCCGTCCAACGGCAGCTGCAGATACGGGTCGGTCACGGTGGACGCGCTCATTCGCCGTCGTCCTGCGCGCCATGCCAGTGCCGCCAGCTTTCGCGCACGCGCTGCGGATCCAGCGCTGGGTCGGTGTTGGCGCGCTCCAGCAGATCGTAGAGACGATGGCTGGTGGCGGCGAAGTCGCCGAAACGTTGCGCATCGGCGAACGGGTCGCGGCCGCGATGGACCAGGCGCAGCTCCGGGCTGTGCGACTCACTCCAGCCGAAACTGGACTGCCACTGCCCGGCCGCGTCCTTGATGGCCCTGTCCAGATCGTCGCTGCGCGCGGCCTGGTGGTATTTCCAGCTGCTGTAAGGCGCAAACGGCAGCGGCGCCTGCAGGCCCTGCCGATACAGCTGCAGCAACTCGCCCAGCGCCGCACGCGCCTGTGCCTGCGACAGCGGCTGCGCATCGATGGGATGCGGGCCCAGGCCGTCGTCGTGGTCGAAGAAGCGCACGTACGGCACCTGCTCGCCGGCGGCGCGCAGCAGCAGCCATTCCAGGCCGTGCCGGATCGCGTTGCGGCCGGTGAGCGCGCCCACCTGCACGCGCCCCACGCCATGCGCGTACCAGCCGGGCACGCGGCCATGCAGCGCGACATCGCCGATCTGCACCTGCAGCCGCTGCGACTGCGCTTGTTCCTCGCCACGCCATTGCCGGAAGGCCTGCGCATACGGGCGCAGTTGTGCCAGCCGTTCGTCGAGCTGGCGGCGCCCCAGCGGGCCAGAGGGCAGCAGCGCGCGTGCGCGCAGGCGTTCGTACAGCCCGTCCACTTCGTCGGCCAGCGCAGCCTCGAACACCTGCTGCTGCAGGCCATGGTGCTCCAGCCCGCGGGTGGGTGCGAGCAGCGGTTCCAGATCGCTGTCTTCGCTGGCCGGATCGGGCAGGCGCATGCCCAAGCGGTGGCGCAGGAACTGCCCGGCCGGATCGCCGAACAAGCGGCGCAGATCGTCGATGGACACCCGCTCGGGCAGGGCGCTGTCGTCGGCCGGCAGCGCACCGGCCACCCACGGCGCCAGCGGCTGGCGCTGGCCGGTGAGGCTGTCCACCGCCGGGCGCCATTGCCGGCGATAGCTGAAACGGCGCGGGTCCGTACCCGCCTCGTTCTCTGCGCCGAAGGCGGCAGCGGCGAACGGCTGCAGCGGATGGTGTACCACCAGGGCGTCGGCGGCATCGGGGGCGGCGTGAGACTGCGCGGCGGTGGCCAGCAATTCGCTGACCAGCACCGAGGGCTCGCGCGGACTGCCATCGCGCGCGTCGGCGCCGAGATAGCTCAGGTAGAACACGTCCTGCGCGGAGGCGAACAACTGCAGGAACAGAAAGCGGTCGTCCTCGCGGGTGGAACGGTCGCCATGCCGCCGACGCTCGGTGCCCAGTTCGGCGGTCAGGCGATTGAGTCCGGCGGCCGGATCGCGGCGCGGGAAATCGCCATCGTTCATGCCCAACAGGCAGATCACCCGGAACGGCAGCAGGCGCATCGGCACCATGCGGCCGAAACTGATGCCGCCGGTGAGCAGCGGCGCGCGCGTATCCGATTCGCCCAGCACCGCGGCGAAGTGCGCACGCACCACCTCGGCCGGCACGTTGCCGGCGTACTGCGCGCGCTGCGCATCGCGGGCGAACTGGTCGATCAGGCTGCGCAGCCGGTCCAGCGCGCGCTGCGCCCGTGGCGCCGAGGGCGCAGTGGGAATCAGCGCATCCAGCAGCTCCAGCAGGCGTTCGCGCCAGTCGGCCGGCGGCAGCGACTGGGCCAGTGCGGCCTGGTGCCGTTCCAGCACGCGCAGCAGGCGCAGCAGCGTGTCCAGCGCGGCCAGCGCGCTGCCTTCCAGCTGCGGCCACGGCGCCACACCGTCGATCTCCTGATCGGTGCCGCTGGCGTGGCCGAGCAACAAGCGGTCCAGGGCGAAGCGCCAGGTGTAGGCGTCGTCGCCCGGAGCCTGATGCTGGCGCCGATGCAGCCCATCCAGGCCCCAACGTGCGCCAGCCGCGTGCAGCCAGCCGCGCAAGCGCTCCAGACCGGCCTCGTCCAGCCCGGCCGCCTCGGCGATCGGCGCGCTGGCGAGCAGGTCCAGGATCTCGTGCAGGCCGAAACGCGCGATCGGCAGCTTCAGCAGGGTGAGAAACACCTCGGCCAGCGGTTCGCTGGCGAGCGGGCTGGCATCGGCCAGGGCGTACGGCAGCGCGCCGTCGTTGCCGTGGCTGCCGAACACCGCGTCCAGATACGGCACGTAGGGGTCGATGTCCGGCGACAGCACCGCGATCTCGCGCGGCTGCAGCGGCGGCTCGAAGCGTGCATCGTCCAGCAGCGCGCGCAACTGGTCGTGCAACACCTGCAGCTCGCGCAGCCGCGTGTGGCAGGCGTGCACCTGCAGGCTGGGGTCGTGCAGATTCACCGCCGGCAGCGCGGCCGGGACGGCAGGAGCGCGACGATGGAACAGATCGCTCTGCATGCGCCGCAGCAGGCTGTCGCCCAGGCCGCCCGCCGCCAGGGTGCGCCGGCCGGACTCCAGCGGATCGGCGTAGGCGGCGATCTCGGCCAGCGGATGCACCACCTCGTGATCGCCGATCAAGGCCATGAAATCGCGCCCGGCCGCCCCCCAGGCCTGCAGCAGCGGGTTTTCCTGCACCTGATCGGCGAACAACGCCACCGCCCCGCCTTCGCGGCGGCGCTGCCACAGGGTTTGCAGATCGCCCCAATACCCTTGCGTGGGGGTGGGCAGATAGAAATGCAGCGTACCCACGCGTGCCTGCGTGGCCAGCACGCGCAGCACATCGGGCGATACGTTGAGGATGGCGAAGGCGAACAGCCGGCCGGGCAAGCCCTGCGGCAGCGGCCCATCGCTGCGGGCATGGCGATCCAGGTACTGGCCGATGCGGCGTGCGCGGTACTGGCGGCCGGTGGCGATGCTGCGCCATAGCCGCGCCTGCGGATCGTCCACGTCGGCACCGGCTTCCCAGCGCAGCAACCAATCGCGGCGCCAGGCCTGGTATTTCTCGAACACGCTGGCCAGTTCGCCAGCCAGCGCCCACGGCTTGAGCACATCGCCATCGGCCAGATAGCCGGCCAGCGGCGCCAGTGCCGCGTCGCGGCCCAGATCGGCCTGCAACGCGGCATACAGCCGCCACTGCGTGGTGGCCATGTCCAGATCGTCGTCGGCCGGGCCGAGGTTGCGCTCCAGCGCGCGCGCGACAAATTCGCCGGGCGTGAGAAATTCCAGATTCGCCGCCACACCGTGCTCGGCCGCCAGTGTGGACTGCAACCAGCGCCGCATCGCCACCTGTGGGATCAGCACCACCTCCGGCTGCAGCAGTGGTTGCCCGGGCACCGGGCGGCGCAGCTCCTGCGCGAGCAGGGCAGCCAGGGTATCCAGCGCATTGGATGGATAAAGACGGAAATCGGGCGCGGATGTGGCGTGCATGCGTGCAGGCATTGTGCCGGATCGCGTGCAGGTGCGCGTTGGCGCCGCCTTCGCGGGCAGCAGCACCGCGGCGCGCTGCTGCACTGCGCGTCCCGGCCGGCAACCGCTCGCACCGTCATCGTGCCTGCACCCGGACGCGTCGCGTCGCCGCATGCGCCCATGAAAACGCAATGGGCCGAACGTCGCGCCCGGCCCATTGCATTGCTCACCGCATGGTGTGGACCGCGATCAGTACTTCTTCTCCAGATTGATCATCCAGGTCTGATCGGTGTTGCTGTCGCCGTCGGTGATGCCGCGATACTCCAGACGCGTGGACAGCCCCTGATCGGTCAGCAACGCCGCGCCGATACCCACCATCAGGCGATTGCGGTCGAACGCGGCCTGCCCGGTGCGGTAGAACGGACCGCCACTGAGATCGGCGTAGCTCAAGGTCGCATCGCCACGGCCCTGGAAGTCGCGCTGATATTCCATGCGCAACTGCGGGGTCAGCCGGCCCCAGGCCACTTCGCGGCGCCATTCCAGGCGCAGGCCCAGGTTACCGGTGGTGGTGGCCACATCCATGTCGGCATAGCGCAGCGCGAACGGCGCCACCCCCTGTTCGACGTAACCATCCAGCGTGGCGCGCGCCACATCCACGCGCGCATACGGGGTCACCTGCAGCGCGCCGCGTTGCAGATCCGCACCGGTGGACAGCGAGGCGATCCACTGCTTGCCGTCGCGGTTGCCTTCGGCCAGCGAGCTGTCGTCGGTGACGAAGCGGCGCAGGTCGTAGGACAGCAGCTGGTAGCCCACCAGGGTGTCGAAGAAGAACGCCTTGCCCGGATGGAAGCTGGCGTACAGGGCCATGGTGTAGGCGGTGCCCTTGCTGCGGCTGCCGAGCGTGCCCACGTCGCTGTCGTCGCGGCCCCAGCCCAGACCCGCACCGATCGCCAGCGACGGTGCCAGCCGGTAGTCGGCACCCACGCTCAACCCATCGGTCTGGAAGTCCACGCCGTTGCTGTTGGCCTGCCGGTTCAGGCTGCCCGAGCGGATCGCACCGCCGATCCACAGCCCCAGGTCGCCCTGGTCCTGCGCACCGGTGCTGCTACCCGCGGCCACCGCCGGCGCATCGCGGAAGTCGTTGTCGGCATCCTGCGTGCCCGGGCTGCAGGGCTGCGCACTGACGCCGCGATCGGCTTCACGGCAATGCGAGGTGGGCTGGAAGCTCACCGCATTGGTGAACCTGCCGCCGCCACGGTGGGTGGCCTCCAGACGACGCTGGAAGTTGTCGATCTGCGCCCGCGCGAAACGCCGCGTGGACTCGGACTGCGCATCGATCAGGCCACGCACCTCCGCATCCTGGCTCGGGTCGCGGCGCGGTGCGATGTTGAACACCACGTTGGCCGGTACCGAGGTGGCGAACGCATTGGACAGGGTGAACTGCACCGTGGCCTGGCCGACGAAGGCCGGGTTGGGCGTGAAGGTCAGCACGAAGCTGGGCGGCTCGGCCATCGCGGTCGCCGCCGTCGATGGGCCGGAAGCGCCCGCCGCCGAAGCGATGGCCGCACCGCCGACGCGGGTGATGGTGGCGGTACCGGCCGAGGCCGGCAGCACCGCGACCACCGCGGCGGCCACGAACGGCCCGCCGGTGGCGTTGCGGGTGATATCCACCTGCTGCGCTTCGCCGGGTACCGCCTCTGCGGTCACCGACACCGCCACCGGCCGCGCGTTCACGGTGATGGTCAGCGTGGCTGCCGCCGAGGTCCCGCCGCTGCCGCTGGCGGTATAGCGCACGACGTCGGTGCCGATGAAGCCGGCACTGGGCGTGTAGATCAGCTGCAGACCATCGACCACGGCGGTGCCATTGGCCGGCGCGGCGGCAATGGCGATCGTGCTGATCGTCCCGGTGTCGTTACCGGTCACCGCCACGGTCACCGCGGTGCCATCGACGGTCTCTGCAGCGTCGTCGACCGCCACCGGCGCGGCACTGCCGACGGTGAAGGTGTAGGCCTGCGCGGCGCTGGCGCCACTGCGGTCGGTCACGGTGATGGTGAAATTGCTGCTGCCTGCGGCGCTGGGGGTGCCCGACAGCACGCCGTTGGCGGCCAGGGTCAATCCTGCCGGCAGGGTGCCGCTGGTCACGGCGAAGCCGTACGGCGCCACGCCTCCGCTGACGGACAGGGTCTGCGTGTACGCGGTGCCGCTGACCGCCGGCGGCAGGGTTCCCTGCGCGATCACCAGCGTGGCCGCGTTCACGGTGAGCACATAGCTGCGCGATGCCTGCGCGGCCGGGCTGGGCGTGCTGTCGGACACGGTGAGCGTGAAGTTGAAGGTACCCGCCACCGTCGGCGTGCCACTCAGCCCGCCGCTGGCCGGATCCAGCGTGACGCCCGCAGGCAGCGCGCCCGCGCTCAGCGCATAGCTGTACGGCGC
>NZ_JAJGQG010000031.1:0-51220 GCF_020783795.1 Xanthomonas sp. NCPPB 1067
GCGCGCCGGCAGCCCGCTGCCGCCGCGCACGCCCCACGCCTTGCATCGACATCATCGCGCCGTTTTCGCTGCGGCATTGGCGGTACCGCCACCCGCGACGGACGCCGTAGCGGTCGCCGTGGTGGATATGGTCTTACCGGCGCCGTCGATGCGGAAGGTATGCACCATGCCGCCCAGCGGGATCTTGTCGAAACCGGCACCGAAGGCCAGTCCGGCCGCACCCAGCGCACCGTACGGATCGCTCGGGTCCAGGCCGCCGGTGACCGGCAGGCCGATCCAGCCGCCGATGCCGGAGAACACCGCGATGTACTGGTGACCATTGGCCTTGTAGGCGATCGGGTTGCCGATGATGCCGGAGGGCAACTTCATCTCCCACAATTTCTTGCCGGTGTCCTTGTCCACCGCGCGGAACCAGCCATCCAGCGTGCCGTAGAACACCAGCCCGCCGTCGGTGACCAGGGTGCCGCTCCATACCGGGAACTTCTCCTTGATCTCCCATTTGGACTTGCCTTCCACCACGTCGAAGGCCTTGACGATGCCCAGCGCGCCTGGCTCGTTGGGCTTCATCATCACGTTGGCGAACACATATGGCAGACCCATCATGGTGTTGCCGCGTTCCTGCGGTTCCAGCTCCATGTGCCAGTTGTTGGTGCCGCAGAAGAACACCGCCGCATTGGCCGGATCCACCGAGCAGGGCTGCTGGTCCTTGCCACCCATCGCCGAAGGGAACGCCTGCACCTTCTTGCCACGTTCCAGCGGCGAATGCGCGGCCACCTTCACCGGCCGGCCGGTCTTCATGTCGATGCGTTCGGCCCAGTTGGCCGGCACGAACTTGTGCGCGCGCAGCAGCGTTCCGTCACGGCGATCCAGCACGTAGGCAAAGCCGTTGCGATCGAATTGCACCACCGAGGGCACCTGCTTGCCGTCGATGCTCAGATCCACCAGGATCGGTTCGTTGATGCCGTCGTAATCCCACTGATCGAACGGGGTCTTCTGATAGCCCCACACCGCTTCGCCAGTATCGATCTTGCGCGCGAACAGCGTCATCGACCACTTGTTGTCGTGCTCCCCGTTGTTGCACTCCTCCTGCGTGGTCTTGCCGCAGCGATACGAGGGACTCCACAGACCGGGATTGCCGGTGCCGTAGTACACCAGCTTCAACTTGGGATCGTAGCTGTACCAACCCCAGGCCGCGCCGCCGCCGCGCTTCCATTCGTCGTTGGGGAAGGTCTTCACGCCCAGATCGCCGAGCTGGCCGTATTGCGGATTGGCCTTGTTGAAGTCCGGGCCCAGACAGATCGCCTTGTCGGTGCCGGCCGCATCGCAGGACCAGGCCTGCTTGCCATCGGACAGGTTGTAGGCCGCCACGCGACCGAGCACGCCGAACTCGTTTCCGCTGATGCCGGCCACCACCTTGCCGTCGGCGATGATCGGCGCCATGGTGATCGTCTCGCCCTTGTCCGGGTGTGCGAGCTTCTGCTTCCACACTTCCTTGCCGGTCTTGGCATCGAGCGCGATCACATCGCCGCTGAGGCTGCCGAACACCAGCTTGCCATCGGCATAGGATGCGCCGCGGTTGACGGTGTCGCAGCAGGCCACCGCCACCGAACGCTCGTCCTGTTGCGGGGTGTACTTCCACAGCACCTTGCCGCCATCGTCCTGCGCGGCCAGGTCGATCGCGAACACGTTGTTCGGGTATGCGCTGACCATGTACATGATGTTGCCGATCACCAGCGGCTGCCCTTCGTGACCGCGGGTGGCATCGGTCTTCATTTCCCACGACATCTTCAGATTCTTGACGTTGTCGCGGTTGATCTCGGCCAGCGGGCTGTGGCGGGTCAAGGCGAAGTCGCGGCCGATCCCGCCCCAGTTGTCCGGGTTGCCTGCATTGCTGGCGAATTCGCCATCGGTATCGACCACGGCGGCGGCCGGTGCAGCGGCGGGAGCCGCGCCAGGCGTGGGTGCTGCGGTCTGCGCCGGCGTGTCCTTCTTGCAACCGGACAACACGGCGCTCAGCGCAAGCATCAGCAGCGCGCCGCGGCGAAGGCTGCGGCAGGAAGATTGGTGCATATGCGTCTACCCCTCTCGGTGAAGAATCCAATCGAACGAAGCCACTGGCGTTTGATGCACGCGACGACGGCGCAAACGGGTGGGTACCGCCGGAAGACTCAGCACAGCGCGTGCCAGCGGGCTGTTGCGGCGCAGCACCTTGTCGTGCAAAGGCCTTGTCTTGGCTGCGTCTACATGGCGCGAAAGGTGTAACGGTTCTGGCACACTTTGCGCCGCACGCGCTGTCGCAGCGCCGGTACAGCGCTACCTGGCGGGGCTGCACGCTGCCGGACAGTGTTTTGATGGATACATGGCTCCACCCGGCGTGTCGGGCAGGCTTGCCGCAGGCACTGGCATGCTCAATCGTTGAGGAACCTGCGCGGCGCGACAGCTGCAGGGATCAGGGCACGCGATGCTTTCGTTGCGGCGGCATTGCGACGCCGCCGACCCGCTCGACGCTTACCGACCGAGGCGCTCGCACTGGCTGCGCGGACGCGGACGACACACGGCTGCGCGGGCGTGCACTGACCACGTGCGAGCCGGTGTCAGAGACCCGGCTGCCGGATCGCAGTCTTCCCGACCGGGCGCAAGTGGTAGTGGTGGATCCATCGATGGCTGCATCGGATGGCGCGCTGGAGCATGGCGTTCTCTTCGATGCGGATACGGCGCGCTAATCAGCCGGCGCGCGCCAGTGCTGCAGGAGCCCGGCGCAATCCTGCAGGCGCCAGTCGGCCAGGCCGGACCAGCGGTCGCCCACGACGTTGACCAGCACGGTGGCGGTGCCGGCGGCGCGGCCGCATGCCAGATCGTTGCGATGGTCGCCCACCATCACCAGTGCCGCCGCGGGCACGTTCCAGCGCCGCTGGAAGTAGTGCAGCCCATCCGGTGCCGGCTTGGGCGCGGCCTCGTCGCGACCGACGATATCGTCCCAGGCGAAGGCATCGCCGACGCCGATCGCGCGTAATGTCACCTGCGCCAGCTCGCGCGCGTTGCGCGTCAACAGCCCCAGGCGACAGCCATCGCCCTGCAGTGCACGGACCAGCTCCAGCGCACCCGCAGCGGGTTGCGCAGCCTCGGCCAGCGCACGTTCGTGTTCCAGCAGCCAGGCGTGTTTCGCACGCGACTGCGCAGCCGGCAGCGCGGCCAGGTGATGCAGGATGTCGTGTTCGGGCGGAATGTCCAGCTCGCGCCGGATCAGCGCGAAGTCGTGTACCGGCCGGGTCAGCGTGCCGTCCATGTCGAACACCCAATGCCGGTACGCCGACAACGGCAGGCGTGCGGCGATCGCGCCCTCCATGCGCTTACTTCCAGCCCGGCATCTGGGTGGTATCCAGGCCGCCGACCTCGAACTCCGCAGTGCGCGTACCGCCGGCCTTGACCGGAAACGCGATGCTGATGCGTTTGGCAGTGCGCACCAACTTCCACAAGGCCTTGTCGTCGTCGATGAACATCGCGATCGCCTCGTCGGTATCCGGGCGATGCGCCGCCATCGCGCGCGGTGCGCCGCCATCGACCGCCACCTGCACCTTGCAGCCGCGATAGCAATCGAAATCGCCGGCCTTGAGAACGAGATAGCTATGCCGCTTCCATTGCGGGTGGTCGCGAAACACCAGGCTGACCGGTTTCGGCCCGCTGCCATCCACGTCCACGCGCGATCTGGCCTCGATCATCGCCGAGCGCTGCGTACCGCCCTTGGCCGGCACCTGCGAGTACGCCCAGAGCGCCTGCATGCGCCGCAGTTCGCGGGCCTGCTCGCCCTTGGCCTTGATGTCGGCATAACCGGGTTCGATGCGTGTCGCGGCGGCGGTACCGGCATAGCCTTCGAGCAGGGCGGCCCCATGCGCACGCGCCATGTCCCAGTTCTGTGCCGCGACAGCCTCGTCGTATTGCTTGGCCAGCGCATCGGCCTCGCGTTGCTTGACCTGCGCCTGTGCAGCTTCCTGCGCCTGGCGCTGCGCCTGGCGATCGGTACAGGCGGTCAGGACGGCGACGCACAGGGCGGCGCTCAACAGATACTTCATCGTCGACTCCAGGGCAGATTCAACGACAACCATACCAGCCCACCGATGCGCGGTTGATCAACGGAAGGAGCTGTCTCGTCGCGACGCGGCATTCCCGCCGAAGCCGGCTGAGACACGACACGCATCATTATCAAACACCGTAGAACGCACCCGGGCGCGATGGGGGCGTGACCGATAAAGCCCCACCGCGCCCGGGTGCGTTCCTGCGCGGCGCGATGCGCGACGCAGGATACACGCCCTCCCAGGCTGTTACGGCTGCGCCGGCGGCGCTGCCTTGGCCTTGGCGATCATCTCGGCCACCGACGCGGTGGTGATCGGGTGATAGCTCGGCTTGGCCTTTTCGAAGGCCTGCTCGGCGAACGCGATGCCGTCGGGCGTCTTCAACAGTTCTGCATAGATCGGCAGCACCAGCTTGCGCCGCCCCACCCGCTCGATGAACTCGCCCGCGGCCGCGCGTGCCTCGGTATAGCCGCTGCGGATCGCCAGCGGATACCAGCGCATGGCGATCTCGCCATTCGGCGTGCCGGTGAAGTGGTAGGCCTCGTCCAGCTGCTTGAGCTGCTCCGGCTTGAGCGTGGCACCCATGCCGCTGAGGAAATGCACCCACTCCTGCGTGCCCCACTCGCCGGTGACCTGCTTGCTGGGCAGTGTGCCGCTGCCGCTCCAGGCGATGCGCGCGGTGTCGACGATGGAGAAGCTGCGCGAGCGCGCCTTGGCGGCGAAGGCCGGGATGCCCGGCTGCTTCAACCACGCATCCACTTCGGCCGCGGTGACCGTGGTGGGATGCTTGGCGAGCAGATTTTTCTGCAGGTAATCGACGAACTGGTCGGTGGTCGCGCTCTGGAAGGCGTGATCGTCGAACCAGCCACGCAGGAACGGGTCGAACACCTCACGGCCGAAGCGCTGCTCCAGGAACTGCAGGAACCAGGCGCCCTTGACGTAGGCCACCTGGCTCAGTGCCTCGTCCGGGTCACGTTGCGCCAGCGGCGGCAGTGCCAGGGTCTGGTCGGCCGGCGTCATGTCCTTCACTTCGGCCAGCAGATCGCCCTGGTCGATCTCGCGCTCCATCTCGGCCATCTCCGCGCCATACAGCGCCTCGGTGATGCGGCCCTGCACGTAGGTGGTAAAGCCCTCGTTGAGCCAGATGTCCTTCCAGCTGGCGTTGGTCACCAGGTTGCCGGACCAGCTATGTGCCAGCTCGTGCGCGACCAGCGACACCAGCGACTTGTCGCCGACGATGACGGTGGGCGTGGCGAACGTCAGGCGCGGGTTCTCCATGCCGCCGAACGGGAACGACGGCGGCAGCACCAGCATGTCGTAGCGACCCCAGCGATACGGGCCATACAGCTTTTCGGCCGCACCGATCATCTTCTCGGTGTCTTCGAACTCCTTGGCAGCCTTGTCCGCCATCGCCGGCTCGGCCCACACGCCGGAGCGCGCGGAGATCGGCTTGAACACCACATCGCCAGCCGCGATCGCCAGCAGGTACGACGGAATCGGCTCGGGCATCTTGAAGCTGTAATCGCCATCGCGCGCGGCCTGGGGGTCGTTGTCGGCGCTCATCAGCACCATCACGTCCGGGCGCGAGGTCACATGCGCGCTGTAGGTGAAGCGCACGCTCGGGGTGTCCTGCAACGGCACCCAGCTACGCGCGTGGATCGCCTGCGACTGGCTGAACATGAAGGGCAACTGCTTGCCTTCGGTCATCGACGGCTCCAGCCACTGCAGGCCCGAGGCGGTGGGTGCGGTGTGATAGGTGATGACCACCTTGGCGGGCTGGTTCGGCGCCTCGATGGTGAGCTTGCTGCCGAAGGTCTTGTCGGCCGGTGCCAGTGCGAATTGCAGCGGCGACAGGCCGCCCTTGCCATCGTCGGCCTGCACCTGGGCGATGCTCAGTTCGCGGGTGTCCAGCACCAGCTGCTTGGCGGCCTTGTCCTTCCACTCCAGGGTGTAGGTGGCGGTGCCGCCGATCTGCTTGCTGTCGAAATCCAGCTTCAGATCCAGCGCCAGATCCTTGATCACCACCAGCTGCGGCTGGGCATAGGAACTCTCGTCGTGGTTGCGGGCGTCTGCTTTCACGGGGGCCTTGGCAGTGGTGGCTGGCGCGGCGGTGGTGGACGCCGGCGGCGTGGAGTCATTGGAACAACCGGCCAGCGCGATGGACACGGCCAGGGACAGCGACAGGAGCGGAAAGCGCATCGACGGCACCACAACGAGGAAATCGGGCATTTTAGCGCTACGCGGCAGGGCCTGCCCGCGCCGTTGCCGGCTGAGCGCAGCCAGGCAAACACGGCAGCAGGAACGAAGGTCGCGCTCGCTTGCCGCAGGGCGATCGCTGCCGCTCGCCTGCAGCCCTGGCGGGAACTGGCGGATCCGCGGGACCGCGGTGCCGTATACGGTAGCGGCTCAGCCGCACTCGCCGAGCGGACCAACCCGCGGACGCACGCCAGGACCGTGTGCCACGCGATGCAGCCCACGCCCGGCGCATGCATCGGCCGCGTCTGCACCGACAGCGCGCCTGCCGGCGCAGCCGACCGTCAGGCCACCGGATGATCGCGCGGCATGTCGTGCCCGTCGCGGACCAGACGCCGGCCACCGGAGAACTTGGCGCGATACATCGCCGCATCCGCACGCCGATACAGCTCGGTGGCATCCAGACCCTGCGCACACACCGCGCTGCCGGCGCTCAGGTGCAGTGGCGCTTCCTCGCCATCTTCGCGTTCAAGCATGGACAGCCATTGATTGAGCTTGAGCGTGGCCTCGTCCTCGCTGGCATGCACGCCGATCAGGAATTCGTCGCCGCCCCAGCGGCCGATCCAGTCCTGCGCGCCCAGCCAGCCGTAGGCCGATTCCACCAACCGTACCAGCACGCGGTCGCCGGCCAGATGCCCGAAGCGGTCGTTGATCGGCTTGAGGTTGTCCATATCCAGCACGAACAGCACGAACGGCCAGCCTTCGCGCTGCGCGGCAGCCACCGAATCGCGCATCGCCTGTTCGCAGCCGCGCCGGTTCAGCGCTTCGGTGAGCGGGTCGAACAGGGCGTGCTTCTTCAGGTCGCGCATGCCCGCGTCGATACCGCGCAGGCTGCGGTTGATTCCGCGCAACAGGCGGCCAAGCTCGTCGTCGCCGTGCTCGGGCAGGCTGGGCAGGCGCTGATCGGCGTAATAGGTATCCAGTGCGTCGGCGGCAATGCGCAGCGGCGCCAGGAGTCGATACAGGGCCGACAGCGTCAGCGCGGTGCCCGCCAAGGTGGCCAGCAGCGCCACGATGACCACCGACCACAGCAAGCGCCCGCCCAACTCGCTCTGCGCGGCCAACCACGCGATCAACAGCAGCAACGGCAGATGGATGCCGACAAATGTCACCGCCAGCAGCTTGGCGCTGAAGGAACGGGGAAACACGCGCGAGAGCCCGGCGTACAAGCGCATCCAACTCTCCGACAGAAGTAGCGCCTAGTGTGGCCGACCGCCCGTGGAGCCAACGCGACGGAGTTCGCAGAACTCCGTCAGTGCGCACGCTCTTGCAAGGAAGCGATGGTGCGCCAAGCGAACGCAGCCGACCCGCGGTGGACGGCGCGCGTGGGCGCAGCGCATCGGCCCCGTCGGCGCCGCGTCAGATCTTGTAGCCGGAGTGGATGGCCACGATGCCGCCGGTGAGATTCTTGTAATGGCAACGCGCAAATCCGGCCTCGCCCATCATGCCCTTCAGCGACTCCTGCGGCGGATGCTTGCGGATGCTCTCGGCCAGGTACTGATAGCTGTCGGCATCGCGTGCGAACAGCTGGCCCAGCTTTGGCAGGATCTTGAAGGAATGGAAGTCGTAGATCGGCTTGAACCAGTCGGCGGTGACCTCGGAGAACTCCAGCACCCGCGCCTGGCCGCCGACCTTCAGCACGCGATACATCTCGCGCAGCGCGGCGTCCTTGTCGGTGACATTGCGCAAACCGAAGGAAATGGTCACCAGATCGAAACTCTGGTCGGGAAACGGCAGCGCTTCGGCATTGCACTGCACATAGTCGAATCCTGCCACCAGGCCGCGATTGGTCAGGCGGTCGCGGCCTACCGACAGCATGCCGGCATTGATGTCGCCCAGCACCACCGCGCCTTCCTCGCCCACGCGCTCCTTGAGCAGCACGGCGATGTCGCCGGTGCCGCCGGCCAGATCCAGGACCCGGTCGCCCGGCTTCACCTGCGCGGTGGCCACGAAGTAGCGTTTCCACGCGCGATGGATGCCCAGGCTCATCAGATCGTTCATCAGGTCGTAGTTGCGCGCGACCGAGGTGAAGACTTCGCCGACCAGCTTCTGCTTGTCCTTGGCAGCGACGTCGCGAAAGCCGAAATGGGTGGTACCGGAGGTATAGGGGGATTCGCTCATGGGGCGGATTATCGCACTGCTGACGCCACCATGACTGCAACCGGACCACAATCGCGAACTCTTCCACTACCGGCCCTGCGAGCATCGCGTGCGCGACAAGTACGCCCAACGCGACTGGCAGCCTCACGAGCGGCCCACCCTGCCGGGCTCGGCCTCCACGCCGTTGCACCCGACCAGGCGCCGTATTCAGTACGGGCTGGTGGGCGTGGTGGTGGCGCTGACCGGGGGGCTGAGCAATGCGCTGGTCACCGCCAACCTGCCATAC
Organism: Xanthomonas sp. NCPPB 1067; assembly: GCF_020783795.1. Taxonomy (NCBI): domain Bacteria; kingdom Pseudomonadati; phylum Pseudomonadota; class Gammaproteobacteria; order Lysobacterales; family Lysobacteraceae; genus Xanthomonas; species Xanthomonas sp. NCPPB 1067. The sequence continues at coordinate 8,710 of NZ_JAJGQG010000031.1, forward strand.
CTGCAAGGCGTATTGGGCGCCTACAGCACCGAAATGGCCTGGCTGCCAGCCGCCTATGTGATGACCAACATCTCGGCCAACCTGCTGCTGGTGAAATTTCGCCAGCAGTTCGGGCTGCGCCGTTTCACCGAGATTTTCCTGGCGCTGTATGCGGCCATCGCCTTCGCGCACCTGTTCGTGCACAGCCTGAGTTCGGCGATCACCGTGCGTGCGGCGCATGGGCTGGTGGGCGCAGCGCTCAGCTCGCTGGGGCTGTACTACGTGATCCAGGCCTTCCCCAATGCATACCGTCTCAAGGCGGTGGTACTGGGGCTGGGCATCACCCAGCTGGCCTTGCCGCTGGCGCGGGTGTTTTCCACCGACCTGCTCGAATTCGGGCAATGGCAGGGGCTGTACCTGTTCGAGTTCGGCTTGGCGGTGTTTGCGCTGGCCTGCGTGCTCGCACTCAAACTGCCGCCCGGCGACCGCTACCGGGTGTTCGAACCCCTGGATTTCCTCACCTTCGGCCTGTTCGCCACCGGGGCGGCGGGCCTGGCCGCGGTACTGTCGCTGGGCCGGCTGCTGTGGTGGACCAGCACCCCGTGGCTGGGCGTGGTGCTGGCGTCCTCGATCGTGCTGCTGTGCGCGGCCACCTGGATCGAGCACAACCGCCGCAACCCGATGATCAACACGCGCTGGCTGGCCAGCGGCGACATGCTGCGGCTGGGCCTGGCGATCCTGCTGATCCGGCTGGTGCTGTCGGAGCAGAGCACCGGAGCGATCGGCTTCTTCCAGACCCTGGGCCTGGCCAACACCCAGCTGCAGACCCTGTTTGCGCTGATGCTGCTGGGCGCGGTGCTGGGCGTCGCCGCCAGTGCCTGGCTGATCAATCCGGCGCGCATCGCCGAACACCTGATCATCGCGGTGGCCGCCATCTGCATCGGCTGCTTCATGGACGCCGATGCCACCAGCCTCACCCGTCCCGAACAGATGTACGTCAGCCAGTTCCTGCTCGCCTTCGGCAGCACCTTCTTCATCGGCCCGGCGATGGTGGCCGGCATCGGCCGGGTGATTGCGCAACCCGGCAACCTGATCAGTTTCATCGTGCTGTTCGGCATGGCGCAGAACATGGGCGGACTGCTCGGCAGCGCGCTGCTGGGTACCGTGCAGGTAGTGCGCGAGAAATACCACTCCAGCCAGTTGGTGGAGCACCTGGTGCTGACCGACCCGCAGGTGGCCGCACGCGTGCAGGCCTATGCGAGCGCATACGGCCACACCATTGGCGATCCCGCTCTGCGCCAGGCGCAGGGAGTGCGTGCGCTGGGCAGCGTAGCCACCCGCGAAGCCAATGTACTGGCCTATAACGATGTGTTTCTGCTGATCGGCTGCATTGCCATCGCCACCGGGTTGTGGATCCTGTCCGTTCTGGTGTGGCGGCGCTACCTGCGTCCTGCCGTCTCGCCTCCCTCCCCTGCTTCCAGCGCACGCCCATGAATACACCCGCAGAGCCCTCTCCCGTCGCCGAGCGGCAACGCCGTCGTCGCCGTCGCATCACCGGCGCCATTGGATTCGGTGGCCTGGCACTGCTCGGCGTGGCGCTGGTGCTGTACGCATGGCGGCTGCCACCCTTCGTCAGCGCCATCGAACGTACCGAGAACGCCCTGGTGCATGGGCAGATCACCGTGATCGCACCGCAGGTCAGCGGCTATGTCACGCAGGTACTGGTGCAGGATTTCGCACATGTCAGACGCGGCCAGTTGCTGGCCACCATCGACGACCGCATCTACGCCCAACAGTTGGAACAGGCCAAGGCGCAGGTGCAGACCGCGCAGGCCAATCTCGCCAACTGGGAGCAGCAGCGGCATGGCGCACAGGCCACCATTGCCGAACAGCGCGCGGCATTGCGCAGTACGCAGGCCCAGCGCGAACGCACCCGTTCGGCCTATGCCCGCGCGCAGCAGCTGGCCAACCAGAAGCTGGTGTCCGAGCAGGACCGCGATACGGCCTTCGCTGCGCGTGCGCAGGCCGAGGCGGGCGTGACGCAGGCCCGCGCTGCAGTGCAGGCAGCTGAAGAAGACGCCCGCAGCGTCACCGTCAATCGCGCCGCGCTGGAGGCTGCGGTCGCCAATGCGCACGCCGCGCAGCAACTTGCGCAGATCAACCTGGACAACACCCGCATCCTGGCCCCGCGCGATGGCCAGCTTGGCCAGCTCGGCGTGCGCCAGGGCGCTTACGTCACCAACGGTACGCAGCTGATGTCGCTGGTGCCGGACACGCTATGGGTGGTGGCCAACTTCAAGGAAACCCAGATGGCGAAGATCCGTATCGGGCAGCGCGCCAGCTTCACCGTGGATGCGTTGAACGACGCGACCCTGCGCGGCCGCGTGCAGGAGATCTCGCCGGCCGCCGGCTCGGAATTCAGCGTCCTGCCGGCCGACAATGCCACCGGCAACTTCGTCAAGATCGCCCAGCGCATCCCGCTGCGGATCGATGTCGATCCCAACCAGCCTCTGGCGGCACGGCTGCGCCCGGGCATGTCGGTGGTGGTGGCCGTGGATACCGCCAGCGCCGCGGACTGAGCCCAGCATCGGCACGCCGCACCTCGCGTACTCGCGCGCCGATGCAGCCGCTATCATGCGGCAATGCCCTCTACCGCTCGCGTCCACCTGCAGTGGCACTCACTGCGCTTTTCCCAACTCGACAGCGCCCAGCTGTATGCGTTGCTCAAACTGCGCACCGACGTGTTCGTGGTGGAGCAGCAGTGCCCCTATCCCGAGCTGGATGGCAAGGACACCGAGCCGGATGTGCTGCATCTGCTTGGAACAACCGACACCGCCGAGCTGGCCGCCTATCTGCGCGTGTTGCCACCCGGACTGAGTTATCCCGAGCCCAGCATCGGGCGGGTGGTGATCGGCCCGCCATTTCGCGGCAGCGGGCTGGCGCACGCGCTGCTGCGCGAAGGCATACGCCTGGCCCACGCGCACTGGCCGGCCTGCGCCATTCAACTCGGCGCGCAGGCGCATCTGCAATCGTTTTACGCCACGCACGGATTCGCACCGGCGTCCGCGCCCTATCTGGAAGACGGCATTCCCCACCTCGACATGCTGCGCCCTGCCGGCGCAGCGCCCATGGAGCCTGCATGATCACGACCCCCGACTATCGCGCCCTGCTCGACACCGCCATCGCCGAAGCCCGCCAGGGGCTTGTCGAAGGCGGCATCCCGATCGGTGCGGCGCTGTATCACAACGATGGGCGCCTGCTGGGTTGCGGCCACAATCGCCGCGTGCAGGAAAACGACCCGTCCGTGCACGGCGAAACCGACGCCTTTCGCAAGGCCGGCCGCCAGCGGCGTTACAAGGACACCATCATGGTCACTACGCTGGCGCCGTGCTGGTACTGCAGCGGGCTGGTGCGCCAGTTCAACATCGGGACCGTGGTGGTGGGCGAGTCGGTGACCTTCCAGGGTGGTATCGCCTGGTTGCGCGAGCACGGCGTCAATGTGATCGACCTGCAAAGCCAGGAGTGCATCGACCTGCTCGGCGGCTACATCGCCGCCAATCCGGATGTATGGAACGAAGACATCGGCGAGGACTGAGACATCGGGCGGGCGCCAGCAGCTCCGACAGCAATTGCGAGGGCTGCTCGCGTCATGCCGCAGGCTGTCGATGCCGCCCACCGGGTGTCAACGCGCGTTGACGCGTACGGCGCTAGTCTCGCGCTTTGCCCAGGGGGGATCGCTTCAATGGCAGTGGTGGACATCGTGATACCCGGCCGCGCCACCGCGCCGCCGGTGATGGAAGCGGCAGGCGATGTACAGGACGCGGGTTCGCTGGCGCTGGAAGGAGCGCATTGCCCTCATCCGCCCTTCGGGCACCTTCTCCCGCTGGCGGGAGAAGGAGACATGCCGGTGGAATCGACTCCGCCCTTCGGACACCGTCTTGCGCTGGCCGGAGAAGGAGACATGCCGGTGGAATCGACTCCGCCCTTCGGACACCGTCTTGCGCTGGCCGGAGAAGGAGACCTGCCGGTGGAATCGACTCCGCCCTTCGGGCACCTTCTTGCGCTGGCCGGAGAAGGAGACCTGCCGGTGGAATCGACTCCGCCCTTCGGACACCGTCTTGCGCTGGCCGGAGAAGGAGACCTGCCGGTGGAATCGCCGGGGGCCACGAGCGTCGCTGGCCCGGAGACCGCATTGCCGACGCAGGCTCCTCGTTCGAACATGACCCCGAGCCGGCTGACACGGCCGCGGTGGCCGACACTCGCCGATACGGCCGCCAATGCGAACGCGCAACTGGGCGCGCTCCTGCTCCAACGCTATGGCGCCAGCCTTCGCGGTAGCCAGCGCTGATCCCGAGGCCTTCGTATCGGCGTGCGCGTGAGCTCGATGCAAGCGCTGCGCCCGCCCGGTGACGCAGCCCTTGCCTGGCCTTCCAACCTACGGCGTCAGAGAATGTAGCGGCTCAGGTCCGGATCCTGCACCAGCTCGCCGAGCTGCGCATCCACATAGGCCGCGTCCACCGTCACGCTCTGGCCATCGCGGTCGGGTGCCTCGTAGCTCAAACCGTCCAGCAGGCGCTCGAGTACCGTGTGCAGGCGGCGGGCGCCAATGTTTTCCTGGCGTTCGTTGACCTGTGCGGCGATCTCGGCCAGGCGTTCCACTGCATCGGCACCAAAGCTCAGCGACACACCTTCGGTCTGCAACAGCGCTTCGTACTGCTTGATCAATGCAGCCTTCGGCTCGGTGAGGATGCGCACGAAATCGGCCTTGGTCAGTGCGGTCAGCTCCACCCGGATCGGGAACCGGCCCTGCAGCTCGGGAATCAGGTCACTGGGCTTGGCGAGGTGGAAGGCGCCAGAGGCGATGAACAGGATGTGGTCGGTCTTGACCGTGCCGTACTTGGTCGACACGTTGGAGCCTTCCACCAGCGGCAGCAGATCGCGCTGCACGCCTTCGCGGCTGACATCGCCTCCGCTGGAGCCGGCCTCGCCGCGCTTGGCCACCTTGTCGATCTCGTCGATGAACACGATGCCGTGCTGCTCGCAGGCATCGATCGCTGCCGCGCGCACATCGTCCTCGTTGACCAGCTTGCCAGCTTCTTCCTCGATCAACAGCGGGCGCGCCGCCTTGATGGTGAGCTTGCGCTTCTGCGACTTGCCTCCACCGATGTTGGCGAACATCTGCCGCAATTGCTGGCCCATTTCTTCCATGCCCGGCGGGGTCATGATGTCCATGCTGGCATTGACCGCGACCTCCAGTTCGATCTCGCGTTCGTCCAGCTCGCCATTGCGCAACATGCGGCGGAACTTGATGCGGGTCTCGTTGTCCTGCGACGACGGCTCGTTGCGCGCGGCTTCGGGGTCAAAACCGATCCCGGCGGTACGGCGCGGCAGCAGTGCATCCAGGATGCGGTCTTCGGCGCGCTCTTCGGCCTGGTTGCGCACTCGTACCTTGGCCTGTTCGCGGTACAGCTTGACCGAGGTGTCGGCCAGGTCGCGGATGATCTGCTCCACGTCCTTGCCGACATAACCCACCTCGGTGAAGCGCGTGGCTTCCACCTTGACGAACGGCGCATTGGCCAGGGTGGCCAGGCGCCGCGCGATCTCGGTCTTGCCGACGCCGGTGGGACCGATCATCAGGATGTTCTTGGGCATCACCTCGTTGCGCAGCTCTTCGGGCAGCTGCATGCGTCGCCAGCGGTTGCGCAACGCGATCGCCACTGCACGCTTGGCATCGTGCTGGCCAACGATATGACGGTCGAGTTCCTGCACGATTTCGCGCGGAGTCATGGTTGAAGTATCGGGATTTGGCATTGGGGATTGGGGATTGGGGATTCGTAAAAGCGGAGTAGGAACGATCGATGCATGTCCGGGCGCAGGGAAAGGAGTGCGGTTGCCAATCTCCAATCCCACATCCCGAATCACAGTTCTTCGACCACCACGTTGCGATTGGTGTAGATGCAGATGTCGCCGGCGATGTTGATCGCTTCGGTGGCGATGGTCCTGGCGTCCAGCTCGGTGTGCGCCAGCAGTGCGCGTGCGGCAGACAGGGCGTACGAACCACCCGAACCGATGGCGATGATGCCGTCTTCGGGTTCGATCACATCGCCGGTGCCGCTGATGATCAGCGAGGTTTCCTTGTCGGCCACCGCCAGCAAGGCTTCGAGCTTGCCCAGACGACGCTCGGTGCGCCAATCCTTGGCCAGTTCCACCGCCGCACGCGTCAGCTGACCGTGCTTGTCGAGCTTGGCTTCGAACAGCTCGAACAGAGTGAATGCATCGGCCGCAGCACCTGCGAATCCGGCCAGCACCTGACCCTCGCGACCGAGCCGGCGCACCTTGCGCGCATTGCCCTTCATGACCGTATGGCCCAGGGTGACCTGGCCATCGCCGGCGACGGCGACGTGTCCACCACGCCGCACCGAAATGATGGTGGTGGCGTGAACGATGTTGGGGTTCTGGCTGGGGTCCATGGATCCTCCGGGGGTTTCCAAGGAGGTGGGGACGGCCCCGCCGGGTTCAAGCGCGCTGCGATGAAGCGACGCGGGGACGCGACGCAAGGCCCCGCTGACGCGCCAGCCATCTGGCGCCTCTCTCCCACCGGGAGAGGGGTTGGGGTGAGGGTCCCTGTGCCGACATTGAATCCAACGCCCGTAGACACTCTCTAGACTGCAATTTTTTTTTGGAAATGTAAGGGCAGGAGACGCTGTGCTGATCACAGTCTTTGACCATGACATTGGCGCATGCGCGTTTCAGCCTCACAGCGTTCGAAACAAATTAGCCGTAGAAATCGAGGCTACTAGCGCACGTACCCTCGCCCCAATCCCTCTCCCGAGGGGAGAGGGGGCTTTGAGCACCTCCACAGAACGCGCCCATCGCTGCATCAGTTGCATCATGCGGCGATATCGCTGACATCACGCACACGCGAGCTCACTCGGTCGATTTCTTGCGCCTGGCGCGTGGATGCGCGGCGTCGTAGACCTTGGCCAGATGCTGGAAGTCCAGATGCGTGTAGATCTGGGTGGTGGCGATATCGGAATGACCGAGCAACTCCTGTACGCCGCGCAGATCGCCGGACGACTCGAGGATATGGCTGGCAAAACTGTGTCGCAGCATATGCGGATGTACGTCCTTGAACATGCCCTGCCGCACGCCGAGCTGCTTGATGCGGATCTGCACGGCGCGCTGCGAGATCGCGCCGCCGTCGCGGCCCGGGAATACATGCGCCTCGGCATGTCCGCCACTGTCGCGCTGCCACGCACGCAAGGCCGCGATCGCATGCGAACCCACCGGCACCAACCGCTGCTTGCCGCCCTTGCCCAGCACCGTCACCAGGCCGCTGGCCAGATCAAGGTCGCGCCAGCGCAGGGCGCACAACTCGCTCAGGCGCAGGCCGGATGAATACACCAGTTCCAGCAAGGCGCGGTCACGCAGGCCCAGCGGGGCATCGGTGGGCACTTCGACCAGGCGCACGGCCTCATCGGCATCGAGCACCTGCGGCAGCTTGCGCGGCGCCTTGGGCGCACGCAACGCCGCCGCGGGGCTGACCGCGATATGACCGTGCTTGAGCAACCAGGCGTAGTAGCTGCGGCACGCAGACAGGCGCCGCTGCAGGCTCTTGGCCGACAGCCCGCGCCGGTGTTCGTCAGCGACGAACTGGCGCAGCCGTGCACTCTCCAGTTGCGCCACCTGCAGCGGCGCGCCGTCGCGCGTCGCCTGTGCGCCCACCCAGCTCGACAGCGCGGCAAGATCGCGCCGATACGCATCCAGGGTGTGCGCCGACACCTGACGTTCGACCTGCAGATAGGCCAGGAAGTCATCGACCGACGACATCGACATCGCGCGCGCCTACGCTTGCGCCGCTGCCGGACGCAGGCATCGCAACCGGGCCGGCAGCGGTTGCGTTGTTTGCATCACGTGTCGAAGCGCTGCAGCGCCACGCTCAGCGATTCGCCCATCATGCGCAGAAACAAGGTGCCCATGCCCGGATAGAAACGGTTGGCGTCACCGCTGCCCACCGCGATCAGGCCGATGCCGGGCAGCGGCAGCAGTGCGGTGGATTGCACCTCACCCGCGCGCTCGGCGTACAGCAGTGCATGCTTGTCGGCCTGCAGGCGGCCGCAGATCGGCTCGCCATCGCTCAGGCAATCGCGAAACGGCGCCAGCCGCGCATCGTCGGCAGGCAGGGTCTGCAGCCAGTCCGCGTCCAGACCGGGCACGGGCGCCAGCAGCACCAGGCGCACCAGATCGCCATTGAAATCTTCCGCCAGCGAAGCCGCCATGGCCTTGAGCGTGTCGGCTGCGGTGCGTTGGCGCATCAACGCCAGCGTCAGCTGATGCGTACGCACCGCCAGGCGCTCGTTGACCTGGGCGTTGCTGCCCAGGTCGTGCAGTCGCCGCGACAGCTCGCGATTCTTGTCGCGCAACACTTCCAGTTGGTAGGTCGCCAGCGACGCGGTGGGGCCGTCGTCGCGCGGCACCAGCAGGCTGACCGCCAGATCCGGGAACTGCTTGAGGAAGGTGGGATGGCGGCGCAACCATGTCGCCACATCGTGCGCGCCCAGTTTGTCGGCGGTGTCGCTCATCAGATCCATTCTCCATCGAAGACGAACACGGCCGGGCCGGACATCACCACGTCCTGCCCGTCGCCGGGCCAGCGAATACGCAACTCGCCACCCGGCAGCGACACGCGCACGTCGCGCTCGACGCGGCCACGCTGCATCAACACCACCGCCGCCGCGCAGGCGCCGCTGCCGCACGCCAGGGTCTCGCCGACACCGCGCTCGAACACGCGCAACTGCACATGCGCAGCATCCACCACCTGGGCAAAGCCGACGTTGACCGAATCGGGAAATGCGGCGTTCTGCTGCAACAGGCTGCCGACACGTTCCACCGGCGCGGCGTCCACACGCCCCACCTCGACCACTGCGTGCGGGTTGCCCATCGACACCGCGCCGAAACGCACCGTCTCGCCGTGCACGGGCAAGGCGTATTCCTCGCGTGCATGCGCAAAGCCGGCCAGCGGGATCTGCGCCGGCTCGAAGCGCGGCACGCCCATGGCGACCGCATAGGTTCCGGCATCCACCTGCTCCACCGCATGCGCGCCAACCGGGCTGTCGATGACGAAGCGCTCGGCGTGCGCGACACCCTCGCGCACCAGCCAGGCCGCCACACAACGCGCGCCATTGCCGCACTGGCGCGCGGCCGAACCGTCGGAATTCCAGATGCCGTAAGCGGCCACCGCAGCATCGCTGCGTGGGGCTTCGATGGTCAGGATCTGATCGCAGCCCACCCCGAAATGCCGGTCGGCCAGCCGGGCCGCCAGGGCGGCGTCCGGCGGCGGCGCGCCGTTGCGCAGGTCCAGCACCACGAAATCGTTGCCGGCACCGTGCATCTTGGTGAAACGCAGGCGCTCGGCGCGGCCGTCAGCGCTCATTGCCGCTGCTGGCGGGCTGGTCGTCGGTGGTGGAGGCAGGCGGGCCATCGGTCTGCTCCGGCTCGGTCTGCGGTTGCGCCGCATCCGGCGCCGGCGGCACCGGCTGGGCTTCCACCGGCACCGGCTTCTGCGGCATCACCAGCGGGCCTTTGTTGCCGCAGGCGGCAAGCAGGACAAGGGTCGCACCAACCAGTGCGAGACGAACGGAAGGTCGGGACATGAGGCTCATGACCCGAGTATAGCCAGAACGTCCTGACTGCCGTGCGCTCAGTGCGGCATGGGCAACGAGCGCGGTGGCGGCTCGGGACGCAGCCACAGCCAGATCGCCACCACCGCCATGCTGCCGATCGACAGACACTTCACCCACAGGATCGGCACGCACCACAGCATGATGCCGGCGCACACGCTCATGGTGAGCGTGGCCATCCACTTGGCCTTGCGGCTGACCGCCCGGTAGGTCTGCCATTCCACGATGGCCGGGCCAAAGCGCGGATGCGACAGCAGCCAGCGATGCAGGCGCTCGGACCCGCGCGAGGCGGCCCAGGCCGAGATCAGGATGAACACGGTGGTCGGCAAGCCGGGGACGAAGATTCCGACAATGCCGGTCGCCAGGCTGGCATAGGCCAGCAACCACCAGGCCCAGCGGAATCGGTTCGGTCGCGTCATGGACGAATGATACGGCCAGCGGGCGTCGAGATGATCCGGGCATCCCCTTCTCGCACCGCGACAAGGGGCCCGAAGGGCGGAGGGAGACGTCTGCACGCAGGGAAGGGAGATCTTGCCTTTCCCAATCCCGACTCCCCAATCCCCGCCCCTCAGCTACTTGATCCCAAGCTGATCCAGCACAAACGCATACGACTCGGCCAGTTCGCGGTAGCGACGGAACCGGCCGGATTTGCCGCCATGGCCGGCTTCCATGTTGGTGCGGAACACGATCGGCAATTCACCCGTATTGTCGTCGCGCAACTTGGCCACCCACTTGGCCGGCTCCCAGTACTGCACCTGCGAATCCCACAGGCCGGTACCGACGAACATCGCCGGATACGCCTGCTTGCGCACGTTGTCGTACGGCGAGTACGACAGCATGTAGTCGTAATATTCCTTGTTTTCCGGGTTACCCCACTCGTCGTATTCGTTGGTGGTCAGCGGAATACTGGCATCGAGCATGGTGGTGACCACATCCACGAACGGCACCTGCGCCACCAGCACGCGGTAGTCCTGCGGCGCCATGTTGGCTACCGCGCCCATCAACAGCCCCCCGGCGCTGCCGCCGGATCCTGCCACGCGCTCCCTGGATGCATAGCCCTGCGCCACCAGCCCGCGGGTGACATCGACAAAATCGTTGAAGGTGTTCTTCTTGTGCAGCAGCTTGCCGTCGTCATACCACTGGCGTCCCATCTCCTGGCCGCCGCGGATGTGTGCGATGGCATACACCACGCCACGATCGAGCAGGCTGATGGCGGGCAGGTTGAACGCCGGATCCATCGACATGCCGTAGCTGCCGTAGGCGTACTGGAACAGCGCTGCCGCGCCATCTTTCTTGAAGCCCCGCTTGTACACCAGCGACACCGGCACCTTGACCCCATCGCGCGCGGTCACCCAGACCCGCTCGGTCACGTACTTGGTGGGGTCGTAGCCGATCACCGGCTGCTGCTTGAGCGTTTTGCGTTCGCCGGTCTGGGTATTGAGTTCGTACGTGGTGGCCGGCGTGGTCAGCGAGGTGTAGCCATAGCGCAGCCACGCGGTGTCCGGCTCCGAGTTGACCGACAGGCCCATCGAATAGGCGGGTTCATCGGCCTTGACGTACTCATGGCTGCCATCGCGCTTGAGCAGACGCACGCGGTCCAGCCCGCCGGAGCGTTCTTCGATGGCGGTGAATCCATCGAACAGCTCGAAATTCTCGATGTATACGCCTTCGTCGTGCGCCACCCAATCGGTCCACTGCTTGCGGGTGGTCGCATCCGTCGGGGCGGTCACCAGCTTGAAATTCCTGGCGCCATCGGCATTGGTGCGAATCACCCAGCGGCCATCGAAATGCTCGGCGTGGTATTCCAGGTCGCGTTCCCGCGTGGCCAGCACCGTGAATTTCTCCGGTTTGGCGGCGGAGGCATAGCGCGTTTCCGACGAGACCGTGCTTTCCACGTCGATGGTGATGTACTTGTCGTCGCGGGTACGCCCCACGCCCATGTAGAAGCTGTCGTCCTTCTCTTCGTAGACCAGCACGTCGTCCTTGGAAGGGGTGCCGAGCACGTGCTTTTTCACGCGCACGGTGAGCAGCGTTTCCGGATCGTTTTCGACATAGAACAGCGTCTTGTTGTCGTCGGCCCAGACCATGTTCGGAGACACGCCTTCGACGGTGTCTGGATAGATTTCGCCGGTCTCCAGATTCTTGAACCGAATCGTGTACTGGCGGCGGCCGATCGCATCGTCGGCCCAGGCCAGAATGCGGTTGTCCTGACTGACCTCGGCCTCGCCCACGCTGAAATAGCCCTTGCCCTGCGCCATCTGGTTGACGTCCAGCAGGATCTCTTCCGGCGCCTCCATGCTGCCCTTACGGCGCGCCTGGATCGGGTAGTCCTTGCCGGCTTCGAAGCGCGTGTAATACCAGTAGCCGCGCTCGCGGTACGGCACGCTGGCGTCGTCCTGCTTGATGCGCCCCACGATCTCGGAGTAGAGCGTGTCCTCCAACGGCTTGAGGGGCGCCATCACCGCGTCGGTGTAGGCATTCTCGGCGTTGAGATAGGCCAGCATCGCCTTGTCTTCGCGTTTGTCGTCGCGCAGCCAGTAATAGGCGTCGTTGCGGTTGGCACCGAAGGGCGCCTTGACCACGTGCGGGCGCTTGGCGACCTCTGGCGGCTTGGGAGATGCGGCGAAGGCGGGGGATGTGGTCATCAGGCTGGCGATCAATAAGGTCAGGGCGGACTTCATCAGATTGGGATCCGTTGGATGAACGCAATGCCATCGCGGCGCCCGAGTGTGGAAGAGCCCGTCGTGCAGCGTCATGTGTCCTAGGTCATGCTGGTCTATCATCTTCGCAATGGACTCATCGATTTCGCCCGCGTCCGGCTATAGCCGCCGCAGCCAGGACATCGCCCCATTCCATGTGATGTCGCTGCTGGCCCGTGCCAATGCGCTCGAGCAGGCCGGTCACGACGTGATCCACCTGGAGATCGGCGAGCCCGATTTCACCACCGCCGCGCCGATCGTGGCGGCCGGGCAAGCCGCCCTGGCCGCCGGCCACACCCGCTATACCGCTGCGCGCGGGCTGCCCGCGCTACGCGAGGCGATCGCCGGCTTCTATGCGCAGCGTTACCGCTGCACCGTGGATCCGGAGCGGATCCTGATCACGCCGGGCGGCTCGGGCGCGCTGCTCTTGGCCAGCAGTTTGCTGGTGGACCCCGGCAGGCACTGGCTGCTGGCCGACCCCGGCTATCCGTGCAACCGCCACTTCCTGCGCCTGGTCGAGGGCGCCGCGCAATTGGTGCCGGTCGGGCCCGACAGCGATTACCAACTCACCCCAACGCTGGTGGAAACGCACTGGAATGCCGACAGCGTTGGCGCGCTGGTCGCCTCGCCCGCCAATCCCACCGGCAGCGTGCTATCGCGCGATCAGCTGGCCGGGCTGTCCCACGCGCTGCATGCCCACGGCGGGCATCTGGTGGTGGACGAGATCTATCACGGCCTGACCTATGGCCTGGACGCGCACAGCGTGCTGGAAGTGGACGACAGCGCCTTCGTGCTGAACAGTTTCTCCAAGTACTTCGGCATGACCGGCTGGCGTCTTGGCTGGCTGATCGCCCCGCCCGCGGCGGTGCCGGAGCTGGAAAAGCTGGCGCAGAATCTCTATATCAGCGCCTCGAGCATTGCGCAGCATGCCGCACTGGCTTGCTTCACGTCCGAGAGCATGGCCATCTTCGAAGCCCGTCGCGGCGAGTTCCAGCAACGCCGCGACTATCTGCTGCCGGCACTGCGCCAGCTCGGTTTCACTATCGCCGTCGAACCGCAGGGCGCGTTCTACCTCTACGCCGACATCAGCGCGTTCTCCAACGATGCCCAGGCGTTCTGCGCGCATTTCCTGGAAACCGAACATGTCGCATTCACCCCCGGCATCGACTTCGGCCACCACCGCGCCAACCAGCACGTGCGTATCGCGTACACGCAAAGTCTGCCGCGCCTGGAGCAGGCGGTGGAGCGGATTGCGCGAGGGCTGAAGACCATCGGAGCGGCGGCAAGACGCCCGCCCCCGCCATCCCTCTGACACCACCACGTGCCGGCCTAGTCGGTCGACCCGCCTTCGCCTGCGCCGCGGCGCTCCCCCGCCGCAGGCCCGATGTGGCCAACGGCACGCTTTGCGAGCAGCGCCCGCAACTGCGCCCAGTTTCCCTCCTGCGGCCAGCCGGAGAATCGGTCAACCACGTTGCCATCGTGCATCAGATAGAAGGTCGGTGTACTCCAGCCATCGATCATCGGCCAGTCTGCCGCATGACGTGCCAGCACGATGGATTGGTCCGCATGCGCCTTGTTCCATGTTCGAAGGACCTCGTCATCCAGATGCAATCCGACAGGCGCCAGCCAGACGAGGGTGATGCCGCGCAGCAGCGGATGATGCCTCAGATCGCCCATGGCGCTCGCCGAAAATCTGCAGTGCGGGTGCACGATCGCCACCAGCGTGTCTGCGCGCAGAGGCACCTGGATTTCGCGCAGCCGCCGCTTGCCCTGATCGATGGCATAGGCATTGGGCCGCACAGTGGGCTCGGCGCTGACCACATCGGGGACCGATTCGAATGCGATGCCGGGATGGTGCCGCGCCAAGTGACGTGCGTCGGCGAAACGGCGAAACTGCAGCAGCGTCTGATGATAACGCTGCAGCGCATCAGGCCCTGCGGAGGAACCCAGTGCATCCATGACCTTGATCAGTTGCTGCAGATAGCGCGCATCGTCGGTGTAATAGGCAAGGCGCTGACTCGCCCGCAACAAGGTTTCCAGGCCTGCCGGCGGGACATCGGCAAGGCGAGGCGAATCGACCACCGGCGCAAACTCGGCATCGTAGGCATCCGCCAGGCGCTGCAGCCGCTGCTCGCGGGGCAGGCTCAGGGTCGCATCGTCCAGCGCCACCAGACGATCGTAAGCGGCGTTCAGCGACTCGACCTGGGGATGCGCCCCTGCCCCACAAGCAGCGACGAACACCAACACGGCGAGAACCCAGCGCCATCGTTCAAGGCCAATCGACATGGCATCGCCCTCCAGAGCGATGGAGCGGGACCGCAAGCTACTTTCCCGTTGATTTCTTTTACAAAAGAGACCAGGCCTCGGCATACAACTTCGACGAAGCCTGGCAAGCACTCACCTTTAAATCACTAACAATTTGCGCCAATACAAATCTTACCCATCGACTGGCCGCAAGTCGCCTTGGCAACACAAGCATAATCGGGATAGTCAGGTTCTTTACTAGCAGTCGGGCCGTACCCTCTACTAATTAGATGTGTTGAGTCGGCGGGCGCCATAATAGCCTGACTGAACCCATCGGTTTGCCTCAGCCCGGGGATGAGCTTGACCGTCGCCTGTTGACCGAATAACGAAAGAACCTTGTACGCATCTAACGCATTCAATTGTGCAACCAGATCTTCATATGAATAACTGGCCAGACCATTTTCCGAGAAAACCAAACTATTCAAGAATCGCTCTCTACTCGAATAAGACAACAGCAGCAGGGGTGATTGGGCAGGCATGACCCGCAGGTATTCCCGTAATTCCGCTCGCGAGCGTATGGGAGCAACTTCTTGATCCAATAGCCGCTGGTCAATAGAAGCATCCACATTATTACCAGAAACACCTGCATCTCGAGCAATGACGACCGAAGTTGCGAAAAATAAGCAGGTACTCACTACGGCTCTCAGGATTATCATAATATGACCTATGATGATATCTGCATTGTTTCGTTGTGAGATCAGGTTCGGGACACCACTTATCGGCCCCCTTGTTTTGTACTCGCATTTACTCGATCAAGCAATTCCCGTTCAATTTCCGCACGTGTCCAATGACTTCGTGTTTGCCGAGGCCAAACCGCTGAGCGCAAACACCACCGTCAAGGCCGACATCGCCCGCGCCCCGTTGCGTCAGTTCCGAATTTTCGACCCCAAACGACACGAGGCCGCTGCATCGTGCCGGCGGCCTCGCGTGGGTGGTGCCTCATGCCGCATGCGGCCTGCGCATCAGTCGGCCAACCGCTCCCACAGGAAGCTGTAGGCCAGGGCCGCCATATGCGCGGCCTGTGCGTTGTTGGCCGCGCCGCCGTGGCCGCCTTCGATGTTTTCGTAGTAGGTCACGTCCTTGCCGGCGTCGATCATCCTGGCGGCCATCTTGCGGGCGTGGCCCGGATGCACGCGGTCGTCGCGCGTGGAGGTGAGGAAGATCGTCGGCGGGTAGGTCTTGTTCGGATCGAACAGGTGGTACGGCGAGAAGGTCTGGATGAAGTTCCAGTCGTCGGTGTCCGGGTTGCCATACTCGGCCATCCACGAGGCGCCGGCCAGCAAATGGCTGTAGCGCTTCATGTCCAGCAGCGGCACCTGCACCACCACCGCACCGAACAGCTCCGGGTACTGGGTGAGCATGTTGCCCGTCATCAGGCCGCCATTACTGCCACCCTGCACGCCCAGATGTCTGGCCGAGGTGATCTTGCGCGCGACCAGATCCTTGGCTACGGAGGCCATGTCTTCGTAGGCCTTGTGGCGATTCTGCTTGAGCGCGGCCTGATGCCAGCGCGGACCATACTCGCCGCCGCCGCGGATGTTGGCCACGGCATAGACACCGCCCTTCTGCAGCCAGGCACGCCCCAGGCCACCGGAATAGTTCGGCGTCATCGAGATCTCGAACCCGCCATAGCCGTACAGCAGCGTCGGCGCGCTGCCATCGAGCTTCAGGTCCTTCGGACGCACCAGGAAGTACGGCACGCGGGTACCGTCCTTGCTGGTGGCGAAGTGCTGCTCGATGCTGTCCTGGCCGGCATCGAAGAACGCTGGCATCGTCTTGAGCGGCTGCGGCGCGCTGCCGACATCCACCCACGACAGCGTGGTCGGGGTCAGGTAATCGGTGACGGTCAGCCACAGCGCGTCGCTATCGTTGCTGTCCACCGCCTCCACGCCCACGGTACCGAAGGCCGGCGCCCCAACGAAGGCGCTCTTCTTCCAGCCAGCCTGCGACGGCGTCAGCACGCTCAGCCGGTTCTTGACGTCGTCCAGCACGTTCAGCACCAGATGCGACTTGGTCCACGCCATTCCTGCCAGCGAGGTGGTTGCGGTGGGTTCGAACAACACCTCGAAACTGCGCTTGCCGGCCGTGAAGTCGTCCAGGCGCGTGGCCAGCAGCGAGCCGGCCTTGTAGCTCTTGCCGCCCACCGTCCACGGCTCGCGCAGCTCCAGCGTCAGCCACTGGCGCTTGACCGACTTGCTGGCCGAGTTGGGCACATCCACCTTGGCCAGCGTGCCGTCGGCGCCCTTCAGGTACAGCTCGTCGTTGTAGAAGGCCAGCGTGCGGCTGACGTAATCGCGTTCGAAGCCGGGCGTGTCGTCGTGCACCGCGGCGATGTACATGTCGGTCGGCTTGCCTTCGTAGACCACCGTGGCGGCACTGAGCGGCGTACCCCGCTTCCATTGCTTGGCGATGCGCGGATAACCGGAAGTGGTCATCGTTCCGGGGCCGAAATCGCTGAACACATACACCGTGTCCTCATCGATCCAGCCCAGCCCACCCTTGGCTTCCGGGCGGAAGAAGCCGTCCTTGACCCACTGCTTGCTGGTCAAGTCGAACTCGCGCGTGACATCGGCATCGGCACCGCCGCGCGACAATGCGATCAGGCAGCGCTTGTAGTCCGGACGCAGGCAGTCGGCGCCGTGCCAGACCCAGTTCTCGCCTTCCGCCTTGTTGAGCGCATCCAGGTCCAGCACCGTTTCCCACTTGGGCGCCGGCTTGCGGTACTCGTCCAGGGTGGTGCGCCGCCACAGGCCGCGCTCGTGCTGCTTGTCCTTCCAGAAGTTGTAGTAGAACGCGCCGATCTTCTGCACGGCGGGAATCTTGGCATCCGAATCCAGCACTTCGCGGATGCTGGTTTCCATCTGCTTGAACGCCGGGGTGGACGCCAGGCGGGCTTCGGTCCGGGCGTTCTGGGTCTTGACCCAGTCCAGCGACTTGGCGCCGGTGACTTCCTCCAGCCAGGCGTACGGATCGTTGGACACGGCAGTTTCCTCTGCGCAGACGGCGCCAGCGGTGATCAAGCCTGCAGCCAGGCAGACGGAGGCGAACTTGGACATGGAGTTTCCGGGAGTAAACCAACCCCGGAAACTACCACGACGCTTCGCCGGCCCCACCCTGCCAAAGGTCAGGCCGCACTGGCCCGCGCTGGTGCCGTCAGTCGTGCGCTGGCGCGGCGACGCTGCGCCTGCGGCCGGCGCCGACGCGCCACGGCGCGCCGCGTGCCTGGCCATCGCAACACAGGCAAGGCAAACCGGTACAGGCTCCACCAGGCCAGCATCGGCATGCCGACCAGCCACAGCGGCAGCCAGCCGATCCATTCGCTGTCCCCGCGTGCGGCCGGCCATACCAGCACCAGCGCAAGTCCAGCCAGGGCGATCTGTCGAACCGGGCGCAGCACGCGGGGATCGGGACGTTCGGAACGACGGTTGGGGCGATGCGACATGACGGCACTCCGTGGCGGGAAGATCGGGACAGGCCGCCAGGATTGCCTGCGCGCATCTCACCGACTGCGACCCATGCGACACAGACCGATACCTGCGCTTCGGCGACTGCCAGCGCGGGCCGCACGGCGGGCCCTGCCCGGTTCGCGCCGTCCCCGCCAGGTGTGCCGACCGGGCGCATGCGGCTATCGACAGGCCTTCAGCGCGGCGACTGCACGCGCGCAGCAGGTCGATCAGCGCTGCTGCGCCCAAGGCCCACACCGCGGCCGCGACGTCGCGTACCCGGCAACGCCCTCCCAAACCCGACCGTTGACGCAAACTTGCCCCCCGCATGCGGTAGTGTGCTGAACCTCTTGCCCTTTGTGATGTTGCGATGCGCCTGACCGTTACGATCGCCCTCGCCGTCCTGCTCGTGCTCGGCCTGCCCGCCGCGCATGCCAAGGATCCGCCCAGCACCGCGCCGGCGATCGATCTGTCCAAGATCATGGGCACCTGGTACGTGATCGCACGCATGCCCAACCCGGTCGAGCGCGGGCATGTGACCAGCCGTGACGAATACACCCTGGTCGAAGACGGCAAGGTGGCCGTGCGCTATCTGTATCGCGATGGCTTCGACGCGCCGGAAAAGGAAGTCAAGGCGCGCGCCTCGGTGGATGCGGACAGCGGCAATCGCGACTGGCGGGTATGGTTCTACAAGGTGATCCCGACCAAACAGCGCATCCTGGAGATCGCCCCGGATGGCTCGTGGATGCTGATCTCCTATCCGGGCCGGGATCTGGCGTGGATCTTTTCGCGCAAGCAGGACATGAGCCGCGACCAGTACCGCACCCTGGTCAACAAGATGCGCGACGATTACGGCATCTACACCGACAAGCTCAAGCGCGTGCCGCAGCTGCGCGAGCAGGTGGACCGGCTGGGGTTCGAAGTACCGAACGAGCGTTGATCCCCGCACCGCGATGACCCCAAGGTCGCCGCCTGGCGGCCCGAAAGGCAGATGCCGGTGCCGATCACGAGCACGCGTTGGGCCGCGAAGCACAGGCCGACCCGCTGCGCAGGCGGCTGACACCACCGCTGCAATACGCCCCACGCAGTGGCGATGACCTCGCCCGCTGGCGATGGACGTGGGCGGCTCCAGGCGAGCCTACGGACGTCGGGCCCGCCTCATGGCGCTCACGGGGGCGCGAGCATCCGCGGCGCCCGCACGGCCGGCAAGATCCCGCCAGAGGCGGCCGCCCGAGACTGCGGCAACCTGGCTCAGTCGTAATTGCTCAACGCCAGCGAGAGCAGGGCCTTGGCCTGCTCGCGCAACGACATCGGCTCGACGATCTCCGCATCCGAACCGTAATGCAGTACGTCCATCAGCAGCTCGCGCGAATTGCTGTAGGGCAGTTTGAGCTCGTAGCGGCCGTCGGCGAGAAAACGGCCCTGCTGCTTGGAATGCCAATGTTCGTCGGCCACCCAGCGCGCGGCCTTGGCGCTGAAGACGATGGTCGCCCAGCCCTTGGGCGCACCGGAAAAAATGCCGTAGCTGGCGGCGAGCTGTTCGTCCAGCTCGCTGTCGGGCACATCACGTGGTGCTGCCTCGAGCAGGCGTGCGTGGTTGATGCGGTCCACCGCGAAACTGCGCACGCCATCGCGGCCGTGGTCCCAGGCGTCCAGGTACCAGTTGTCGCGGTAGTGGGTGATGCGCTGCGGCGAGACGGTGCGCTTGGTCGATTCGTCGGTGGAGCGGGCGCGGTAATCGAAGCTCAGCTGCTTGCGCTCCAGCACGCCGGAGGCCACGGTGCGGAAACTGGCTTCGTCCAGCTTGCGGCCGCGATGTGGAATCACCCGCACCCGGTCCACCGGCCACTGCGAGACGCCGGCCTGGGCGGCCAGCAGGCCTTCGATGCGCTGCTGCAGCGGCGCCAGCATCGACGACAACACCCCGCCGCCGGTGCGTGCCAGCAACTGTTGGGAGGCCAGCAACGCATGCAGCTCTTCCGAACTCAGCCACAACCCGGGGAGCTCGAAACGGTCGCTTTCGCCGGACAGATAGCGAAAGCCGGATTCGCCATCGCCTTCCACCGGCGCCATCAGCGCATCGCGCAGAAACGCCAGGTCGCGGTACACGGTGGCGCGGGAACAGCTCAGCTCATCCTGCAGCCGCGCCACCGTGACCGGGTAGCGTGCCGACTTGAGCAAGCGATGCAGTGCATTGATGCGTTCATAGCGGTCCATGCGCCGATTATGTCCGGTTATTCGTGCCGCGGGGTGAGCGTGGCGTGCGCCGTTCCTTTGCGAGGGTACCGCCTGTCCGGCCGCGCTGCCGGCACTGCGGCAGCGATGGGGTGGAGGGTTTGGCGGCTGGCGGATTCAGCCTGCCTTTCCGGCTCGTCGGCGGCCGTCTTCGGGCACCGCAGCCGAACCGCCACTAAAGCAGGGCGTTCACCTGGTCATGACGGAGCGCACAGTCCGTTATCATGAAACCGCTTTCACCTCTCCCACTCCCGTTACGTCCTTCAAGCGAGCCGCCCATGTCCCGCCGTGCCCCGTTGTCTGCCCTGTTGCCACTGCTGTTGATCGCACCTGCCGCATGGGCTCAGTCGATCGCGGTTGCACCGACACCGGTCGACCCCGCGGCAGCGTTGGTGCCCTCGCCCTGGAGCGGCAGCAGCGGCGAGCTGGGTTACGCCTCGGCACACGGCAACAGCACCACCGACAGCCTCAACGGCCGCGTCCGCCTGCGTTACACCGACGGCGACTGGATCCACAGCCTGGACGCCACCGCGCTGCGCTCGAGCTCGGAATACACCAATACCAACGACGACGGCACCACCACGCGCGAGCGCCAGACCACCGCCGAGCGTTACACCGGCAGCGCCGGCAGCGCGCTGCAGTTGGGCGAGCATCGCCAGCTCACTGCCACGGGTCGTTACGAACACGACGATTTCGCTACCTACGATCGCCTGGCGACCTTCGGTATCGGTTATGGCACGCGCTTGATCGATGCGGATCGGTTCTATCTGGACGCGCAGGTGGGTCCGGGTATCCGCCGTGCGCACAACAGCGAGGACGACCGCAACGAGACCGGGCTGATCGGGCGCGGCCTGTTCGATCTGAAGTACACCGTGACCGACAACACCGATCTGATCAACACGCTGCTGGTGGAGTCGGGCGAATACAACACCTATGCGCAGAACGATTTCGGCGTGCAGGTCAGCATGAACTCGCACTTCGCGCTCAAGGCCGCCTGGCAGATGCGCCGCAATAGCGACGTCAGCGAAGGCGACAAGAAGACCGACACGCTGACCACGGTGAATCTGGTCTACACCTTCAAGTAAGCGCGCGCACTCGACCGCAGGCTTGGGAGACAGGCGATCCGATGCGCCGACCGGCGCTGCGCTGGTCGACAGGTCGCTCGCGTAGAAGCGCATCCGGGCGCGGCGGGTTCCGGGTAAGGCCCATCGCGGCCGGTTCCGTTCCTACGGGACGCGGGCATCGGGCGATTGTCCGGCAAGGCGCCGCCACCGGGTCGTTGCTGCCGCTGCAGCAGGATTTCTCGGGCCGGCGGGCCCGTGCGCAGCGCTACAGCTCGGCCAGCAGTTGCGCGGCGCCCTTGTCGAACAGCCCCTGCGCGACGCGGCGGCCGAGCGCTTCGGTATCGTCGGCACTGCCGTGCGCGTCGGCGTGGATCAGCCGGCCATCGCTGGCGCTGCCGACCATGCCTTGCAGGTACAGGCCCTGCCCCTCCCAACGCGCGAAGGCGGCCACCGGCACATGGCAGCTGCCGTGCAGCGCACGATTCATGGCGCGCTCGGCTTCCACGCAGGCGCGGGTGCTGGACGCATCCAGCACCGCCAGCAGCGCATGGATGCGCGCATCGTCGCCGCGGCACTCCACCGCCACCGCGCCCTGCGCCGGCGCCGGCAGCCATTCCGGCGCGTCCAATCGCGCGCTGATGCGTGCGTCCAGGCCCAGCCGCTGCAGGCCGGCGCAGGCCAGCACGATGGCGTCGTAGCCGCCGTTGTCGAGTTTGGCCAGGCGGGTGTTGACGTTGCCGCGCAGATCGATCAGTTCCAGATCCGGGCGCGCGGCACGCAGCTGCGCCTGACGTCGCAACGAAGAGGTGCCCACGCGCGCGCCCAGCGGCAGCGCCTGCAGGCTGGCATAGAGGTTGGAGACCAGCGCGTCGGCGGGATCGCCACGGGGCAGGATCGCCGGCAGCACGAACGGCGCATCCAGTTCCATCGGCACGTCCTTGAGCGAATGCACTGCGCAATCGGCCTCCCCGCGCAGCATCGCCAGCTCCAGTTCCTTCAGGAACAGGCCCTTGCCACCGATCGCCGCCAGCGAACGGTCCAGCACTTCGTCGCCACGCGTGCTCATCGGCACCAGCACGACTTCCAGGCCGGGGTGCTGCTGGCGCAACGCTGCGGCGACGTGTTCGCTCTGCCAGAGGGCAAGCGGGCTTTTACGGGTAGCGATGCGGAGCGTGGTCATCCCGCCATTATCGCGGAGCGGGCCGGTAACTCATACATGGCGGAGCTGGTCGCGCAGGCTGGCCACGCAGCGACGGCTCACTTCCAGGGTCTGCGGCACGTTGCGCAGCACCGCATGCACCTGGCCATCGCTGCCGCGACGCAGTTCCACCAGCTCGTCGCGGGCGACCAGGCAATTGCGGTGGATGCGCACCAGACGATCGGAAAATTCGTCTTCCAGCGATTTGAGCGACTCTTCGATCAGGTCCTCGCCACGGGTGTGGTGGACGATGACGTATTTCTCTTCGGCCTGCAGGTAGCGAATATCGCCGATGGCGATCAGCCGCAGGCTGCCGCGCAGGCGGGCGCACAGATGGGTACGCAGCGGGGTCGGCGCGGCGCTGGGCACGCGCCCGGCCAGAAAGGTCGCCACGCGCTCCAGCGCGGCGGCCAGACGCTCCGGGCGTACCGGCTTCATCAGGTAATCCAGCGCGGCCGCATCGAACGCCGACAGCGCATGCTGGTCGTAGGCGGTGCAGAACACCACCGCCGGTTGCGGCTGGCACTGGCGCAGCAGCCGCGCGGTCTCCAGCCCGTCCACGCCGGGCATGGCGATATCCAGCAGCACCAGGTCCGGGTGCCACTGCTCGCACTGCTGCAGCACCTGCTGGCCGTTTTCGGCCTCGCCGATCACCTGTACCTGCGGATGTTCGCCCAACAGCATGCGCAGGCGCTCGCGCGCCAGGGGCTCGTCATCGGCGATCAACACCCGCACTCGCATGGCCGTCATGGACATCCCCCTCGCTGCGGCGACTCTCCCTCACGGCAGCGGCAATGTGATCTCGCAGGCATAGTAGCCTTCGGCCCAGCTGGCCGCCATCCGTGCCCCGGCGCCGAACTGGAACGCCAGCCGGTGCGAGATGCTGGCCTGGGCGTGCCCTGCACCGGCCAGCAGTGGCGCCAGGGTCCCCGGCTGCGGAGCCGGATTGACGATGCGGATCTGCAACTGGTTGCCGCGCTGGCGCAGCGACAGGTACAGCGTGCCGCCCTCGGGCATGCGCGAGACCCCGTGCAGCACCGCGTTTTCCACCAGCGGCTGCAGCACGAGGCGCGGCATCGGCAAGTCCCAGGGCAAGGGCTCCTGGCGATGCCAGCGCACCTGCAAACGCTCGCCCAGGCGCAGCGATTCGATCGCCAGATAGCGCTCGGCCAGCTCGCATTCGGCACGCAGGGTGGAGCCACCTTCGCCGGCGCCCAACGCGGCGCGGAACAGGTCCGACAGGTCCAGCACCGCCTGCTCGGCGACCACCGGGTCGCGCCGC
Source organism: Xanthomonas sp. NCPPB 1067 (assembly GCF_020783795.1). Classification (NCBI taxonomy): domain Bacteria; kingdom Pseudomonadati; phylum Pseudomonadota; class Gammaproteobacteria; order Lysobacterales; family Lysobacteraceae; genus Xanthomonas; species Xanthomonas sp. NCPPB 1067. The sequence continues at coordinate 32,594 of NZ_JAJGQG010000031.1, forward strand.
AGCAGGCTGGCGATCAGGTTCATGCTGTTGAACAGGAAGTGCGGGCGGATGCGCGCCTGCAGTGCATCGGCCTCGGCGCGGGCATTGGCCTGCACCTGCGCCTCCCAGCGGTCGCTGACATAGAAATAGCGCAGCGCCAGCGCGGTGATCAGCACCACCGTGGCCGCGCTGCCCAGGGTGAAGCGCCAGAAGCCGACCAGGGGCCCCAGCGGTGCCTGCCCGAGCACGGCGTACAGCCCATGCACGATGCCGGCGCCCAGCATCGCCACCACCGCGGCGATCAGCAGCGCGCTCAGCCCGCCCAATCGGGGCGGCAGCCGCGACAGCGCGGGCCGCAGCACGCACAGCAACACGCTGACCGCCAACGCCAGCCACAGCGCCAGGCCGCTGGCCGAGACGAAGCGCGACAGGGTGATGCTGCGCGCCGCGCCGGCGTCGGGCACCAGGGTCACCACCAGCACCACCAGTTCGGCCAGCCCCAGCATCGCTCCCAGCCGCGGCAGCCGGCACAGGTCCGGCATCCAGGCGATCTGGGAGGAGCTGGCGGCCATCGGCTCAGGCGGCGGTGAAGCGCGCCTGCATCCAGTCGCGCAGGGCGTCGATCTCTTCCAGACAGACCTGGTGCCCCATCGGATAGGTGTGCCAGTCCAGCGCGAAGCCGAGCGTGCGCAGCGCCTGCATGCTGGCCTGGCCGGCTGCGAACGGCACCACCGGGTCGGCCGTGCCGTGGGCCATGAACAGCGGTTGGACGGTGGCGGCCGACTGCAGCTGGCTGGCGGCAGCGGCCGGGTCCGGCAGATAGGTCGACAGCGCGATCAGCCCGGCCAGCGGCACGCTGCGCTGCAGACCCACCGCCAGGGTCACCGCCCCGCCCTGCGAAAACCCCGCCAGCAGGATGCGCTCGGGCGCGATGCCGCGACGCTGCTCCTGGGCGATCAGGGCTTCGACCTGGGCCACCGACGCGGCGATCCCGGCCTTGTCGGCGCGCTGGGAGAAGTCCATGCCGACGATGTCGTACCACCCGCGCATGCGCACGCCGTTGTTGATGGTGATCGGACGGATCGGCGCATGCGGGAACACGAAGCGCAGCGCCGGCCACTGCGGGCGCACCAGCTCCGGCACCAGCGGGGCGAAGTCGCTGCCGTCGGCGCCCAGGCCATGCAGCCACAGCACGGTCCACTGCGGGTTCGGTCCAGTCTCGCGTTCGATCACGTCCAGCATCATCCAGCTCCGCTTGCGGGCTGGGCATTATGCCCTGCGCGACAGGCAGGGCCGATCACCTGGCACCGGATGCGGCGATCCGTCGCTGCCGTGGCGGCCGGCAGCCGTCAGCCGAAGACGCATCGGCCGGCAAGGCTAGCGCCGCCGCGCACTCAGACCAACGGCGGTTCCTGCGCGGCGGCGCGGCGCAGTTCGGAGGCGCGCACCAGCACCTTGGGCGGGTCGAGTTCTTCGGGGATGCAGAAGATGCCGGCGCGGCGCAGCGCCAGGCCGGAGCGCCGCAGCGAGGTCAGCGCCACCACCGGAATCGACAACGCCATGCCGACGACCACCGGCGCCATCCAGGCGGCCAGCGACGGCGACACCAGATAGGCCAGCGTCCCCATGAACACGCCGAACAGGGTCAGCCCGCCGTAGCTGCGCAGCAGCGCCGGCCACGACAGCTTGCCGTCGTCGCGCACCTGCGCGTCCCAGCCCGAATCCTTGCCGGCCAGCACTTCGAACACGCCGCGCGACTGCAGGTACATCACCACTGGCGCCATCAGCGCAGCCAGCACGGTCTCCAGCAGGATGCTCAGTGCCGCACGGACAGCGCCGCCGCAGGCGCGCAGTTCGCGCGGATTGAGCAACAGGGCGATGTAGCCGAGCAGCTTGGGCGCCAGCAGCACGAACATGGTGCAGATGAAGATCCAGATCGCATTGCCCTGGCTGCTGCCATGCCAGTAACGCGCGGGAGAGAACGGCAGGTCGCCGGCCAGATCGATACCGCCGCCAGCCAGCGGGATGCCGATGCCGATCAGCATCAGCAGGCCCCACATCGGCGCGGTGAAGTAATGCCCGATGCCGATCAGCATGTGCATGCGGCTGATCCAGTGCAGCCCCTTGGCGCTCACCACCTTGGCGTGCTGCAGGTTGCCCTGGCACCAGCGGCGGTCGCGGATCAGCAGGTCGGTCAGCGTGGGCGGGCCTTCCTCATAGCTGCCCTGCAGGTAGGGCACCATGTGCATGGCCCAGCCGCCGCGCCGCATCAGCGCCGCTTCCACGAAGTCGTGGCTGAGCACATGCCCGCCGAACGGCTTGCGTCCGCGCAGCGACGGCAGGCCGGCGTGATCGGCGAAGGCCTGGGTGCGGATGATGGCGTTGTGGCCCCAGTAATTGCTCTCGGCGCCGTGCCACCAGGCCACGCCGAAGGCGATGATCGGCCCATACACGCGCCCGCCGAACTGCTGCATGCGGGCGAACAGGGTCTGCCCGTTGACCACCGCCGGCAGGGTCTGGATCAGGCCCACGTCCGGATTGCTTTCCATGCCGGCAACCAGCCGCACGATGGTGTCGCCGGTCATCACGCTGTCGGCGTCCAGGATCAGCATCTGCGGGTAGCTGCCGCCGAAACGGCGCACCCAGTCGGCCACGTTGCCGGCCTTGCGCGCGGCATTGTCGGCGCGGCGGCGGTAGAAGATGCGCCCATGCCCGCCGACGCGGTCGCACAGCTCCTGGTAGACCAGCTCTTCGGCGCGGCCGATATGCTCGCGGGTGGTGTCGCTGAGTACGAAGAAGTCGAAGTGCTCCAGTTGCCCGGTCTCGGCCACCGACTCGTAGATGGCCTGCAGGCCGGCCAGCAGCCGGCGCGGGTCTTCGTTGTAGGTCGGCATCAGCAGCGCGGTCCGCGAGCGCAGCGTGGGCAGCGGCTGTTCCGGGTCGATGCCGAGCTTGCGCCCGGCACGCGCCACCACGGTAACGAAACCGGCCACCGCGCTGGCGAAGGACATCGCGATCCAGGCGAACAGCAGCACGAACAGGCCGAGCAGGCAGCCCTCCAGCACGCTGACGCCATCGGGCCACAGCACGCTGAGCATCACCCACACCGCGACCGCGGTGGTGGCCAGGGTGCCGCCGATCAGATAGAAGCGGCGCAGGCCGATGCCGGGCGGCGAGGTCCGTTGATGCGGCACCTGCAAGCGACCCTCGCGCAGCGACTGTTCGGGCATCGCCAACGGCGCTTCCGGTGGCAGCGTGGGCTGGCCGGCATCCAGCGGGGAGACGCGAGGCACGTCGGTTGGTGCGGGGGAAAGGGTCACGGTACCGTCCATCAGGGCTGCCCGTCGCATTGGCGCGAGAGTGTGGGCGGAAACGAAAGATGCCTGCCAGCGCTGCGACGCGGCGGCGCCACGCCTGCGGCGACAGCAACGGGGCCGGCGCGATGCGGACACGACGCGGGATTGGCAGGTGTTGAACCACTCCGATGCACAAACTCTCCTGGCGGCGACGCGACGTCGCGGCTCATCCTAAAGAATCGACCGTTAAAGGAAGCGAAGGCCCTGCTGCAGTCGTTGCCCCTCCCGACAAGGACCGCGCGGCAGACTACGCCGTGACAACCGAACGCAACCCCAACAGATTGCAGGCTGCCACACGCGTTGTCACGGACCGCTGGCCGGGCTGTCGTGCGTAACGGGTGCAAGTGGTGTGCCATAAGGTGCATTCGGCTGCGTTGGTTTGTTAGGTCTTTTGATGCAGCCAAGGCCCGGAGCTACAGCCTGGCTGGTCGAGGGCGCGATGCCCTCACCGCTCGCGGGACACGCCGTTAACCCGTCCATGGGGGCTCGATGGCGGCATCCATGCCGCCAACGGTCCCGCAATCGGTGAGGACACCGCGCCAGCCAGTTGGCTGGTGGCTTCATTAAGAACGGAATCTGCGCACCAGACCGTTTGCTGGCTGTTTATTGCAGGCTCTGCACACCGACCAACTCCACTGGTCCTTGCCCGCTCACCGTCGCGGGACCTTACGCGGCATGGATGCCGCGTAAGAGCTTACAAGGACGTACTTGCAGCGTGTCCCGCGATGGTGGGCGGGCAAGGGCCCTGCAGCAAACGCAAAGAAGCCAAGGGCGCGGTGCTCTGCGCAGCGAACACCGCAACGCGCGCCCGACAGTGGCGCAAAAACGTTGCCAGACGTTGTTACTTGCGCGCCGCCTCGCTGGCATCGCGGGTGGCGCGGAACTCCGAATCTTGGCTCCAGTTCGGCCACTGCTGCGAATCGGCCAGCTGGCGGCCCAGTGCGTACAGCACGCCCAGATCGCGCGCGGCACCGGCAAAGCTCCAGTCCGGCTTCCACTCGTCGCCCTGCTGGTGATAGCGCTTGGCGGTGTAGTCGTCGGCCGCGGCCTTGCCGGCGGCCACGCCGCCCACTTCCCAGTCCTGTCCGGCCGCATACGACAGCGCCGGCACGCCACGCTTGGCGAAGGAGAAATGATCGGAACGGAAGAAGTAGCCGGCCTGCGGCTTGGGATCGGGCGTGTAGCGCAGCTTTGATTGCGCGGCCACGGTCTTGAGCTGGTCGAGCAGTTCGAGCTTGGCGGTGCCGTAGATGCCGAAGTCGCGCGAGGGCACGAACGGATTCATGCCGTCCATGTTGATCACCGCCACCGTGGTGTCCAGCGGATACAGCGGCTTGGAGGCGTAGAACTCCGAACCCAGCAAACCTTTCTCTTCGGCGGTCACCGCCAGGAACACCACCGAGCGCTCCGGCCTGGGCGCCTTGGCGAAGCCGCGCGCCAGCTCCAGCAATGCGGCCGTGCCGCTGGCGTTGTCCAGCGCGCCGTTGAAGATGGTGTCGCCACGCGCATCCGGCTTGCCCACGCCGATGTGGTCCCAGTGCGCGCTGTAGATCAGCGTCTGGTTCGGGCGTTTGCTGCCTTCCAGCCGCGCCACCACGTTGTGCGAGGTGATCACGTCGGAGGCGACCTGATAGCTGGCGCTCAACCGCTGGCCCTCGAGTTCGACCGGCCTGAACGCGCGCGTCTGCGCCTGCTTCTTCAAGGTGTCGAAATCCAGCCCGGCGCGTTTGAACAGATCGGCGGCCAGATCGCGCTGGATCCAGCCCTCCACCGTGGGATGCGCGCTGCGCGGGTTGTCGCGCACCACGTCGAACATGGTGTTGGTATTGGAGCTGGCCACGGTGTCCCAGCCGTAGGAGGCCGGCGCGGTTTCATGCACTACCAGCACGCAAAGCGCACCCTGGCGCGCGCCTTCTTCGTACTTGTAGGTCCAACGGCCGTAGTAGGTCATGCCGGCGCCGTCGAAGGCGCCCTTGCCGGTTTCGAAGTCCGGGTCGTTGATCAGCACCACCGCGATCTTGCCCTTCAGGTCCACGCCCTTGAAGTCGTCCCAGTCGCGCTCGGGCGCCTTGACGCCGTAGCCGACGAACACCAGCGGCGCGTTGGCGATCTCCACCTTGGACGAGCCGTCGAGCGCGGCGCGGATGGCGATCTGCTTGCCCTGGGTCAGCGGCTGCGACTTGCCGGCATCGGCCAGCGCGATGGTCGGCGTACCGACGATATCGGCGCGCCGCAGCGGCACCGCCTGGGTCCACAGGCGCTTGCCATCCTTCAGGTCGCCGCCAGGCTGCAGGCCGGCGGCGGCGAACTGCTGGCTCAGGTAGGCCACGGTCTTGTCTTCGCCTGCGGTGGCAGGGCCTCGGCCCTCATAGGCGTCCGAAGCCAGCTCCTTGACGTCGCGCGAGATGCGCGCACCGTCGAACGTCGGCGTCTGCGCCATCACCACGGTCGAGATCGCCGTCGCCAGCAGCCCCACCGCACCTCGCTTCATCAGCGCACGCTTGATCACAACTCGCTTCACCGCAGCCCCCAGGGGTCGTCCGAACAGCCCCCGAGTGTAGCCACTGCCGCCGGGACCTGCTGACGCTAAGGCGCGGACGCGGGCTGCGGACACCGTTCGCTGCGACGCGGGCTGGCCGGCGGCGCGTTGCCCGCAGCGCGCAGGCCAGCGCGCAGGCAGGAAGAACACCTTGTGCCCGGCGATTTTGCGAGGCGGAACACGGGCGCGACGGCCGGGCCGCACACTCGCCCGATCGCCGTGCTCAGAACAGATCGACGCTGCCCACCTGCTGGGGCTGCTGCTGCAGCTGCCCGCTGGCGATCAGTTCGGCATACACCGCGGCGCGGTTGCGGCCGTGCTGCTTGGCCCAGTACAGCGCCTTATCGGCTTCGTCGAGCATCTGGCTGATCAACCGACCGTGGGTCAGTTCCACGATGCCGGCACTGAGGGTGACCTGACCCACCTGCGGGAAATCATGCCCGGCCACCGCCGTACGGAAGCGTTCGAACAGGCCGACGGCGATATCGCGATCCACGCCGCGCAGCACGATCACGAATTCCTCGCCGCCGAAACGGAACAGCAGGTCGTCCTGGCGGAACGCGCGCTGCATCAGCTGCGCCACCAGCAGCAACACCTCGTCGCCATACAGGTGGCCGAAGGTGTCGTTGACGCGCTTGAAGTGATCGATGTCCACGATCCCCAGCCACACGCCCTGGCTCTCCGCCGCCGCAGGATCGCCACCGAACAGCCGCAGAATCACGTCGTCGAAGGTCTTGCGGTTGCGCAGGCCGGTCAACGCATCGCGCTGGGCATCGTCGAGCAGGCTGCGGTAATTCTGGAAGAATCGCGCAAAGCCCTGCAGCATCGCCTGCTCGGCCGCTCCGGGCGCACGTGCCCCGCCCACCCGCAGGCAGGTGCGGATGCCGCGCGTCTCCATCATCGGGTAGACCAGCAGGGCGCGCCCGTCCTGGTGCAGCTGCAGCACCTCGCCCGGACCGTGCAGCTCGGCCAGTTGTGCGCGCATCTGCGCATCGTGCAGCTCGGCCACGGTCAACGACAGGCGCCCGTCCTCGCGCAGCCGGCTTTCGGCCATGGTGCGGCCGTCCGGGGCGATGCGCAGCAGCGACAGCTCCTCGGCGGCGCAGACCTCGCGCATGGTACGCAGCAGGCTCAGATCGAGCAGCTCCGCATCGCGGATGGCGCTCATGTCCACCATGCGTTCGAGCAACGGCGACACGCTCATCGGCGCTTCCGTATGACGCATGCGGGCCGGCCGCCGGAGAGGCGGCCTGCGGGCAGACAACTGGGACGGCAACGCAAAGGCTTCACGACGGCGACCGGCAATCAGGTTGCCGGTTCATCGGCGCTGCGGCCGCAAACTTGAGACCGCTCGCTGCCCCGCGCCCGGCACGGGGCAGGCCTGGTGCGGCCGGCGGGCCCGCGCCCGATGGCCGTCCCGGCCACGGGGTTCAGGGCAATGCGGACTCCAGGGCATCTTCGCCCAGCGCGTGCCGTTGCATCAGCCGCCGGCTGCCGGCATTCAGGCCGCGCACCTGCACCTGCAGGTCGTGATGGCGCAGCCGCTGCACCACCTTGTCCAGCGCCGCCACGGCGGTGATGTCCCAGAAATGTGCACGGCTGACATCGATCACCACGCTGCGGCCGGGGACCTCGCGCGCATCGAACGCGTCGATGAACACATCGGCCGAGGCGAAGAACACCTGTCCGCGCACGCGGTAGGTGCGCACGCCGTCTGCGCCATCGACATGCGCGATCTGCAGCAGCCCGGCCACCTTGAAGGTGAAGAACACCCCGCTCAGCACCACGCCCACCGCGACCCCGGCCGCCAGGTTGTGCGTTGCCAGCGTCACCGCCACGGTGGCCAGCATCACCACGCTGGAGGTGCGCGGATGGGTGACCACGGTCCGCAACGAGCGCCAATCGAAGGTCTCCACCGACACCATCACCATGATGGCCACCAGCGCCACCACCGGTACCTGCGACACCCAGGGCTTGAGCAACACCATCAGCACCAGCAGGAACACGCCGGCGAACAGGGTCGACAGCCGGCCGCGGCCGCCATACTTCACGTTGCCCACGGTCTGCCCGATCATCCCGCACCCGGCGATGCCGCCGAACAGGCTGGCTGCCGCGTTGGCGATGCCCAGCCCGGTGCACTCGCGGTTCTTGTCGCTGGGAGTGTCGGTGAGCTCGTCGACCACGCGTGCGGTCATCAACGATTCGAGCAGGCCGACCATGGCGATGGCCAGCGCCGGCAACGCGATGATGCGCAGAGTCTCCAGCGTCATCGGCACCGCCGGCCAGTGCAGCACCGGCAGCGCGTTGGGCAGTCTGCCCAGATCGGCCACGGTCTTCAGCGGTAGCTGCAGCGCGCTGCCGGCCACGGTCAGCAGCAGGATGCACAGCAACGGCGAGGGAATCGCCGCCAGCCCCGGGATGCGCAGGCGCGGCAGCCCGTAGATGATCGCCAGGCCTGCGCCCAGCATCGCCCAGGTGGCCAGGTTGGCACCCAGCAGATGCGGCAGCTGCGCGGCGAAGATCAGCACCGCCAAGGCGTTGACGAAGCCGGTGCGCACCGAGCTGCTGACGAACCGCATCAGCACGCCCAGCCGCAACAGCCCGAACAGGATCTGCACGGCACCGGCCAGCAACCCGGCGGCCAGCAGGTACGGCAAGCCGTGCGCTGCGACCAGGGGCGCGGCCACCAGGGCCACCGAACCGGCGGCCGCCGAAATCATGGCCGGCCGCCCACCGCAGAAGGCGATGACGATGCCGATCACGAAGGATGCGAACAGCCCCACCTGCGGGTCCACGCCCGCCACGAAGGCGAATGCGATCACTTCGGGAATCAGGGCGAACGTGGCGACCGCGCCGGCCATCACTTCGCGCGCGGGCGACGCGCGCCATTGCGCCAGTTCGGCGCGCAACAGGGACATTTATGGACACTCCAGGGACAAAAAGGACAGCAAGTGGCCATCCGTTACGCAAATAGTGTGGTGCAAACGAACGCTTCGGGTGTGACTGGTGCGGCAATGCATTCTTTTGTGGAAGCGATCACGTCCCGTTCTGAGGCCTGGGACCAAGATGCCCCCCTCACCGGGCTCGGGTGTCGAGCTCGGTCATCCAGGGAGATCCTCATGTCCATCTTCAGGACCGCAAGTACCCTTGCGCTGGCCACCGCGCTGGCCTTGGCCGCCGCACCGGCGCACAGCTATTCCATCAGCAACAACCGCGTCGTCGACGACAGCGGCAAGGTCGTGCAGCTCAAGGGCGTCAACGTGTTCGGCTTCGAGACCGGCAACCATGTCATGCACGGTCTGTGGGCACGCAACTGGAAAGACATGATCAACCAGATGCAGGGCCTGGGCTTCAACGCCGTGCGCCTGCCGTTCTGCCCGGCCACGCTGCGCAGCACCACCATGCCGACCAGCATCGACTACAGCCGCAACGCCGACCTGCAGGGCCTGACCTCGCTGCAGATCCTGGACAAGGTGATCAACGAGTTCAATGCGCGCGGCATGTATGTGCTGCTGGATCACCACACTCCCGACTGCGCGGCCATCTCCGAACTCTGGTACACCGGCTCCTACTCCGAAGCGCAGTGGCTGACCGACCTGCGTTTCGTGGCCAACCGCTACAAGAACGTGCCGTACGTGATCGGCGTGGACCTGAAGAACGAACCGCATGGCGCCGCGACCTGGGGCACCGGCAACGCCGCCACCGATTGGAACAAGGCCGCCGAACGCGCCTCGGCCGCGGTGCTGGCAGTGGCGCCGAAGTGGATCATTGCGGTGGAAGGCATCGGCGACAACCCGGTGTGCTCGATCAACGGCGGCATCTTCTGGGGCGGCAACCTGCAGCCGCTGGCCTGCACCCCGCTGAACATCCCCGCCAACCGCCTGCTGCTGGCGCCGCATGTCTATGGCCCGGACGTGTACGTGCAGTCGTATTTCAACGACAGCAACTTCCCCAACAACATGCCGGCCATCTGGGACCGCCACTTCGGCCAGTTCATCGGCAAGTACGCCCTGCTGCTGGGCGAGTTCGGCGGCAAGTACGGCGAAGGCGATGCGCGCGACAAGACTTGGCAGGACGCGCTGGTGCGCTACCTGCGCAGCAAGGGGATCAACGAGGGCTTCTACTGGTCCTGGAATCCCAACAGCGGCGACACCGGCGGCATCCTGCGCGACGACTGGACCACGGTCCGCCAGGACAAGATGACGCTGCTGCGCACCCTGTGGGGCACTGCCGGCGGCACGACGCCGACGCCGGCTCCAACGCCCACTCCGACACCCACTCCGACACCCACGCCAACGCCCACACCGACTCCGACACCCACTCCGACGCCGACGCCCGGAGCCGGCAGCTTCAGCACCAGGGTGATCGTGGACAGCAGCTGGGCCGGCGGATCGTGCAGCCGCGTGCAGGTCACCAATACCGGCACCGCCAGCGGCGCCTGGACCGTTTCGGTGCCCGTGACAGGCAGGGTCAACAATGCCTGGAACGCGACCTGGTCGCAGAGCGGCAGCACGCTCAAGGCCAGCGGCGTGGACTTCAACCGCACGCTGGCGGCCGGTGCGACCGCCGAATTCGGCTTCTGCGCGGCGAGCTGATCATCGTACTGGCGGGTACGCCCGCCATGCCGCATGAGGCGATCGGCCGATCGCCTCATGCAACCGGGTAACGCCGTGGGCCGCCGCCCGGCGTCCCGTCACCCCTTCTCTCGCCGCGAGGCCGGCCGCGACGTCTCGCTACCCGCGTCTGCGCGCCGCGCATTCTTCGCTGCATACATCGCTTCGTCCGCTGCGTGCATCAGGCTGGCGGCGTCGGCATCGTCGCCCCGCAGCCAGGCGACGCCGATGCTGGGCTGGATCGGCAGCCACTGCTCGCCGAACATGGTCCCCGCCGCCACCGCCTGGCGGATGCGCTCGGCGACACCGTGAAACGCCGCCTCCGGCGCCTGCAGGTTGTCCAGCAACACCACGAACTCATCGCCGGCCAGACGTGCCACCAGGTAGCGCCCTTCCACCGCGCGCTGCAGGCAGCGCCCGAACTCCACCAGCACCGCGTCGCCCGCGCGGTGGCCGTAGGTGTCGTTGATGCGCTTGAATCCGTCCAGATCCAGGAACATCACCGCCACGGCGCGCTGCAGCTGCTGCGCCTGCGCGATCGCCGCATGCAGTGCGTCGGTCCAGGCATGCCGATTGGGCAGGCCGGTGAGGGCATCGCGCGTGGCGCGCTCGTGCATCAGCCGGTGCAGCGTCTTGTGCGCGGTGACGTCCTGCGCCATCAAGAAGAATCCCTGCGCTCCTGCCGCCGTGCGCCGCGCCTCGGGCACCAGGGTGATCTCCACATCGCGCGTGGTGTCGCCCATCCGCAGCACATGCTCGAAGCTGACGCGTTGCCCGACGATCACTTGCGCCAGCGCCGCACGTGCCGCCGCGCTCAGCGGCGCGCCAAGCAGGCGGGTGATGGGCAGGCCGACCAGGCTGGCCGGCTCCATGCCCAGCCAATCGCGGTGAGCCTGGTTGGCGAACAGGCAGCGCTGGGCGGCATCGAACTGGCTGACCAGCGCTGGCGTGGCGTCGCTGATCGCGCGCAGGCGCGCCTCGCTCTCGGCCAGACGTTCGGCGGCCACGTGCCGCTCGGTGACGTCCTGGATCTGCGAGACGAAATGCGCCGGCGCGCCACTGCCGTCGCGTACCAGCGAGACCGATAGCTGTGCCCAGATCACCGCCCCCTGCTGGCTGATGTAGCGCTTGGCCAGACTGTAGCTGCCGCGCTTGCCATCGATCAGTTCCTGCACCAGTTGCAGGTCCATCTGCAGATCGTCGGGGTGGGTGATCTGCTGAAAGGTGGTTCGCAACAACTGTTCGCGTGGATAGCCCAGGATGCTGCACAGCGAAGGATTGACGTCGCGCCAGGCCCCGTCCAGCGAGACGATCGCCATGCCCTGCGGCGCGGTCTCGAAGGCGCCGGCGAACCGTTCGGCGGCCAGTTGCGCAGCCGCCTGCGCCTGCAGCTCGGCGGTCACGTCGATGGCCATCGCCAGATAGCCCGCCAGCCCCTGCCGCGCGTCGTGGATGATGTTGAAGCACAGCCGTACCCGCCGCAGCTCGCCGTTCTTGCGCACCAGCGTCCACAGCTCGACGCCCAGCAGATCGCCAGCCGCGGCGGCGGCGAGCTTCGCGTACGAGGGTGGCGACAGCGCCAGCGTAGCCATGTGGCGCTCGAGCTCGGAATGCAGATGGAACTGGGTCGGGCAGCCGCCCAGCACCTCGGCGGCGGCATACCCCAACAGCCGTTCGGCGCCCGGATTGAACAACTCGATGCGTCCCTGCGGATCGAAGGCGATGATCGCCACGTCCTGCGACGCATCCACCAGCGCCTGCAGCCGCGCGCGCTCGGCAGACAGTGCCGCCGAGGCATCCTTGAGCTGGGTGATGTCATGCATCACGCACACGGCGCCCAGCGCAGACCCGTTATCGGCGGCCACCGGATCGGCATTGCACAACACGCTGCGCGCAGGCTGCCCGTTCGCGCGGATCACCAGCTCGGCATTGCGGACGTGTTCGCCGCGCCAGGCGCGTACCAGCGGAATCGCCTCGGTCGACAGCAGCGTGTTGCCGTCGGCGGCGTACAGATCGAAATGCTGCGCCCACTGCGCAGGTGGCAGCAGGCGTGGGTCGGCGCCATGCCAGCGCCGTGCGGCGTGATTGAATTCGCGCAGCAGGCCATCGGTATCGCAGGCCACCACGCCGTCGGGCATGGCCTCCAGCAGCATGCTCAGCGTCTGCCGCTGCGCCTGCGCGTCCAGCCGGTCGCGGCGCGATTCCAGCAGGTTGGCCGCCTGGCGCGCCAGCCGGATCAGCGCCTGCTTCTGTTCTTCGCCGAGCACGCGCGACCGCGTGCTGAGCGTGCACAGGGTGCCGTAGGCGTATCCCTCGCGGCCGATCAACGGCACCCCGACATACGAGCGCACACCCGGCACGGCGGTGACCAGCGGGTTGGCGGCGAAGCGCGGGTCGGCCTCGGCGTCGGGCACCTCCATCAGCTCGGTGCCCATCACCGTATACGAACAGAAGGACACGCTACGCGGGGTGCCTTCCAGGTCGGTGCCGCAGCGCGCCTTGAACCATTGCCGGTCGGCATCCAGCAGCGACACCAGCGCCATCGGCGCGCCGGTGACATGCGCGGCCAGCCAGGCGATATCGTCGAATTCGGCCTCGTACTCGGTGTCCAGTACGCCCAACCGGCGCACCGCGTCCACGCGCAGCGCGTCGTTGTCGGGAATCGGCACGGGCGGCAGCGTGGCGGTCATGGCGAAGTCGGAGGCGGCGTCTGGTCAAGGTAGATCGCTCGAGGTAACGGCGAGGCGATGGTCAACTTAAGCGCTCCTGGTCGCGTCCGTTCATGCGGCGCGGCCCATCGGGCCCGGCACCGTGGCAGTGGCGGCAACACCGCCGGCCGCGCATGCATGGATGCAGGACCAAGCGAGGACGACATCGCGGTGGCGGCTGCATCGGGCGTGGCTCGGTACGTGGTGGCCGGCCGCGCCCCACCCGCTGCGGCCCTGGGTCGGCACCTGCACCATGCAATGCGTGCGGCGCGATCGACCGTGCACCGGCGGGTCCGGCGCCCCACCGCCGCGCTCGGCCAGGCCGCCCCGACGGCGAGGCCGGCTTCGCCGCCGTCGCACCCCATGCCGCCCTGCATTTGCGGCGCCGCCAGGCAGCCACTACCCTCGGCCGATTGTCCGTTTCCAGGAGTGTCACATGCTGCGTCCGCTGTCCCTGTTGATCGCCGGTGTCCTGGGCATGGCTGCCGGTACCGTCGCCCCCGCCGTCGCGGCCGCCCCGGCCAGCCTGTCCAAGGCCGCGACCAGCAGCGCCATCCCCGACATCGCCTACACGCGCTTCACCCTGCCCAACGGCCTAACCGTGATCGTGCACGAAGACCACAAGGCCCCGGTGGTGGCGGTCAGCATCTGGTACCACATCGGCTCCGGCGACGAGCCGGCCGGCAAGACCGGCTTTGCGCATCTGTTCGAGCACCTGATGTTCTCCGGCTCGGAGAACAACAAGGGCAGCTTCTTCGCGCCGCTGGAGAAGGTCGGCACCACCGACATGAACGGCACCACCTGGTTCGACCGCACCAATTACTTCGAAACCGTGCCGACCACCGCGCTGGATACCGCGCTGTGGCTGGAATCGGACCGCATGGGCCATCTGCTCGGCGCGATCGGCCAGGAGGAACTCGATACCCAGCGCGGCGTGGTGCAGAACGAGAAACGCCAGGGCGAGAACCGCCCCTACGGCCGCGTGGACCAGAACATCCTGTCCAACCTGTTCCCGGCCAACCATCCCTACCAGCACGACACCATCGGCTCGATGGAAGACCTGGATGCGGCCTCGCTGGCCGATGTCAAACAGTGGTTCAACGCCAACTACGGCGCAGCCAATACCACCCTGGTACTGGCCGGCGACATCACCGTGGCGCAGGCGCGCGCCAAGGCCGCGCAGTACTTCGGCGACATTCCTTCCGGCAAGCCGGTGCCGCGTCAGCAGCCGTGGATCACCCCGCTGCCGGCGCAGAAGCGCGGCGTGCAGCACGACCACGTGGCGCAGCCGCGCATCTACCGCACCTGGGCCGCGCCGCAGCTGGGCACCGATGACGTGATCCAGCTGGACCTGGCCACCACCGTGCTGGGCGGCGGCAAGACCTCGCGGCTGTACCAGCGCCTGGTGTATCAGGACAATCTGGTCGACGACGTGTCGGCCTCGATCCAGCCCTTCGCGCTGTCCAGCCAGATGCAGATCCAGGCGGACGTGAAGGACGGCGTGGACCCGGCCAGGGTCGAAGCCATCATCGACGAGGAATTGAAGAAGTTCATCGCCCAGGGCCCCACCGCCGACGAGCTGCAGCGCGCGCAGGTGGCCTACCGCGCCGGCTTCGTGCGTGGACTGGAAAAGGTGGGTGGGTTCAGCGGCAAGGCAGCGATCCTGGCCGAGGGCCAGGTCTATCGCGGCGATCCGGGCGCCTACAAGCAGGACCTGCAGCGCGGCCAGGCCGCCACCGTGGACAGCGTCAGGCAAGCCGCCGCCACCTGGTTCGGCAAGGGCGACTACCTGCTGACGGTGTTGCCGGCCGACAAGGGCTTCGACCCGGACGCCGAAGACAAGGCGGTGGTCGCACGCGCCGCCGAACCGGGCAAGCCGGCTCCCAAGCTGCCGGCCGCCGGCAAGTACACCGTCACCGCCTCCACACTGGATCGCAGCAAGGGCGTGCCGGACACCAACCAGTTCCCGGACCTGAGCTTTCCGACACTGCAGCGTGGCAAGTTGAAGAACGGCATCGAGGTGGTGCTGGCCGAGCGCCACACCATCCCGGTCACCCAGATCGAGCTGCTGTTCGATGCCGGGTATGCCGCCGACCAGGGCAACAAGCTCGGTACCGCCAGCTTCAGCGCCGCACTGATGAACGAGAGCACCACCGCGCTGGATTCGGTGGAAGTGGCGCAACGCCGCCAGCGCCTGGGCGCCATCACCGCGGTGGGCTGCGATCTGGACAGCTGCAGTGCGTCGCTGGACGCGCTCAACGACCAGTTGCAGCCATCGCTGCAGTTGTTCTCCGACATCGTGCGCAACCCGGCCTTCAAGGGCAGCGATATCGAGCGCGTGCGCGGGCAGTGGCTGTCCGGCATCGCGCAGGAAAAGACCCAGCCCAATAGCCTGGCGCTGCGCGCGTTGCCGCCGTTGCTGTTCGGCAAGCAGCATCCGTACGGCATCCCGCTCACCGGCAGCGGCACCGAGGCGGCGATCAGGAGCCTCAATGCGCAGGACCTGCAGGCCTTCCACAGCCAGTGGCTGCGTCCGGACAACCTGCGCATCCTGGTGGCCGGCGACACCACGCTGGCGCAGATCATTCCGCAGCTGGACGCGGCATTCGGCGACTGGAAGGCACCAGCCACCCCGCTGCCGAAGAAGAACCTGGTCCAGGTGGCCGCGCAGCCCAAGCCGCGCGTCTACCTGATCAACCGCCCGGACGCACCGCAGTCGGTGATCCTGGCCGGCCTGCTGGCCCCGTCCACCAAGACCCCGGACAACCTGGCGATCGGCGTGGCCAACGGCGCCTTCGGCGGCACCTTCACCTCACGCCTGAACATGAACCTGCGTGAGAGCAAGCGCTGGGCCTACGGCGCCAGCACCCGCATGCTGGACGCGCAGGGCCAACGTCCCTACATGTTCTCCGCGCCGGTGCAGACCGACAAGACCGCCGAGTCGGCCAACGAGATCTTCAAGGAAGCCACCGCGGTGATCGGCGCCAAGCCGTTGACCGGCGAGGAGATCGCCAAGATCAAGAACCAGCGCATCCGCGCCCTGCCCGGTAGCTTCGAAACCACCGGCGCGGTGCTGGGCGCGATCGAAGGCATCGTGCAATTCGACCGCCCGGACGATTACGTGCAAACCCTCAAGCCGCGCCTGGAGGCGATCGATCAAGCGGCAGCACAGAAGGCCATCGCCGGGATCATCAAGCCCGACGCCATGACCTGGGTGATCGTGGGTGACCTGAAGAAGATCGAAGCCCCGGTGCGCGCGCTCAAGCTGGGCGACGTGCAGGTGCTGGACGTGGACGGCAAGCCGGTCAAGCGCTGACGTCCTCATGCCCGCCTGGCTGCACGCAGCCCAGGCGGGTAGGCAGGATGCGTGGTGGGGCTGCATGCAGCGGCCCTGTCGCATGGGTGGGCCGCCGCCTGGTGAACACCTCCCGGCATTCGATGGGACCAGCCAGACCGATGATCGGCGATGCGGCGGCACTGCCCGGCAGCAAGGCGTTCCAGTGAACGTCGATGGTGTTGTCGACACCGCGTTATCGGCCAGCCCGGTTAAGCTTGGGTCTTCTCCTTTACAGGCGCTTGGCTTATCCGATGAAAGAGATGCCGAAGGCAGACGAAGCATCCCGCCAGCAGGTGCTCGACGGTTATCGCATCGTCGACAGCCTGCCCGAAGACACCTATCAGGACATCGTGCAGGTGGCGGCTTCGCTGTGCGAGACCCCGATCGCGCTGATGTCGCTGGTGGATCGCGATCGCCAGTGGTTCAAGGCACGGCTTGGCGTGGCCCTGCAGCAGACCGACCGTAGCCAGGCGGTATGCGACCACGCCATCCGTGAGCCAAACGCCTTGATGGAAGTGCCCGACCTGACCCAGGACCCGCGCTTTCGGGATATTTCCGTGGTCACCGGCGATACCGGCGCACGCTTCTACGCCGGCATGCCGCTGGTGACCTCCGATGGCGTGGCGCTGGGGACCGTCTGCGTACTGGATACCGAGCCGCGCCATCTCAACGACATCCAGCGTAACGGTCTGCGGGCGCTGGCGCGGGTCACGATGCGTCTGCTGGATGCGCGCCAGCAAGCGCTGCAACAGGAGCGCGACGCCATCCTGCAGCCGGCCGCCGAGACCGCCGCAACGACCGCCCAGGCCGCTGCGGACGAGCCGTACCGCCTGGTGATCCTGGAGGTGCAGGAACTGGCCGCGCTGGCCGAGCGCCAGAGCGAACGCCTGCTCGGCCGTACCCTGCAACAGCTCGACCAGGCATTCGCCGCGCTGGTACAGGGCCCCGGCAACAGTATCGATCGGGTCACCGACAGCGCCGAGTTCATCGCCGTGCTGCGCGGCCCCGACAGCGAAAACACCTTGCAGGCGCTACGCGAGGTGGCCAAACAACAGCAGGCCTTGGGCCTGACCGTGTTGCTGGGCGAGGCACGCGCCAGCCGCGCGGACGAGCCGATCGGGCAGGTCTTCCTGCGCGCAGAGAGCGCCTTGAGCGCGGAAAAGAACAGTTTCCGCCAGCGCCCGAGCTGAGGCTCGCACCGGGAACCTGTTGTGGGCATGGCGATGGCGCGCAGCAACCGGCCGTCGCAGGAGGTCGCGGCGCTGCGCAGCAGTGCTCCTGTGCAGCCCCGATAAGCCGCAGCGGCGCCGCCCCGCAGTTCCCGCTTACCCCAACGCGCACTGCCTCAACTGCTTGTCGGCATACCACAGCGCGCGACGCGCCAAGTCGTAGGCGCTGTCCGCCTGGCGCGGCAGCAGCTGTGCTGCCATCACCGGATCGGCGCCGTTGTTCAGTGCATGCTCGGCGCGCTCCAGATCCGACAGATGCATGCGTACCGGCGATAGCAGCACCTTGCGTCTGGACGCTTCGCAACGCGCACTGCGTTGCTCCAGCGCCGCCAGGGCCTGGCGGATGCGGCGGCTGGCTTCGCCCTTCAGGTCCGGCGGCGTCTCGTGCGCGATGGGTGCGGCCTTGTATGCATCGCCGGTGGCCTCGCTGCCGAGCTCGGCCTGGTTTGCGGCCAGTGCCGGATTGAAGCGCACGTCCGGCGGTGGCCGCGCCCTGGCCGTCTGCGTCTGCGGCCCGTTGAGCATGTCGTTGAACTTCTTCATGCCGCGCCCGGCTTCCTGCATCGCCACGTCGCCCAGCGTGCCGTCGCTCTTCCAGTCCTTGGCGAAGCGCGTCTGCCGGTACTGCACCGGATTGACCCGCTCCATCACATTGCGCGTGCCCGCCTGCGCGCGCGCATCGTCCATGCCAGGAGGAACCGCAGCGCCCTGCGGCGCCATCGGGTCCACCTTCGCCTCGGGCGGCAGGCGCAGGTTGCCGTCCCGGGTGTACAACTGGGCCGCCATCGGGTCGTCGGCAGCGGCATCGGCCGCTGCCACCTGGCGCTGCGGCGGCGGGGTGCGCGTCGGCGGCGGCGCGCGACGCG
>NZ_JAJGQG010000032.1:0-46551 GCF_020783795.1 Xanthomonas sp. NCPPB 1067
GGACCCGGGAAGAACCAAAGCCGGTGCCCGACGGGTCATGGCTGTCGCTGTCGCTGTCGCTCTTCCCGGGTCCCCGGTCCCCGGTCCCGGGTCCCGCCAGCTTCTCAGCCACCCGCAACACCGCGCTGCGGGCGCGCGGGTTGACGCTCAGTTCGGCGTCATCGGCCTTGATGGCGCCGCTGATCAGCTGCAGCGTGGGCACGAACGGCTGCGCTTCGGGCAGGCGGCGGTTGCTCGGCGGGGCCTTGGCGTAGCGGGCCATGAACTGCTTGACGATGCGGTCTTCCAGCGAATGGAAGCTGATCACCGCCAGCCGGCCGCCCGGCTTGAGCGCGTCCAGCGCAGCGTCCAGCCCGGCTTCCAGATCGTCCAGTTCGCGGTTGATGTAGATGCGGATCGCCTGGAAGCTGCGGGTTGCCGGATGGGTCTTGCTGTCGCCGCGCGGCATCACCGAAGCGATCAGATCGGCCAGCTGTGCGGTACGCAGCAGCGGCTGTTCGGCACGCCGCGCCACGATGGCGCGCGCGATGCGGCGGCTCTGGCGTTCTTCGCCGTAGGTCCACAGCACATCGGCGATCTCGCGCTCGCCAGCCTGCGCCAGCCACTGCGCCGCGCTCTGGCCACTGTCCGGATCCATGCGCATGTCCAGCGGGCCGTCCTTGCCGAAGCTGAAACCGCGCCCGGCCACGTCCAGCTGCGGCGAAGACACCCCCAGATCCAGCAGGATGCCGTCCACCGTCGCGGCCGCGACCACCTGACCGAGCGTGGCGAAACTGCCGCGATGGATGGACACGCGCGCATCGCCACCGAACCGTTGTTCGGCCACTGCGATCGCGTCGGGGTCCTTGTCCATCACCAGCAGTCGACCTCCCGGTCCAAGGTGTTCCAGCACGCCGCGTGCGTGTCCGCCACGCCCGAACGTGCCATCGAGGTAGGTTCCGTTGTCGATCACCTGCAGGCCGTCCAGAACCTGCGTGTACAGCACCGGCACATGCGCCGCCGGCGGCTGCGACACCGGGTGACCGGGCTGCGCTTCACCGCGCATCCGGGCACCCCGGCTCACAACCTGAGATCGAGCAATTCATCGCCCAGATCCCCGTCAGACAATGTCTGCTGGATCAGTGCGCGATGCGCCTGCTCGCTCCACAGTTCAAACTTGTCGCCCATGCCCAGCAGCACGGCTTTTTTCTCGATGCCCACCGCGTTGCGGTGGCTGGCAGGAATGCTCAGGCGGCCATTGGCGTCCAGCTCCAGCACGGCGGACGAGCCCACCAGCTTCTGCTGCAGCGTGCGGACCACGCGCTGGGTATTGGGCTTGGACATCACATCGTCGCGCACCCGCTCCCACTCCTTTTCCGCGTACAGCCACAAGCATCCGGCTTCGAACGGGTTGTAGGTGAGCACCAGGCGATTGCCGCTCACGCGCGCGACCAGGTCGCGATAAGCGGTAGGTACCGCCATGCGCCCTTTGTCGTCCACCGTGATGGCAGTCTCGCCCTGAAACACCGAATGCAACCTCGAATCACCGCTGGGGATCATTGAACCACGAAAAACCACAAAACACCTGGTTTTCCCTCCGATGCCCACCTTAGCAGCGCGTCAAAGGTTGTCAACAACTTTGATGACCCCAAATCGCCAGTCACATCAATGAGTTGCAGCAATCTTTAGAGACTTGTTCAAAGCTTATCCACAAGTTGCTGTTTCGTCTCAGATTTTGAGATTGAACGAAAATTCAGGGCGGTGAAGACCATGTAAACCCGACCCCGGTCTCACTTCACGTTGCGTCAGCTGCACACCGCAACTGCGCAAACCGGCGACAATCTGCAACATGTGCCTGGTTGCCCTTGCCTGGAAATCCCACCCGCGCTGGCGCCTGTTGCTGGCCGGCAACCGCGACGAATTCCATGAGCGTCCGACCGCCCCACTCGCGCGCTGGGCAGCACCCGCCGACAACGTGCTGGCCGGGCGCGACCTGCGCTCGGGCGGCAGTTGGGTCGGGTTGGGCAACGACGGCCGCGTTGCGGTGGTCACCAACGTGCGCGACCCGCTCGCCACTGCCTCGGGCCGCTCGCGCGGGCACCTGATTGCGGACTATCTGTCCGACGGCCTGGATGCCGCCGCGTACGCCCACGCGCTCGCTGGCGCCGCGCACGCGTTCCCGCCGTTCAATCTGCTGCTGTGCGACGCAGACCGCTGCGAGCACCTGAGCAACCACCCACCGTTGGCGCGCCAGCTGGAGCCAGGCATCCACGGCATGTCCAACGGCCTACTGGACGCGGCCTGGCCGAAGACGCGCGCCTTGACCGATGCCCTGCACGACTGGTGTCGCGTCGGCAGCGACGACCTGCAACCCCTGTGGGACGCGCTGGGCAACCGTGCCACCGCACCCGATGCGGTCCTGCCCAGCACCGGCGTGGATCTGGCCACCGAGCGCCTGCTCTCGGCGGCCTTCATCGCCGGCCCGGCCTACGGCACCCGCGCCAGTACCGTCGTGGCGATGGACCATCGAGGCCAGGGATTCATTCACGAGCGCCGCTTCGGCCCGAATGGGATCTTCCAGGGGCAGACCCGGCTGGAAATCACCAAAACGCGCTACTCACCGTGACTGGCCAAAGCGTCATCCTGCAACCGCTGGAAATGACCTCCGTGCCGCTGGCCGCCCTCAACACAGCGGCCGGCACATTGAAGGACCAGGGCCAGAGCATCATCGACGCACTGGGCGAGCTATTCACCCGCTCGTTCGGTTGAGCGCGATACAGAAAACGCCTCAAACAAGCCGCAGCAACGCACGCAGCGTCCGCCGCGAGGGCAAAGCCCAAACCAAGCACCAATGAGCGAAGCACCGGATCGCCTGGATCGCAGACGCGGCTGCACCAAGTGCTCGCCCCCATCCGCCCTTCGGGCACCTTCCCCCGCAAGCGGTGGAAGGGAACCGGCAGGCAGTCAATTGCAGTGCAACCGCCAGGTCCACGCGAAGCCAGAAGTCCCTCTCCCGCAGCCACAGGTGTCCCTTCTCCCGCCTGCGGGAGAAGGTGGCGCGCAGCGCCGGATGAGGGCAGCACCGTCGGTGCCAAGCGCTGCAGGCATGACGACCTGCGGCGCCGGAGTGTGGGCGCCCCCCCATCCGCCCTTCGGGCACCTTCCCCCGCAAGCGGTGGAAGGGAGTCGATCACGTAGTGCGCAGCGCCCCCGCCAACGAACTATCTGCAAGCCCCCTTGAGTCAAGGGGGCGCGGCGACAGCCGCGGGGTTGTGGCATGCCCGGAGCCGGGGCCCGCGTTTTGTACCGCCGAAGGCGGTACGAAGCGTGGGCGCCTTTTTTGGGCCTACGCCCAAAAAAGGCGGCGGAGCCGGCCGATAAGCCGGGTTCTGTCGTGGACAGTCATTCGTCTAGGCGCTACGTCACCGCAGCGCTCAAGCAACCTACCCGGATCCAGCGCGGGCCACGCCAATGGATCCCTATTTGGTCTTGCTCCAGGTGGGGTTTGCCGTGCCGGTCCGTTACCGGACTCGCGGTGCGCTCTTACCGCACCATTTCACCCTTACCGGCCCCTCGCCACCCCTCTGCGGCCTCCGAATGCACTTGGCGATGCAATGCATCGCTGACATGCTCCGGTGGCGACAGAGGGGTGACGAGGGACGTAGGCGGTATCTTTCTGTTGCACTTTCCGTCGGCTTGCGCCGCCCAGGCGTTACCTGGCACCTTGCCCTATGGAGCCCGGACTTTCCTCGGCACCCTTGCGGGTGACGCGACTGTCTGGCCGACTCCGCCAGCGCGCATTCTACGCTATCGCCGGCATGCGAGACGGCGCGACGATTCCGAGCGCGCCACTGCACGCCAGAAACTCCCGGGCGCGAGGGGCCGACCGAGCAACCCTGGGCAGGCACGCCCCTGCCACCACAACCCTAACCGCCGTACAGCGCCTTGCGCGGCGCCCCGGTCAATTCGGCGGCAAGCTTGGCGGCGGTGGACGGCGGCAGGTGTTCGGCGAGCTTGGCATAGACACGGCGGCCTTCGGCGAGCTGGCCGTCGGCGGCGTCGGCGGCGCCCTGCACCATCACCACGAACTCGCCCTTGCGCTGGTTGTCGTCGGCTTCGATCTGGGCCTGCACTTGCGCCAGACTGCCGTCGAGCACGGTTTCGAACAGCTTGGTCAGCTCGCGCGCGATCACCGCCGGGCGGTCGTCGCCAAAGGCAAAGCGCAGGTCGGCCAGCGACTCGACGATGCGGTGCGAGGACTCGTAGAACACCAGGGTGCGGGTCTCGCCGGCCAGCCGCGCCAGGCGTTCACGGCGGGCGGCGCTCTTGGCCGGCAGAAAGCCTTCGAAACCGAAGCGGTCGCTGGGCAGGCCGGCGACGCTGAGCGCGGCGATCGCCGCGCACGCGCCGGGCACCGGGCTGACCTTGATGCCGGCCGCGCGGGCGGCACGCACCAGCTTGAAACCCGGGTCGCTCACCAGCGGGGTTCCGGCGTCGCTGACGATGGCCAGCGACTCGCCCTCGCGCAGCCGCGCCACGATGCGCTCGGACATGGCGTCTTCGTTGTGGTCGTGCAGGGCCAGCAGCGGGCGGTCGATGCCGAAATGGCCGAGCAGCTGGCGGGTATGGCGGGTGTCTTCGGCGCAGATCGCGGCCACGCCACGCAACACCTCCTGCGCGCGCGGCGACAGGTCGGCCAGATTGCCGATCGGCGTGGCGACCACGTGCAGGGTTCCAGGGGACATCATCAGCGGTCTTCCGGGGGCAAAGGGTAGAATCGTAGCGGTTTTCCACGGGCCGCCCTGGCGACCCCTGTCCAATGGATCTGAAATGAACAAGCGTGTTGCAAGGATCTCCGCCCTGTCGCTGCTGGTCATGCTGGCCGCCGGTTGCGCCACCAGCAGCGTGACCCAGACCGCATCGCCGACGCAGAGTGCGGCGCTGGCGTTGCTGGACCAGGGCAAGCCGCGCGAGGCGGCGCAGCAACTGGAAGCCGAGGCCGCCAGCGCCAGTGGCGCACAGCGCAGCCGCCTGCTGGCCGCCGCCGCATTCGGCTGGCACGACGCCGGCGACGACGCGCGTGCACGCACACTGCTGGCACAGGTCAACGCACGCCATCTGGGCGGTGAAGAACGCGCCCGCTTCGGCCTGCTGACCGGCGAACTGGCGGTGCTCGACAAGCAGGGCGCACAGGCGCTGCAGGCGCTGGGCGACAGCCCGCAGGGATTGCCGCAGCCGCTGCAGACGCGCTGGCTGCTGGCCCACGCCGCCGCACTGGAAGCCAACGGCGACCTGTTCGGCGCCGCCGCCGACCGGGCGCGCGCCGACGCCAGCCTGACCGGCAACGCGCGCAGCGAGAACCAGCGCGTCATCGT
This sequence comes from Xanthomonas sp. NCPPB 1067, assembly GCF_020783795.1. NCBI lineage: Bacteria > Pseudomonadati > Pseudomonadota > Gammaproteobacteria > Lysobacterales > Lysobacteraceae > Xanthomonas > Xanthomonas sp. NCPPB 1067. The sequence continues at coordinate 5,355 of NZ_JAJGQG010000032.1, forward strand.
GCGCCTGCTCGCCGCGCTCGACGACGCCACGCTCAAGGGCCGCACTGCCGCGCTGCCGGCCGGCGACCCGCTGTACAACTTCGCCGGGCGCGCGTTGATCAGCCGCGGCCTGGCGCTGCCCCGCGCCTTCGAGCGTGATGCGCAATGGGGCTTCGACACCAGCAAGCGGCCGCCGGCCGAACGCGACGGTTATCGCCCACCGGTCAAGCTGGGTGTGCTGCTCCCCCTCACCGGCAACCTGGCCACCGCCGCCGCGCCGGTGCGCGATGGCTTGCTGGCGGGCTATTACGCCGAAACCCGCCGCCGCCCCGAGCTGCGGTTCTTCGACACCGCAGGGACCGCCGCCGGTGCCAATGCCGCCTACGACAAGGCGGTGGGCGCGGGCGTGGACTATGTGGTCGGTCCGCTGGGCCGTGACGAAGTCAGCGCACTGTTCGCGCGCGGTCAGCTCGCCGTGCCGGTGCTGGCGCTCAATCGCCCCACAGACAACAAGGCTCCCCCCACCGGCAGTGCCGGCTTCTCGCTGGCGCCCGAAGACGACGGCATCATGGCCGCCGAATACCTGCTCGCGCGCGAGCGCCGCAACGTGTTGATCGTCGGCACTAGCGACGACAACGGCAAGCGCACCATCAAGGCCTTCCGCGACCGCTTCACCGAACGCGGCGGCAGCGTCGCCGGCAGCATCAGCGTGGCCGATGCGCCCGGCGACATCGGCGCGCAGCTGCGCAATTACGGCACCGCCGATGCGGTGTTCCTGGCGGTGCGCGGCAATATCGCGCGTGCGCTGGCCCCGCAGCTGGCGCTGGCCGGTTTTGCCGGCAAGTCGCGCGTGGGCACGTCGCAGCTGGTGGCTGGCACCGGCAAGGTCGAAGACGACCTGGCCCTGGACGGCATGATCTACCCCAGCGAAACCTGGACCGCCCTCGGGGTGTCCGGCCTGCCGGCGGCCAGCCAGGTGGCCAGCACGCTGCCCAGCGCGCGCGGCCCGGCCGCACGCCTGTTCGCGTTCGGCTACGACGCCTGGAAGATCAGCGCCTATCTGGAGAAACTGGCGACCGGCACCGATGGCGGCCTGCGCGGCGCCACCGGCGTGCTGCATCTGGATGGCTTCGGCAATGTACTGCGCACGCCCGCCTGGTCCACCTTCAGCGGTGGCCGCCCGACCCCGATCGCCGACGGCCGCTGATCCCCATGCCGGCAGCGCGCCAGCAACGCGGAGCGGCGGTGGAAGCGGCTGCGCGCGCGTTGCTGGAACAGTCCGGGCTGCGGCTGGTGGCGGGCAATGCCAACTACCGCGGCGGCGAACTGGACCTGGTGATGCGCGACGCTCAGATGCTGGTGTTCGTGGAAGTGCGCTACCGCCGCGATACCCGCTTCGGTGGCGGCGCGGCGTCGGTGGATGTGCGCAAGCGCCGCAAGCTGGTGCTGGCCGCGCAATTATTCCTCGGCGCGCACCCGGCGTTGGCGTCGCTGCCGTGCCGCTTCGATGTGGTGGACGCCAGCGGCGATCCGCCGCAACTGCACTGGATCCGCGACGCCTTCCGCGCCGACGAGTGCTGATCACCCCCGAGACGCGCACCGACGTTCCGATGCCGACGATCATGACCCACGCCGCGGTGCCGCTGGCGCTCTGGTGCGCCAGTGAACGCGGCCGCCTGTCGCCACGCCTGCTCATGGCCGGCGTCGTGGCGGCGATGCTGCCCGATGCCGATGTATTGGCCTTCGCGCTACAGATCCCATATGCCGAGGCCTTCGGTCATCGCGGTGCGAGCCATTCGCTGCTGTTTGCCGGCCTGGTCGCATCGCTCGGCGGCCTTGCGCATCGCCCCCTGCGTGCGGACGCCTTGCAGGCGGCCGCCTTCCTGTTCGTCTGCACCGCATCGCACCCGGTACTGGATGCGATGACCTCCGGCGGGCTTGGCGTCGCCTTGGCGTGGCCGTGGAGCGAGACGCGCTGGTTCGCACCATGGCGGCCGATTCGCGTGTCGCCGTTCGCCAATGGATTCTTCAATTCGCGCGGCCTCTCCACGCTGCTCTCCGAGCTGCGCTGGGTGTGGCTGCCGTTCACCGTCGCAGTGCTGGGCTGGAAATGCATCCAGCGCACGGCACCACAGGATCACCCGTCATGACCGATGTGCTTCCCACTGCCCTGGCCGCATTGCTGGCCGCGCGGCTTGGGCCCGATGGCTGGTTGACCGGCGACGACGCACGCCGCCGCCATGGCGAGGACGATTCGCGCCGCTGGGCGCTGCCCGCCGCCGTCGCCTTGCCGCGCGATACCGAGGATGTGGTGGCAATCGTGCAGGCCTGCCGCGCGCATGGCGTGCCGATCGTGGCACGCGGCGCCGGTACCGGCACCACCGGTGCGGCGGTGCCGTTCTGCGGCGGCGTGGTGCTCTCGCTGGCACGCATGAATCGCATCGTGGCGCTGCGCCCGCAAGACCGCTGCGCGGTGGTGCAGCCCGGCCTGCTCAATGGCGATCTGCAGCAGGCCCTGCAGCCGCATGGGCTGTTCTGGCCGCCGGACCCGTCCAGCGCGGAGATCTGCAGTATCGGCGGCAATCTCTCCACCAATGCCGGCGGCCCGCGCGCGGTGAAGTACGGCGCCACCCGCGACAACGTGCTCGGCCTGGTGGCCGTCACCGGCACCGGCGAGGTGATCCGTTGCGGCGGCGCCTACACCAAGAATTCCACCGGCTATGACCTCACGCATTTGTTGGTGGGTAGCGAAGGCACTCTGGCGATCATCGTCGAAGCGACCTTGAAACTGACCCCGCGCGCGGTGGTGCAGGCCGGGCTGCGCGCGCTGTATCGCGATGCGGCCAGCGCCGCGGCTGCGGTATCGCGACTGATGGCGCAACCGACCACGCCGACCATGCTGGAATTCATGGATGCCAGCGCGATCGCGCTGCTGCGTCGCAATGGCAGCGACGTGCCCGACGCCGGCGCGATGCTGCTGATCGAAGCCGATGGCGACCACGACACCCTGCCCTATGCGTTGCAGGCGCTGCATGACGCAGCCGATGGCGAGGGCGTGCTGAGCCTGGACGTGGCCGCCGACGGCAGTGCGCGCGACAAGCTCTGGGCCGCACGCCGTGCGTTATCGCCGGCACTGCGCACCATCAAGCCCGGCAAGATCAACGAAGACGTGGTGGTGCCGGTCTCGCGCATTCCCGAACTGGTGGCCGGCGTGGAAGCACTGGCGGCGGAATTCGCACTGCCGATCGTCGCCTTCGGCCATGCCGGCAACGGCAACCTGCACGTCAACATCATGTACGACCCGGCCGACGCCGACGAAGACGCCCGTGCGCATGCCGCATTGCCGCGGTTGTTTGCCCTGGTCCTGGCACTGGAAGGCACGCTCTCCGGCGAGCACGGCATCGGCGTGGCCAAGCGCGATTTCATGGCCCAGGCCTTCAATCCCGCCACGTTGTCAGCCATGCGCGCGATCAAGGCGGCGCTGGATCCGGATGGGATTCTCAATCCGGGCAAACTGTTGCCGGACGCCTAGTGACAGGCTCACCTCAACGCGCCACCCCGATAAACCGCAAGCCCACCCCCGGTTCGGTGACGATGTAGTGCGGGGCGGCGGCATCGTCATGCAGTTTCTGGCGCAGCTTGCCGACCAGGATGCGCAGGTAGTGGGTGTCTTCCTCGTGGGTGGGGCCCCACACTTCGCGCAGTAGTTGCGGCTGCGTCACCACGCGGCCGGCGTGCTTGAGCAGCAGCGCGAGCAAGGCGTATTCCTTGCGGCTCAGCGGCACCGCTTCGCCATCGAGGGTGACTTCGCGCAGGCCCAGGTGGATATGCAGGCGGCCATCGTCGAACACGCTTTCTTCCACCGTGCTGCCGGCGCCTGCCTGGCGCAGCAACGCGCGGATGCGCGCCATCAGTTCCTGCACGCCGAAGGGTTTGGTGACGTAGTCGTTGGCGCCGGCATCGAGTGCGGCGACCTTTTCGGCTTCGCCCGCGCGCACGGTGAGCATGATCACCGGCACGCTGGACCACTGGCGGATCTCGCGCAGCACCTCGTGGCCGTCGCGATCGGGCAGGCCGATGTCCAGCACCACCAGTTCGGCGCCCTGCCCGGCCAGCGTGGCCAGGCCTTCTTCGGCGGTGCCGGCCTGCAGCACGCGGTAGCCCTGCGCACGCAGGCTGATGTCGAGAAAACGGCGGATCTGCGGCTCGTCGTCGACGATCAGCACGCGGGCGGGCGGGATGGCAGCGGGGTCAGTCGGCATCGGGGCGAGGTGGCGCGGCGGGAACGAGCAACGGCAGCGTAATGCGAATCGTGGTGCCGTGACCATGCGCACCTGCCAATGCCTCCACGCTGCCCCCGTGCGCGCCGATCATGCCCTGGCAGATGGCAAGGCCCAAGCCGGTGCCGTTGCGCCCGCGGTCGCCACGTTCCACGCTGTAGAACATGTCGAAGATGCGCGCGCGCTCGTCTTCGGGAATGCCCGGGCCCTGGTCGCCGATGTCGATCTGCAGTGCGCCGGCACGCAGCTGCGCATGCACGGTCACCGGCACACCGGCTGGCGAAAATTTCGCCGCATTTTCCAGCACGTTGAAGATGGCCTGCTCGACCAGCGCCGGGTGCACCCAGATCGCCGGCAGGTCGGCAGCCAGGTCCAGCTGCAGGCGCACCTCGGGCTGGTAGCGCTGCAACCGGCGCGTGGCAGAGCCGATCAATTCGTCCACGCCGATCCAGTCGCGATTCAAGGTCAGCCCGGTGTGGCCGAGCCGGGTCATGTCGAGCAGGTTCTGGATGTAGCGGTCCAGCCGCTCGCCCTCGAGCTGGATGGTGTCGAGCAGACTGTGGCGGTCGTGCGCGTCCATCGCATCGCCGTAGCTGGCCAGGCTGCTGGCCGAACCGATCATCGAGGCCAGCGGCGAGCGCAGGTCGTGCGACACCGACGACAGCAACGCCGAGCGCAGGCGCTCGGTTTCGCCACTGACGCGTGCGCCTTCCAGATCGGCGACCAGGCGCGTGCGCAGCGCCGCCTGGCCGATGTCTTCCACCATCGCTTCGGCCAGCCGGCGTTGCTCAAGGCCAGGCCGTTGCGCGGCCTGTCGAAAGCGCAGCGCAGCCACGCCCAGCGTGCCGCGTTCGTGGCGCACCGGCAGGCACCACCACTGCGCCCCGGCCAGGGTATCGGTAAAGCGGCCGGCCGGCTGACCGTGGCGCTGGGTCCACTCTGCCGCGCTGCGGTCCAGCGCACCGAACCCGGGCGGCGCCTCGCTCTCGCGCTGCTCCAGGCGCAGCCAGACGTCGGCATCCAGCGCGGTGGCCAGCGCGCGACGGCCCGCTTCCAGCACCTGGCCCAGATCGGCAGCAGTGCTGAGCTGGCGGGCCAGCGCCTGCAACGCGTTGGCGTGCGCATTGGCGGCGCGCAAGGCCAACACCTGGCTGCGCAGGCGCGAGGCCAGCCGCCCGGCCACCAATGCGGCGATCAGGAACAGGCATACCGTCACCACGCCCTGTCGCGCGCTGATGTGCAGGGTGAAACGCGGCTCGATGAAGAAGAAGTTGTAGGCGACAAAACTCAGCAGCGCAGCGATCACTGCGGCTGCCATACGCGTGCGCGAGGCCACCAGCACCACCGCGACAATGAACACCATCGACAGGTCGTCGATGTCGGTCCAGCGTTGCAGCAACCACGCCACGCCGACCGCGCCGGCCGCGGCGATCGCCGCAAAGGCCAGGTCGTAGCGTTGCAGCCACTGGCGCGGGTTACGCCAGCGCTGACGCGCACGTGCGCGCGCATCGGCGGAGCTGACGATGACCAGTTCGTAATGCGCGCCACGCTGCAGCAATTGCTGGGTCAGCGTGCGGTTGAACATGCGCGCCAACGGACGTTCGCGGGTACGCCCCAGCACCAGGGTGGAAACGCCGTTCTGCGAAGCGAAATCCAGCAGTGCCTCGGCGACGTTGGCGCCGTGCAGCAGGGCGGTATCGCCGCCCAGCCGGCGCGCGAGGGCGAAGGCGCGATCGATCTCCAGCTGCCAGTCCGCATCGGCCACGGTGCGTGTCTGTACCGTGGCGACCGTCCACGGCGCATCGCGGCGCTCGGACAGCCGCCGCGCCACCCGCACCAGATACTCCGAACTGCCGCGGCCATCGATGGCCACCACCACCCGCCGGCGCAACGCGGCGGTGCCTGGCAGGCCGCGCGCGCTCTGGGTGTCGCGCAGATCGCTGTCGACACGATCGGCGGCGGTCTGCATCGCCAGCTCGCGCAACGCGGTGAGGTTGGACGGGGAGAAGAATGCCTGCAGCGCCTGCGTGGCCTGCTCGGGCAGATACACCTTGCCTTGCTGCAGGCGCTCGATCAGCTCGCGTGGCGGCAGGTCCACCAGCACGATGTCGCGCAGGCGGTCGAACACTGCATCGGGCACGGTTTCGGACACGCGCACGCCGGTGATGCGCAGCACGATGTCGTTGAGGCTTTCCAGATGCTGGATGTTGATCGTGGTGAAGACGTCGATGCCGGCATCCAGCAGCTCGACGATGTCCTGCCAGCGCCGCTCGTGGCGACTGCCCGGCACGTTGCGATGGGCCAGTTCGTCGATCAGGGCCAGATCGGGCTTGCGGGCCAGCAGCGCATCCAGATCGAGCTCTTCCAGTTCCCGCCCCTGATAGCTCACCCGCATGCGCGGCAACAGCGGCAGGCCGTCCAGCAGCGCGGCGGTTTCGCTGCGCCCATGCGTCTCCACTACCCCGGCCACCACATCCACACCCTGGCGCAGCCGCTCGCGCGCGCGCGACAGCATTGCGTAGGTCTTGCCCACGCCCGGCGCCGCGCCGAGGAACACCGTCAGCCGCCCGCCGCGTTCGCGTTGCAGTTCGCCGATCAGGGCATCGGCGTGTTGGGTGCGGGCGTCGGACATGGGGGCGGGGATTCGGGATTCGGGATTCGGGATTCGGGATTCGGGATTCGGGGTTGGGGATTGGGGGCGGGACCCGGGAAGCGTAGCGCGCAACGCTGCGCGATAACGGCGCTTGCCGTTCATGCCATCGGGGAGACACAACGCACAGGGCTGAGGTGCCCATGCTTTACCGGGTCCTGGGTCCTGGGTCCCGGGTCCCGGGCCCCGAGCCCCGAGAGTTACCGGTCCCTCGCAGCATCCAGCGCCAGATTCAGCGCCAGCACATTCACCCGTGGCTGCCCAAGCAGGCCGAACTGCGGTTGTTCGGTGGCGGCCTGCAGGAGTGCGCTAACGCGTTGTTCCGGCCAGCCGCGGGCCGCGGCGATGCGGCGCACCTGGACCTGCGCGCCGGCCGGGCTCAGGTGCGGGTCCAGGCCACTGCCGGACTGGGTCAGCAGTTCGCCGGGCACCGTCTCCGGTGCGATGCCGTCGCGTGCGGCGACCTCGGCACGGGTGCTGGCGATGCGAGCCTGCAGGTCGGGATTGGAACGCGCCTGGTTGCTGCCCGCCGCTGCAGTGGGATCGTATTTGGCCGCAGACGGGCGCGGCTGGAAGTAACGCGCATCGGTGAAAGGCTGCGCCACCAGCGCCGAGCCGACCACCTGCGCATCGGAACGCAGCAGCGAGCCGTGCGCCTGCGCCGGAAACAGCGCGCCGGTGATGCCGGTGGCAACCAGCGAATACATGAGACCCAGGCCGAGCAGCGTGAAGCCTGCAAGGCCGAGCGAGGCACGCAGAGCGCCCCCGTCACGCAATGGCAGTGAAGCGAACATGGCAGTGTGTTTGGACGAAGTGGTCATGACTCAGGTACCCAGGGTGGCGGCCAGCGCCAGGTCGATCAGTTTGATGGCCACGAACGGCAGCAACACACCGCCCAGGCCGTAGATCAGCATGTTCCGGCGCAACAGCGCCGTGGCGCTGGAAGGACGGAAGCGCACGCCGCGCAGCGCCAGCGGAATCAAGGCTGGAATGATCAAGGCGTTGAAGATCAGTGCCGCCAGCACCGCATGCCGCGGGCTGGACAACTGCATCACGTTGAGCGCGGTCATCGACGGAATCGCAGCGGCGAACAACGCAGGCAGGATCGCGAAATACTTGGAAACGTCGTTGGCCAGCGAGAACGTGGTCAAGGCGCCACGCGTGATCAGCTGCTGCTTGCCCACTTCGACCACCGCCAGCAGTTTGGCCGGATCCGAATCCAGGTCGACCATGTTGCCGGCCTCCTTGGCCGCCTGCGTGCCGGAGTTCATCGCCAGGCCGACATCGGCCTGGGCCAGCGCCGGTGCATCGTTGGTACCGTCGCCGACCATCGCCACCAGCCGCCCGCCGGTCTGCTCGGCACGGATGCGTGCCAGCTTGTCCTCTGGCCTTGCCTGGGCGATGTAGTCGTCCACGCCGGCCTCGGCGGCAATCGCGGCAGCGGTGAGCGGGTTGTCGCCGGTGATCATCACCGTCTTGATGCCCATCGCACGCAACTGCGCAAATTTCTCCTTGATGCCCTGCTTGACCACGTCGCTCAGCTCTACCACGCCCAGCACGTGCCGGCCTTCGGCCACCACCAGCGGAGTGGCACCGCCGCGCGCGACTTCCTCGATGCGGCCCTGCAGTTCCGGCGAGACCGTGGCGCCCTGCGCCTGCACATGCGCCACGATCGCATCGCCCGCCCCCTTGCGGATGCTGCGGCCACCGAGATCGACGCCGGACATGCGCGTCTGCGCGGTGAAGGCGATGAAATGTGCGCCCTCCGGCTCGACAGCCACCGCACCCTGCTGGCGTGCCAGCTTGACGATCGACTTGCCTTCCGGCGTCGGGTCGGCCAGCGAGGCCAGCATGGCCGCGTCACGCAGCTGTGCGCGATCGACGCCGGCCAGCGGATGGAACGCGGTGGCCTGGCGGTCGCCGTAGGTGATGGTGCCGGTCTTGTCGAGCAGCAGCACGTCCACGTCGCCGGCCACTTCCACCGCCTTGCCGGACTTGGCCAGCACATTGGCCGACAGCGCGCGGTTCATGCCGGCGATGCCGATCGCCGGCAACAGCCCGCCGATGGTGGTCGGGATCAGGCACACCAGCAGCGCGATCAGCAACAGCGGGTCCAGCGTGACGCCGACGAAGCCGGCGATCGCCGGCAGCGAGGCCACCACGATCAGGAAGGTCAGCGTCATCGCCGCCAGCAACAGGGTCAGCGCGATTTCGTTCGGCGTCTTCTGCCGGTTGGCGCCCTCCACCAGCGCGATCATGCGGTCCAGGAAGCTGTGGCCCGGCTCGGCGGTCACCTTGAACACGATCTCGTCGGACAGCACGCGGGTGCCGCCGATCACGCCGCTGCGGTCGGTGCCGGCTTCGCGCAACACCGGTGCCGATTCGCCGGTCACCGCCGCTTCGTTGATGGTGGCAAGACCACGCACGATCTCGCCGTCGGCCGGGACGAACTCGCCCTCGGAGACGATCACGTACTCGCCCGGGCGCAGCTCGGCTGCCGGCACCCGCGTTTCGCGCCCACCGAGCGCGCTGTCCACCCGCCGCGCCACCAGATCCTTGCGTGCACGACGCAGCGAGGCGGCCTGGCCGCGCCCGCGCGCTTCGGCGATGGCTTCGGCGAAATTGCCGAACAACACCGTCACGAACAGGATCGCGGTCACCGCCCAGCCGAAGCCGGCATGCGCGTGCCCGCTGGCGGTGATCACCGCCGCCAGCACCGTGCCACCCATCACCACCGCCATCACCGGGCTGCGCAGCAGATGCCGCGGCGCCAACTTGAGAAAGGCGGCACGCATCGCCGCAACCAGCACGGCGGCATCGAACAACGCTGCGTCACCGCGCTCGCGTTTTTCAGTCGTATCGATCGTAGACATTGCTCAAAACTCTCAGGACGCCGCCAGGGCGAGATGTTCGGCGATAGGACCCAGCACCAGTGCGGGCATGAACTGCAGCACGGTCAGCACGAGCACGATCGCCATCAGGGTCAACGCAAAGGTGGGCGTTTCGACCTGCAGGCTACCGGCCGATTCCGGCGCACGCCGCTTCACGGCCATGCGCGCGGCCACCATCAACGGCAGGATCAATGCCGGGTACCGCCCCAGCGCCAGCACCACCGAACAGCTCAGGTTCCACCAGTACGTGGCATCGCCCAGGCCTTCGAAGCCCGAGCCATTGTTGGCGAAGGCCGAGGTGTACTCGTAGAACACCTGGCTGATGCCATGGAAACCGGGATTGGAGTTGGCCGTGAACGCAGGCACCGCCAAGGTCACCGCAGTGAAGCCCAGCACCACCAGCGGCTGCAGCAGGATCAACAGCGCCAGCAACTGCACTTCGCGCGCTTCGATCTTGCGCCCGAACAATTCGGGCGTGCGCCCGGTCATCAAACCGGCAAGAAACACGCTCAGCAGCAGATACACCACGAACTGCTGCAACCCGCAGCCGATGCCGCCCCAGATGGCATTGATCAGCATGTCCACCAGCGTGACCAGGCCACTCAATGGCGCCAGCGAGTCGTGCATCGCATTGACCGAACCGTTGGAGGTCTGCGTGGTCAATGCTGCCCACAGTGCGGACGCATCGGCGCCGATGCGTACTTCCTTGCCTTCCATCAGCGCTGGCGATATGGCGCTGGCCGAATGCGCTTCGGTCCACAGCAACAACGCCGTGGACGCCGCGGACATCGTCAACATGGTCCCGAACACCAAAGCGGTGAGGCGCTTGCGCCCGGTCAGATAGCCGACCATGAACACCACGCTCATCGGCAGCAGCACCAGCGCCAGGGTTTCCAGAAGGTTGCTCAGCGGCGTGGGGTTCTCCAGCGCCACCGTGCTATTGGGCCCGTACCAGCCGCCGCCGTTGGTGCCGAGCTGCTTGACCGCCACCATCGACGCCACCGGGCCTACCGGGATGGTCTGCTTGGCCATACCGGCGCCGCTGTCCAGCGGCACTGCAGTGGCCGCACCCTGCAACGTGGACGGCACGCCCTGCCAACCGAGCAACACCGTCCACAGCAGGCACAGCGGCAGCAGCACCCGCACGCTGGAACGGATCACATCGGCCCAGTAATTGCCGACGTCGGCTTCGGGCAAGGTCTGCGCCCCGGACATTGCCGGCTGCGATCCCTGCCGCCGCAACGCCGGCTCCGCATCGTCCTGCACGGTCATCCCTGGCCGGGCGCTCGCGGTCGCGTCCGACGCCGACCAGGCATCAGACGAACCTGCGGCGGCTCGCCCACCGAACAAGGCACGCAGCGTCGCCACCGCCAGCGCCAGCCCCATCATCGGCGTCACCACCTGCAGACCGACAATGCCGGTCATCTGCGACAGGTACGACAACTGCGATTGGCCCGAGTAGTGCTGCTGATTGGTGTTGGTGAGGAACGACACCATGGTATGCAGCGCGGTATCCCACCGCATGTTGGGAATGGCATCGGGGTTGAGCGGCAGCCACGCCTGGGTCATGAACACCACCCAGGTCAGCAGGCCGACCACCAGGTTGCTGATCAGGAACGCCATGGCATAACCGCGCCAGGACATGCCCTGCTGCGGGCGTGTGCCGAGCAGCGCGTACAGGGGCCGCTCGATCAGCCCGAACACGCCATCGCCGCGCATCGGAGCACCGCGCATCACCGCCGCCATGTACCGGCCCAGCGGCCACGCCAGCACGATGGCCAGCACGTAAACAAGAAAGGTTTCAGTCATTGCAGCGCACTCGCATCAGAAGTCTTCGGGCCGCAGCACCACGTACAACAGGTACGCAGCGGCCACGAGTACGGCCAGGCCGCACAGCAGGGACAACCAGGCAGGCATGTCGGCTACTCCCCGAAAGACGCGCGAGCGTGCGATGGACCGCCCGCAGCTGCAGGCAGTTGGGTGATGACGACAGGGCAAGGCGCTGCCGCACCGCGCGCGCAACGCCGGTGGGGCAGACAAGTCAAGGGATGCATCGGAATCGTCCACGGCGGAACCGCTCCGCCAACCTGCGCAGTGTCTTCCCCGGCTGCGTAAAATCGCTACGGACCTACGCTGGCCACCGCGTAAATTCCGCATAAATCACCCACTGCAGACGATCCCCGGGGACGATGGCCGGAGCTCGAAACCGATATGCGTGGGAATCATGATGACCTCGGCAGGAAGCGGCATCCCTGCGCTTCCACGCCTACGCTTCTGCTGTGGTCCTTGCCTGTACACCGTCGCGTGACCTTACGCGGCATGGATGCCGCGTCAGCGCCGACAGGGACCTCACTTGCAGCGTGTTCCGCGATGGTGGCCGGCAAGAACCTGCAGCAAAGGCGCAGCACTGCGCCTGCAGAGCTGCAACGCCTTACCGCAGCGGCACCGTCAACACCGACGGGGTTGCGGCCGGCGAGGTGAAGGTCACCGTGCCGCCGCCATCGCTGGCATCGGTGTAGCGCGCATCGCGGGTATCGACGACCAGCACCAGCCGCTGCCCGGCCGGGATTTCGGTGGCAGCGGCCTGCAACGGCCAGTCCAGCGTCACCGCACGGCCGGCAGTGACACCGCGCAGCGAGTAGGGTGCATGGGTCACCAGCTGCGCCACGCCCAGCGCGTCCATGCGGTAGAGATACGCGAACAGACTCACGTTCGCCTGGCTGGGCACCACGGTCACGCGCAGCGACGGGCTGCCGGCCAGGCGTCGCGTACTGCTCGATGGCGCGCCCACCCAGACGGCGGCACCGGCGCGATTGACCAGCGGAATCGAGGTGGTCACCGGCACGCCGATGCCCTGCAGCAGACCGCTGACCAGCACCACGCCGGAGTCGGCCAGGGTGGGCACATCGGTGGCGATGCGCGACTGCCAGCCACTGGCGTTCCCGCCGATCAGGCCGCCGGTGGGACTGAGCAGGCCCGTAGGCGCAGAGAGGCCCAGCCGGGTGCCGCCCTGCTGCACCGCCGCCCAATCCGCGAACTCCAGCCATTGCCCGGCGCGCGGCGACAGCCGCACCGGCGCTTCGGCATCCACGCCGTTGTTGCGCTGCTTGAGATGGCGATCGAACCAGCGCGTGGCCGCAGTGTAGATCTCGTTCGGCAGGCCCAGCGCGCCCGGCAATTCGGTCGTTGCATGGTCGCCCTGGCTCAGCAGCAACTGTTTGGGTCCACGCAACCGATTGAAGAACGCGACGGTCTGGTTGGGCGGGAACAGGCCATCGTTGAAGGCGTTGCCCAGCAGCACGGCAGTGCGGTTGGCGTTGAGTGCGTCCACCCCGCTGGCCGGGCTGCGTGAGGCGGCCTGCGGCAGGAAACCCTGCACCGCGCCGTCGTAATCGCCTGCGGCGACCCGTCGACCGATCTGTGCAAGGTCGGGACCGGGCCGGCCGGTCAACGCGCCCGCCCCGACCAGCAGCCCGACACCCTGCTGGCTGACCGTGCGATTGGAATACAGCGAGGCCTCCAGATCGGCCCAACCGCTGAGCGCGGCCACTGCCTTGATGCGTGGATCGCGCTCGGCCGCGAGCAGGCTGATCCCGGCCCCGTACGAGATCCCCGACGCGCCGATCGCATTCGGGTTGGCCGGCGTATGCGCCAGCGCCCAGTCGATCACTGCGCTGACGTCTTCCACCGTGTCCGGCCCGGCGATATCGATCTGCCCGGCCGAATCCCAGAAGCCACGCGAGGTGTAGCTGACCACCACGTAGCCGTCGCTGGCCAGCTGGGTGGCGCGGCCGAGATACTCCAGATTCGGCAGCGACCAGCTGGCCGGCATCACGATCAGCGGAAACGGCCCGGCGCCCTGCCCCTGCGGCACCAGCACCAAGGCTCCCATCTGCGCACCATCCCAGCCGGGGATGCGTTCGTAGGTCTTGCGGAATGCGCCCGCCACTGCCGACGCCGATGCCATCAGCAACGCCAGGACGGCGATGCCACGAATCCAACGCTTGCTCATGCTGCTGTCTCCACGAAGGCCGGGCCGGGATGGCCCAGCGGCGACTGCCATGCATCCGTGGTTCGGGGGAGAACGCCCGTGAAACGTACCAGACGGTACGGTATGGCTCAAGGGCCGGGATTCGGGATTCGGGATTCGGGATTCGGGATTCGGGATTCGGGAGTCGGGAGTCGGGATTCGGGATTCGGGAGTCGGGAGTCGGGAGTCGGGAGGCGGGAGTCGGGAGTCGGGAGGCGGGAGTCGGGAGTCGGGAGTCGGGAGTCGGGTCTTGCTGCGCAGAGGCAGGTAACCCGCACGCGCCAAGCCAGCCACGATTCACCGGCACACCCCCTTCTCCCGCCTGCGGGAGAAGGTGCCCGAAGGGCGGATGAGGGCACCCAGTGGATCGGCACTTCCGACCATCGCCTCCGCAGCAACGCAGCGCTCGGTTACACCACGCGCTCGGCGCAGATCCCGCCCCGCTTTCTTCCCGCAAGCGTCAGCCGACGAAGTGCTGGTAGCCACGCTGCGGCGGATGCCACAGCGCACCGTCGGCGTCGTGCACGACCACGCCCGGTGCGGCCACGATGTGACCGATGCGTGTTGCCACCACGCCAGCGAACCCCATCGCCTGCTCCACCGCATCCCGATGCGGTGGAGCAGCGGTGAAGCAGAGCTCGTAATCGTCGCCGCCGCCAAGCTGCCAGCCCAGGCAGGTGTGCGCATCGATGTCGGCGCTTCGCCGCATCGGCGGCAATGCGGCAGAGAGAATCTGCGCGCCCACACCGCTGCGTTCGCACAAGTGGCCCAGATCGGCCAGCAGACCATCGGAGACATCCACGCAGGCGTGCGCAAGCCCACGCAGACGCAAGCCGGCCTGCACGCGTGGCTGTGGGCGCAGCAGACGGCCGCGCCAGGCCTCATGCAAGGGATCGGCCGCCACCTGCGTGACATCCAGCCGGCCGGCCTGCCACAGCGACAATGCGGCGGCCGCCTCGCCCGGCGCACCGGTCACCCACACGTCATCGCCTATGTGCGCGCCGTCGCGACGCAAGGCCGCGCCCGACGGCACGCTGCCGATCGCGGTCACCGCGCACGACAACGGCCCGCGCGTGGTATCGCCACCGACCAGGACGATGTCGTGCGCATCGGCCAGCGCGAAGAACCCATCGGCGAACGCATCCACCCACGCCGGATCGTCGCTGGGCAGCGACAGCGACAAGGTGCACCAGCGCGGCTGCGCGCCCATCGCGGCCAGATCGGACAGATTCACCGCCAGCGTCTTCCAGCCCACATCGGCAGCCGGCGTTTCGTGCGGGAAATGCACGCCGGCATTGAGCGTGTCGGCGGTGATCGCCAATTGCTCGCCCGCCGGCGGCTGCAGCAACGCCGCATCGTCGCCAATGCCCAGCGGCACATCCACGCGCGCGGCGATGCGTGCGCGCAGACGGGCGATCAGATCGAATTCGGGCATTTGAAGGGCCGGGATTGGGGATTTGGCATTCGGGATTCGTCACAGCGGGCTTGGTGAGGTGCGGCACCGGAGCTGGCCGGCCTCACGAACAATGAATGCGGCAGGGCGGAAACGGCCTCACTCGACCCACGACTGCCCGACTCACGCGCGCACCTCGCATCGGCGGAGTCGTCGCGCGCGACCAATCCCGAATCACGAATGCCGAATCCCGGCGTTTCAGGCGCCAGACTCGACCTTGCGCCACTCCACCGCGGCGCGATCGAGCACGCCATTGACATAGGTGTGGCCATGTTCGGAGCCAAAGCGCTTGGCGGTTTCGATCGCTTCGTTGATCACCACCCGGTACGGCACGTCCTGCCGGTACAGCAGCTCGTAGGCGGCCAGCCGCAGCACCGCACGCTCGATCGCATCCACCTCTTCCACGCCGCGGTCCAGATACGGCGTGAGCGCGGTATCCAGTTCGGCGCGATGGGCAATCACGCCATCGACCAGATTCTCGAAGTACGCCAGATCGGCGACTTCATGCGCCTGCTCGTGCGCGAACTGGGCGATCACCTGCTTGGCGAAGCCGCCAGAGATCTGCCATGCATACACCGCCTGCAAGGCACGGCGACGCGCGCGCGAACGCAGCACCGGGTCGATACCGTCGCGACGGCCGTGACGGGCGTGTCCACCGGACCTGCTCATGGCAACGCCTCCATCAGGTTCACCAGTTCCAGTGCCGCCAGCGCGCATTCCTCGCCCTTGTTGCCGTGGCTGCCACCGGCACGCGCTTCGGCATCCTCCACGCGTTCGACCGCCAGCACGCCGTTGAGCACCGGCACCCCGGTCTGCAACTGCACGCTCATCAGGCCTTCGGCACACAGGTCGGCCACATGTTCGTAGTGGCGGGTATCGCCACGGATCACGCACCCCAGCGCGATGATGGCACCGTGCTGGCCGGACTGCGCCACGCGATTGGCGGCCACCGGAATCTCCCACGCGCCCGGCACGCGGACCACGTCGATGGCGTCCTCGCCGATACCGTTGCCGGCCAGGCTCTGGCGCGCACCGGCGACCAGCACGTCGGTGATACGGGCATTCCAGCGGCTGGCGATGATGGCAAAGCGCGCGGTGGTGGGGCGAAGATCGCCTTCGTAGTGGGTCATGCGGGTCGGCAACTCGAGGGGGCGGCAAGTTTAACAGCTGCCGGGGCCAGCCCCCGGCCAGGGATCGTAGACAGCGGCACAAGCAGGCCCGGCCTGGCGGCCTGAGGCCCTGGCATGGCCACGATGCGCATGTGGCGGCGGCACCGCCGGCCGCTGCGCCCAAGGGCACCGGGCCGGGCAGCAGCGCCAGACCGTGCCTGGCGCCACCGATGCAACGCCGCGACGGCAACGCCGGCGCGGGAGGACCCACCACCGCACATCGCGCACGACCGGGCCGGGCGCACGCTTGGCGTGTGGCACTGCGCGTGGCGGTGGAGATACCGGGCGCATGCCTGCCTGATGGTCCCTGGCGCCCGCGTGAGCGCACGCGGTCTTACGGCATCGCGCCTGGCGGCACCGGGCGCATGCCTTCGCCGGGATGGCACTCCAGATATTCCACCACTTCCAGCCCGAAGCCGGCCAGGCCGATCTGGCGGCGCGGCGTGCCCAGCACGCGCAACTTGCCCAGGCCCAGTTCGGCCAGGATCTGCGCGCCGGCGCCGTTACGCCGCCACTGGCTCACGTCCTTGGCGTTGGCGGCCGCTTCGGGCTGCTGGCGCAGGCGTGCCAACAGCGCTTCGCCGTCGCGCGGCGCCGACAGCACCACCATCACGCCCTGCCCTTCGGCGGCGATGGCGCGCAAGGCGTCGGTGGCAGCGACGCCGAAGTCCTCGCGCTGCCAGTGCAGCAGGTCGGCCAGCGGATTCTCCACCTGCACCCGCACCAGCGTGGGCGTGTGCGGATCGGGAGTGCCGCGCACCAGCGCGAAGTGCAGGTCGTGCGCGATGCGGTCGCGATAGGTCACCAGCTGGAACGGCCCGAACTCGGTGGCGATCTCGCGCGCGTCCACGCGCTCGACGGTATGCTCGTTGGCCAGGCGGTAGGCGATCAGGTCGGCGATCGACCCCATCTTCAACCCATGCTCGCGCGCGAACACTTCCAGCTGCGGACGGCGCGCCATGCTGCCGTCCGGATTGAGCACTTCCACCAGCACCCCGGCCGGTTCCAGGCCCGCGAGCATCGGCAGATCGCTGGCCGCTTCGGTGTGGCCGGCACGCGTCAGCACCCCACCGGGCTGGGAAATCAGCGGAAAGATATGGCCCGGCTGGCTCAGGTCCTGCGGCTTGGCATCCGGACGCACCGCGGTACGCACGGTATGCGCGCGGTCGTAGGCGGAAATGCCGGTGGTCACACCCTCGGCCGCCTCGATGCTGACGGTGAAGTTGGTCTGGAACTGCGCGGTGTTGTTGCGCACCATCGGCGCCAGGCCCAACTGCGCGCAGCGCTCGCGGGTCAGCGACAGGCATACCAGACCACGCGCGTGGGTGACCATGAAATTGATGTCCGACGGCTTGACCAGCTCGGCGGCCATGATCAGGTCGCCCTCGTTCTCGCGGTCTTCGTCATCGACGATCACCACCATGCGCCCGGCGCGCAGTTCGGCGATCAGCTCGGGGACCGGCGCGAACTTCATGCCGCACCCCGCGTGCCGAGCAGGCGTTCGACATAGCGCGCCACCAGATCGATCTCCAGATTCACCGCCGCGCCGATCGCAGTGGCGGCGAACGCGGTATGCGCCACCGTGTGCGGGATCAGGGCGACCTCGAAGCCGGCATCGTCCACTTCGTTGACGGTCAGGCTGACCCCATCCACGCAGATCGAGCCCTTCTTGGCGATGTAGCGCAGCAACGCGTCCGGCGCGCTGAAGCGCCAGCGCTGCGCGCGGGCATCGCCATGCACCGATTGCACCTGACCCAGGCCATCCACATGCCCGCTGACCAGATGGCCGCCGAGCCGGTCGGTGGGGCGCATGGCGCGTTCGAGATTCAGCACGGCGCCTTCGGGCAAGGCACCCAGCGTGGTCAGCGCCAGGGTTTCGGTCGAGGCATCGGCCTGGAAGCTGCCGGCGTCGAACGCGATCACGGTCAGGCAGACGCCATTGACCGCGATGCTCTCGCCCAACTGCACGGCGTGGAACGGCAGGCTGCCGATGGCAAAGGTGAAGCGCACATCGCCACCCTGCGGCTGGCGCGCGGCCAGGCGGCCGACGCCTTCGATGATTCCGGTGAACATCAGCGTGCCCCCTCCTGCAGCGAAAGCTGCACGACTGAAGGGCAGTGATTGCATGCGGCAAGGCGGAGCGGGTGATGCAAGGACATTGTCGTTTCTCGCAGGAGTTGAGCGAAAAACGCCACCAGGCAAAGCAAACGGGCGCGCGCGCCGCCGCGAGGCTGCGCGTTGGCCGTCTTCTTTCATCCGGACTATACCGTCGGCTCCGGCATCGGACCGGATCTGCTGACCTTCTCCACCGTGCCCGCACGGGGCGGATCGGCGGCGAAGCGCTCGCGGGCTCGCACGTGTGCACATGCCTACCGCCGGTGGGGAATCGCACCCCGCCCTGAAGACGTTCGTGAGTGCCGGAGGACCGGCCGGCAGAGTCTACCAGCGCCGTGAGGGGCGTTCGCTGTCTGCGAGACATCCGCTGGCAGGACGCTGCGTCATGTCAGGGATTTCCCCATAGCCAGTATTGTGAAGGTTCTGTTAAATTGCGCGCCGCGACGGGAGACGTCGCCCCCGTCCCGCAACGGGATGGACTTACGGATATCACTGGAGAGAAGCACCCCATGCGCAACACCCTCATTCTGGCCGCCCTGCTGGCAGCCGCACCGTTCGCTGCGTCCGCCGAAGGCCTGAGCTACAGCTACGTGGAAGGCGGCTGGAACCGTACCGAGATCAGCGTGAACAGCGATTCCGATGACCTGGACGGTGGCTACATCCTCGGCTCCTGGCAGATCGCCGAACCGGTCTACGTGTTCGCCGGTTACCAGCGCGCCGAAAAGGACTTCAACCTCGGCGCAGGCTTCGTGCTCGAAGGCACCCTGCAGCGGGCGAACCTGGGCATCGGTTACCGCCAGGAAATGACCGAGCGGGTCGAGTTCATCGCCGACATCAGCGTGCTGCGCTCCAAGGTCGAATCCGACCTGCGCCGCGGCAACCGTTCGCTGGGCGATTCGTCCGATACCAGCACCCTGGGGTTCGGTAACCTGGGCCTGCGCGGCAAGCCCTCGCCGCGTACCGAAGCCTGGATCAAGGCTGGCTACATCGATGGCAGCGACGTGGACGAAGGCGAATTCGTCGGCACCCTCGGCGGCCAGGTCAACTTCACCCGTACCTGGGGCCTGGTCGGCGAAGCTCAGTTCATCGACAACGCGAACCAGTACCGAGTCGGCGTGCGCGCCAGCTTCTGATCGATCGCATCAGCGCAATACCAAGGCCCCGCATGCGGGGCCTTCTTGTTGGCGGGATCGCGGCTGTCTGGCGAGGATTCATCTGCTGGAACATCAATCCGCCGTCACTGGCGCATAGCGCAGGCGCAGGTCCTGCCCCAGCTGGCGAAGGTCGAGCAATTGCAGCTGTTGCCGCTGCGCCAGGGTTGGGATCTGCAGCCCTGCCAACAGCGGCCGCGCGGTATCGCCCAGCAGCACCGGCGCCACATAGACCAGCAGCTCATCGACCAGCCCGGCCTGCAGCAGCGCCCCGCTCAGGGTGGCGCCGGCTTCCACATGCACCTCGTTGATGCCGCGCCCGGCCAGCGTGGCCAACACGGCCTCCAGGTCGAAACGCCCCCCGTGCAGCGGCATGCCGAGGAACTCGGCATCTTCCAGCTGCGGCGGCATCACCGCTTCGCCATGCAGATACAGCGTCGACGCACCGCCCTGGCGGATGTTGCCGCAGGCAAGCGTCCCCAGGCCGGCATCCAGCACCACCCGCAGCGGCGGCACGCACGGCGTGTCGTCGCCCAGGCGCACCGTCATCGACGGGTCGTCGGCCAGCACCGTGCCGGCGCCGGTCAGGATCGCGCCGGCACGCGCGCGCCAGCGCTGCACATCGGCGCGCGCGTCGGCACCGGTGATCCATTTGGATTCGCCACTGGCCAGGGCAGTGCGTCCATCCAGGCTGGCCCCCAGCTTGACCCGCAGCCATGGCCGGCCGCGCTCCACCCGCGACAGAAACCCGTGATTGAGCGCGCGCGCCTGCGCCTGCAGCACGCCTGTGGTCACCGCAATGCCCGCTTCGCGCAGCAGCGCGAATCCGCCGCCATTGACCTGCGGGAACGGGTCGGCCATGGCCGCCACCACGCGTGCGACACCGGCCTCGATCAGGGCCAGCGCACACGGCGGCGTGCGCCCGTAATGCGCGCACGGCTCCAAGGTCACATAGGCAGTCGCTCCACGGGCATGCTCGCCGGCGGCACGCAGCGCGAACACCTCCGCATGCGGACCACCGGCGCGTTGATGGAAGCCTTCGCCGACACAGACGCCATCGCGCACGATCACGCAGCCCACCATTGGATTCGGCCGCGTGGTATAGGCACCGCGTTCGGCCAGGCGCAGGGCCTGCGCCATCCAGCGGTGGTCGTCGGCGGTGGCGGTCACGGCGCAAACGCTATCGGTCACGGTGCTGTCTCCTGCGGCGCGATGCACATCACCACGACCTGCATTGGCCCAAGTACGACTTCGGTGTGTATTTGCCATCCCAGGCGTCGATAGAACGGCGCCAGTTCCGGCAGGCAGTACAGGTACAACCGGCCGACGCGCAGGTCTGCAGCGGCCCGCACACAGCGTGCCACCAGCGCCTGGCCGACCCCGTGCCGGCGCGCCTGCGGCCGGACGTAAAGCGAGGCCAATCTGGGCGACCACTGCCGGTCGATCGCATCGTCGGCGTGCAGCAGGCTGACCGACCCAAGCCATTGCGCGCCATCGAGCGCAACCCACGTCGTTGCCATGGCATCGCCGTGCGCATGGCTGCGCAGCTGGTTCAAGGCCTCGGCAACGTTCCAGTCCGGCGACCACCTGCCGAACGCCTGCACATGCGCCCGCGCGATGGCCGGCAGATGCTCCGGTGCTTCCGCCACACGGGCGATGCGCACCAGGCGTCAGCGCTTGCCGGGCTTGCCGGCACGCTCCAGTGCCGCTTCCAGCAACGGCAGCTGCTCGCTGCCGACCGGAAGCTCCCGCTCGAGTTTTTCGATCTCTTCGCGGAAATCGGCCACGTCCTGGAAACTGCGGTAGACCGAGGCAAAGCGCACGTAGCCCACGTGATCGAGCTTGCGCAGCTCGGCCATCACGTACTCGCCTACCCGCAACGAACCGACCTCGCGCTCGCCGGACATCCGCAGCTGATGCACCACCGAACGCACAGCCGCCTCGATCTGCTCCTCGGCCACCGGCCGCTTCTGCAGCGCGCGATCGAAGCTGGTGCGCAGCTTGCGTGCATCGAACGCCTCACGCGCGCCGTCGCTCTTGACCACGGTGGGCAACTTCAGCTCGATCGTTTCCAGGGTGCTGAAACGCTCGCCGCAGGCTTCGCACTCGCGACGCCGCCGGATCGTGGTGCCGTCTTCGGACACGCGCGAATCGATCACGCGGGTGTCGTTGTGCTGGCAGAAGGGGCAGTGCATCAGGAGCGCCGGGACTCGGGACCCGGGACCCGGGACCCGGCAAAACACGAATCGCGCCCCGGTTGCGGGGCTGCACGCATGGCGGCTGGGATGCCCGCTCTTGCGGGTCCCGGGTCCCGGGTCCCGGGCGCCAGCATCTCAGCCATACACCGGATACTTCCTGCACTGCGCGGTCACCGCCTCGCGCACGCGGGCGATGACGGCTTCGTCGGTCGGCGCGTCGAGCACGTCGGCGATCCAGTTGGCCAGCTCGATGCTGTCCTGTTCCTGGTAGCCGCGGGTGGTGATCGCCGGAGTGCCCAGACGCAGGCCCGACGTCACGAACGGCGAACGCGGATCATTGGGCACGGCATTCTTGTTGACGGTGATATGCGCCTTGCCGAGCGCGGCCTCGGCGTCCTTGCCGGACACCTCGCGGCCGATCATGTCCACCAGCATCAGGTGGTTTTCGGTACCGCCGGAGACGATCTTGTAGCCGCGCGCGATCAGCGTGCTGGCCATGGCCTGGGCATTCTTGACCACCTGTTGCTGATAGGTCTTGAAGGCCGGCTCCAGCGCTTCCTTGAAGGCCACCGCCTTGGCGGCGATCACATGCATCAGCGGGCCGCCCTGGATGCCGGGGAACACGATCGACTGCAGCTTCTTCTGCAGGTCTTCGTCCGCCCCCTTGGCCAGGATGATGCCGCCGCGGGGGCCGCGCAGGGTCTTGTGGGTGGTCGAGGTGACCACATGCGCATGCTCGAGCGGGCTGGGATAGACGCCGGCGGCGACCAGGCCGGCGACGTGCGCCATGTCCACGAACAGGTACGCGCCGACGCTATCGGCGATGGCGCGGAAGCGGGCCCAGTCGATCTTCTGCGAATACGCGGAAAACCCGGCCACCACCATCTTGGGCTTGTGCTCGGTGGCAAGACGCTGCACCTGGTCGTAATCGATCAGGCCCTGTTCGTTCACGCCGTACTGCACGGCGTTGAACAGCTTGCCCGACGCGTTGACCTTGGCGCCGTGGGTCAGGTGGCCACCGTGGGCGAGGCTCATGCCCAGGATGGTGTCGCCCGGCTGCAGCAGCGCGAAGTACACCGCCTGGTTGGCCTGCGAGCCACTGTGCGGCTGCACGTTCGCATAATCGGCGCCGAACACCTGCTTGATGCGGTCGATCGCCAGCTGCTCGGCGATGTCCACGTACTCGCAGCCGCCGTAGTAGCGCTTGCCCGGGTAGCCTTCGGCGTACTTGTTGGTCAGCTGGCTGCCCTGCGCCTCCATCACCAGCGGGCTGCAGTAGTTCTCGCTGGCGATCAGCTCGACATGATCCTCCTGGCGGCCGGCTTCGTCGGCGATGGCCTTGGCCAGTTCGGGGTCGTAGGTTTCCAGTCGAACGTCGCGCGAGAACATGCAGAGCTCCGGGGCAGCTGTGGCCAGTGAGGCCGCCGATTGTAAGCGCCTCGCGTACGGGTGACCAATCCGCGCGCACTGGCGCAGCCTGCGCCAGGAGAGTGACAAACGCGACGGGCGCACCGAAGTGCGCCCGTCGCCTGGCTGGCTCACGGCGGCGGGCCTGCCCGGCCGCTGCCGCCTCGGTTGCTGCTGCCTCAGTTGTTGAGGACCAGGTCGGCAATCACGCCGGTGGCGATGGCCACCAGCAGGAAGTTGCCGGTGTTGTCGCGCTGCCAGCGGTAGCCGCGCGGCGGATAGCGCAGGTTGTAGCGGTCGTAATCGTTCACCACATAGACCGGACCGTGATAGCGGTGGCCACGCACATAACGCGGCCCGCCGTAATACCGCGGAGCGTCGTAATAGACCGGCGCCGGTACGTAGGTGTAGCCGCGACGGTAGCGGTCGCGGTAGCGCGCGTCCCGGTAGCCCTCGCGGTAGCCATGGCTGTAGACGCGGCGATCCTGGCGCCATTCGCGACGGTCGTAACGGCGGTCGTCGTGGCGCTCGGCCCGCCAATGGCGGTGGTCGCGGCGATCGTCGTGGTGACGGCGGTCGCGGTCGTGACGGCGGTCCCAGTCGTCAGCCGCTGCCGGGGCCACGGCGCCCAAGGCCAGAATGGAAGACAGCACGACGGTGACGATGCATTTGCGGTTCATGGCCAGCTCCTGGTTGCGATGTCGCAATTTCATTAAGGCGCTGGCTGCCTTAACGCCTTCTTGCTGGAAACGCTTACGAAATCGCCTATTCAGGTCATAGCTGGGATGCGGTTTAACTGGCAGTGCCCATCCGCGGCTCCAGGCACTTGCCGGTATAATCGATGGCATCCCTCTTCCGCCGCCTCCGGCCTTGGCCGGCGGGCTGCCTGCGTCTACGGAGCACCCATGTCGCAATACATCTACACCATGAACCGGGTCAGCAAGGTGGTGCCGCCAAAGCGGCAGATCATCAAGGACATCTCGCTGAGCTTCTTCCCGGGCGCCAAGATCGGTCTGCTGGGCCTCAATGGCGCGGGCAAGTCCACGGTACTGAAGATCATGGCCGGCGTGGACACCGATTTCGAGGGCGAGGCCCGCCCGCAGCCGGGCATCAAGGTCGGTTACTTGGCGCAGGAGCCGGAGCTGGACCCGAACAAGAGCGTGCGCGAATCGGTCGAGGAAGGCGTGGGCGAAGTGCTGCAGGCCCAGGCCGCCCTGGAAGCGGTCTATGCGGCCTATGCCGAGGAAGGCGCCGATTTCGATGCGCTGGCCAAGGAACAGGAACGCCTGGAAGCCATCCTGGCCGCCGGCGATGCGCACACCCTGGAAAACCAGCTGGACGTGGCGGCCGATGCGCTGCGCCTGCCGCCGTGGGACGCGAAGATCGCCAACCTGTCCGGCGGCGAGAAGCGCCGCGTGGCGCTGTGCCGCCTGCTGCTGCAGAAGCCGGACATGCTGCTGCTGGACGAACCGACCAACCACCTGGACGCCGAGTCGGTGGAATGGCTGGAGCAGTTCCTGGCGCGCTACACCGGTACCGTGGTCGCGGTGACCCATGATCGCTACTTCCTCGACAACGCCGCCGAGTGGATCCTGGAGCTGGACCGCGGCCGCGGCATTCCGTGGAAGGGCAACTACACCGAATGGCTGACCCAGAAGGACGAGCGCCTCAAGCAGGAAGACAACCAGGAGAAGGCCCGCCAGAAGGCGATCCAGAAGGAGCTCGAATGGTCGCGCCAGA
The DNA here is from genome assembly GCF_020783795.1 of Xanthomonas sp. NCPPB 1067. Classification (NCBI taxonomy): domain Bacteria; kingdom Pseudomonadati; phylum Pseudomonadota; class Gammaproteobacteria; order Lysobacterales; family Lysobacteraceae; genus Xanthomonas; species Xanthomonas sp. NCPPB 1067. Next base: position 30,418 of record NZ_JAJGQG010000032.1, read on the forward strand.
ACGCCAAGGGCGGCCGCTCCAAGGGCAAGGCCCGTCTGGCGCGCCTGGACGAACTGCAGTCGCAGGATTACCAGAAGCGCAACGAGACCAACGAGATCTTCATCCCGCCGGGCGAGCGCCTGGGCAACTCGGTGATGGAGTTCAAGAACGTCTCCAAGAAGTTCGGCGACCGTCTGCTGATCGACAACCTGTCGATGATCATCCCGCCGGGCGCCATCGTCGGCATCATCGGCCCCAACGGTGCCGGTAAGTCGACCCTGTTCAAGATGATCACCGGGCAGGAGAAGCCGGATTCGGGCGAGATCGTGGTCGGCCCCACCGTGCAGCTGTCCTACGTGGACCAGAGCCGCGACAAGCTGGAAGGCAACCACAACGTGTTCCAGGAGATTTCCGGCGGCCTGGACATCCTCAACATCAACGGCACCGAGATCCAGTCGCGCGCGTACATCGGCCGCTTCAACTTCAAGGGCCAGGATCAGCAGAAGATGGTCGGCTCGCTGTCGGGCGGCGAACGCGGGCGCCTGCACATGGCCAAGACCCTGCTGCAGGGCGGCAACGTGCTGCTGCTGGACGAACCGTCCAACGATCTGGACATCGAGACCCTGCGCGCGCTGGAAGACGCCTTGCTGGAGTTCCCCGGCAACACTTTCGTGATCTCGCACGACCGCTGGTTCCTGGACCGTATCGCCACGCACATCCTTGCCTTCGAAGGTGATTCGCACGTGGAGTTCTTCCAGGGCAACTACCGCGAATACGAGGAAGACAAGAAGCGGCGCATGGGCGACGATGCCGGCCCGAAGCGCTTGCGCTTCAAGGCGCTGAAGTAAGCAGCAGTGGGACGAAAAGGGCGCCGCAAGGCGCCCTTCTTGATTCATTGAGTCAGCGGCCGGGGGTCTGGTCTGTTGCCGTTGGTTGCTGTCTGCTTCGAAACCCTGCGCATCGACCGATCCGACCGGTCCTTGCCCGCTCACCGTCGCGGGACCTTGCACGGCATGGATGCCGCGTCAGCGCTTGCAAGGACGTGCTTGCAGCGTGCCCCGCGAGGGTGGGCGGGCAAGGGCCCGGCAGCAAGGCACGTGGAACCACTACAGGTCGTACGACAGCACGTCCTCGAAACCGAAGGTGTCGAAGTTTTCGATGCGCGAGGGATACAGGCGACCGATCAGATGGTCGTACTCGTGTTGCACCACGCGCGCGTGGAAGCCTTCGGCCTCGCGCTCGATCGGCGTACCGTCGGGCGCGAAGCCGCGGTAACGGATATGGCGATAACGCGGAATCACCGCGCGCAGGCCGGGGATCGACAGGCATCCTTCCCAGCCGTTCTCCATCGCGTCCGAGAGCGGTTCGATCTGTGCGTTGGCCAGCGCCGTGCGCGGTACGGCCGGCGCCTCGGGGTAACGCGCGCTGGCCTCGAAACCGAACACCATCAATTGCAGATCGACGGCGATCTGCGGCGCGGCCAGCCCCACGCCGTGCGCGGCGTCCATGGTCTCGAACATGTCGGCCACCAGCGCGTGCAGCTCCGCGCTGCCGAGGTCGGTCACCGGAGGCGCGACGCGCAGAAGGCGCTTGTCGCCCATGCGAATGATCTCGCGAATCATGCGGATGCTCCCGAGCAAACGATGCCGCGATCTTAGAACGTGTGGCGTACGTCGAGGTGAGCGAGGCGGCGTGCGGCGTTCAAGACCGAATGCAGCCGCCGACCGGCCGCCCCGAGTCATCCAGCACCGGTTCGCCATCTTCCTTGCAGAAGCCGCTGCCGGCGGGCGGCAGCACGGCCAGCACCTGTTCCGAGGGACGGCATAGCCGTGTGCCCAGCGGGGTCTGCACAAAGGGACGCTGGATCAGCAGCGGATGCGCCAGCATCGCGCTCAGCAACGTGGCGTCATCCAACGCCGGGTCGTCCAGCCCCAGGTCCAGATACGGGGTGCCCTTCTGCCGGATCGCCTCGCGCACCGACAGTCCGGCCTCGGCGATCAGCGCCTGCAGCGTCTGCCGGCTCGGCGGGTGCTGCAGGTACTCGATGATCTGCGGTTCGATGCCGACATGCCGGATCAGCGCCAGGGTGTTGCGGGACGTGCCGCAGGCGGGGTTGTGATAGATGACGGCGTGCATGCGGGACCTGAGTGGTGCGATGGACTCCGCGTGCAGCCCTGGTTGCCGGCCATCGCAGCGGGACGCGCAGTGTACGCAGGGACTGCGCGCATCTGCGACCCCGCTCTTGCTGCAATCTCTGCTTCTGCCCTGCCCTGCCGCTTGCGGGTACCGGTGGCGACCGGCCGCCCACTGCTGCGGGATCGCAACCTGCCGCATGGCAGGGCGCCGCTCTGCGCGGCCGCCTTGCCCGACGTATCCGCGCCGGAGCCCCGACCGGTCAGCGAATCCGAACCATGCATGGTCAGCGGCGATGTGGCCGCGACACGCGCCGTCCGTGCCCTGGCTAACCCGTCGCCCCGTTCCAGGCGAGCAACCGAAAACACGACACGCCCTCATGCATGTCGCCACGTCGGATTTCTGACGGAAGTCGCCAGCTCTTTTCCGGCTTCGCCGTAGTGCAAGCGTGAAACCACGCTTTTCATCACATGACTTCGCTTTTATGACCCCAGACTGTCAAAAGGTTGACACTCGTCACTGATTCATGATTCAGTCATGAACAGACTAAAACGGAAGGATTCTCCCGAACCCGGTTGTCATACGGCGTTCTTTTCTGCAGTTGGCCCAAGGAAACCCCAACGATGATGAGTTCTCGAAAGCCCGGATGGATGTTGTCCGGCATGCTGTGTCTTGCCTGCCTGCCGGCGATTGCCGGGGCCCAGGAGGTCGCCGCCAGTTCCAAGGTCGGTATCGATCCGGCCACCGGCAAGTTGCGCGCCCTGACCGATGCCGAAAGCGCGGCACTGGATCAACAGGCTGCCTCCGCTGCCCGCAGTGCAGCCGGTCGTGCCGCACGCACCGCGATGCCGCAGAGCGAAGCCGCCGCGCAGGCCACTGTCCGTCGGCTGCCCAACGGCACCGTGGCGCGCAAGTTGCCGGCCACGCAAATGAGTTCGCTGACCGCCACCCGTCAGGCCGACGGCCGCATCGTCATCGAACACGGCGAGGACGCCGACACCCAACCCGCCCACGCCGAGCACGGAGCGCTGCCGCATGAATAAGCCCTTGTTGCTATTGTCCCTGGCCGTGGGCGCAGCGCTCGCGCCGCTACAGGCATCGGCTGCCAACGTAACGCTGATCAATGGCGACGCCGGCACCGTGGTGGGCCTGAACGATCCCACCGCCGCCACGCCGCTGGGCGGCAATCCGGGCCGCTCGATCGGCGAGCAGCGCCGGATCGCCTACCAGTACGCGATGGATCTGTGGGGCGCGGTGCTGCAGAGCAATGTGGAGATCAAGGTCTATGCCTCGTTCGCGCGACTGACCTGTACCGCCACCGGCGGCACGCTGGGCCAGGCGGGGCCGAACTGGATCGTCAACAACTTCCCCGGCGCCAAACCCAACACGCTGTATCCCTCCGCGCTGGGTGATGCGATCGCCGGACAGGACCTGGTGCCGGATCCGGCCGACCCGGCCGACGTGTTCTCGCAGTTCAACGGCGACCTGGGCAAGGACGACTGCCTGGCCGGCTCCGGCTGGTACCTGGGCCTGGACGGCAAGACCCCGGAAGGCCAGATCAACTTCCTCAATGTGGTGATGCACGAGATTGGCCACGGCCTGGGCGCTGCCGGCTTCCTCAACAAGACCACCGGCGCGCTCGGTTCCGGCAGCGGGCTGACCGACGTGTATACCTCGCAAGCCTACGACAACGTGCAGAACAAGCGTTTCGACGACCCGGCCATGACCAACGCCTTGCGCGCCGAAGCGATGCGCACGCCGGGCCGTACGGTGTGGGCCGGCACCCGGGTCAATCGCGAGGCGACCCTGATCCTGGATCCGCGCACCCTGCTGCAGGTCACCGCGCCCAGCACCGCTGCCGGCAAGTTCGAAGTGGGCTTCGCCAGCTTCGGGCCACTGGCCACCGCAGGCAATTTCCCGGCGCGCGCGGTGGTGACCGTCAACGATGGCGTTGCGGCCGCATCGGCCACCGATGGCTGCGAGACGCCATTCGCCAACGCCGCCGAAGTGGCCGGCAAGGTGGCCTTGATCGACCGTGGCACCTGCGCCTTCGCCATCAAGGTCAAGAACGCCCAGCTCAATGGTGCGGTGGGCGTGATCGTAGCCAACAACGCCGCCGGCGTGCAGACCATGGGCAATGCGGCGCCGCCGATCACCGACATCACCATCCCGGCGATCATGGTTTCGCAGGCCGACGGTGCACGCCTGAAGGGCAGCACCGCCGTGGTGGCCGGACTGTACGAGGATCCGGAGCTGCTGCAGGGCACCGACAGCGCGGGCCGCACGCGGTTGTACGCACCCAGCGTGGTGGCCGGCGGTTCGACTTTCTCGCACTTCGATACCGACCTGCAGCCGAATGCGCTGATGGAACCGTTCGACACACCGGAGGTGCAGGCGCATCTGAACATCGACCTGACCCCGGCGATGTTCGCCGACATCGGCTGGACCTTGAACCAGGGCCTGACCCGGCTGGGCAACTGCAATACGCTGGTGCCCACCGTGGAGACCGGCGGTCTGATTCCCGGCGCCAACCTCACCGCCGAGAACAGCCTGTGCAGGACGCAGAATGCGGGCAACCGGTTCGGCTACCTGAGCTGCATGAACGACCATCTGCGCGAACTGCAGGACCAGGGGGCGATCAGCCGCGTGCAGCAGGCAGCGACCTTCATCTGCGCCACCAAGGTTCGCCCCTGAGGCGAGCGCGCATCACTTGATGGGGATGCAGACGGCGCCGCAAGGCGCCGTTCTGCTGTCGGGATGGCCGCCAGCCGACTGGCGCGCCGACGCTGACCGAGCCCCGATGTGCGGCAATGGCGCTGCCGCGTCGCAAGCACATACGACCTATTCCGCACCCTGCTGTTCCGGGCGTCGCTGCCCGATGGCCAGCGGTTGTCTGGCGCCACCGGCGTGGTGGCAGGCATCGGCGAAGAGGCAAGGCTGCTGCAGGGCGCCGACGCCAGCGGCCGCGCGCTGCTGTACACGCCCCCGTCGCGCTGCCCGCCTCGACCTTGACGCATTTCGATCCCGACCTGCATCCGGACATGCTGATGGAGCCCTACATCGGGGCGGCATCATCGGCGCATCTGCACGCTGGCCTGGTCCCGGCGATGTTCGCCGATATCGGGTGGACGCTGAACCGCGGGCCGGCGCGATTGGGCAACTGCCCGACGCAGGTGCCGATCCTGCAACCCGGCGGTTTCATTCCCGGCGCCAATGTCCAGGCCGCGAGCAATCTGTGCAGGAGCCGGAACGCCGGCAACCGCCTCGGGTACATGGCCTGCATGCAGGAACACGCGGCTGCGCTGCAGAACCAGGGTGCGATCAGCTTTCCGCAGCAGATGTCGGTCCTGGCCTGCGCAGCGACGGTGAATCCGTAGAGCGCGCCCCCGTCGCCGCAACGCAACTCGCACGAACGGCGCCGTGAGGCGCCGTTCGGCGTTTCGAGCAATCGGACCGGAGGGCGCCTCAGCGATCGGCGGCGTAGGGCGAGGTCAGCACCTGCGGTGCACGGCCCAAGGCGGCGCCCAACCGGTCCATCACGAACCGCAGATAGAGATTGCTGCTGAACTGGTTGTAGTCGCGCGCGTTGTTGAAGGTCATGCGCCCACCCAGGAACAACTGCGGCGCCACCTGCCACTCGGCCGCACCGCTGAGGTTGTAGGACACCCCGGTGCGGCTTTGACCCGCGTACACCGGATCGGTGTAGCGATCGACCAGACCGAGCAGCGCGGCCAGCGAGGCGGCGTCGTAGGCCGCCTGCTGCAGGCCCGGATCGGTGGGGAAGTACGGCGTGGGATCGGTCTTGAAATGCTGCACGCCGATGCTGGCATCGACCTTCCAGTTGACGCTCTGCCCCGCGCTGCGGCCGCTCCAGTGCACCGGGAAGCCGAGGTCCACATACTCCTGCGGGCTGAAGTAACCGCCGTGGCCGTAGGTGAAGCCGCTGAGGTTCTTGTCGTATTGCATGGCGGTGAGGTTGACGCCGGCGGTCAGCGACTGATTGCGGGTTTCCAGTGCATGCACATAGAAGCCCAGGTCGGCCTGGCGGTGGTCGTTGTCGGCCACATTGTTGCCGGTCAGGCGGTGCGCGGCGAGATTGGCGTAGCCGCCGAGCAGGCCGTTGTCGGCCGTGGCCGACAGCGCGATGCCGCTGCTGGTGACGCCGCCCCATTCGCGGCCACTGCGGCCGTCCTGCGTGCCGGCGAACGACAGCACGCTGTCGGTGACCGCGCGCCGCGAGGCATCGGCCGACCAGCTCACCGTCTCGCCGAGCTCGCCGCGATAGCCGACCCCGCCGACGATGTTCTGCTCCTGGAATCCGATCGGCGTGCTGCCCACATCGGCGCTGAAGCCGCCGTTGCGATAGCGCACGCCGACACCCACGCCGGTATCGTCCTGGCCGAGCCGGCGCGCGCCGTTGCCGGTGGCGGCCATGCCGTTGAGCGTGGCCGCCAGCGTGGTGGGCGTCTGCTGCGCAGCAGCGCTGCTGCCGGCCAGCGCCTGCAGCGCGGCGCCATCGCCAGCGGCGAGCTGCTCGCGGATGGCGGCGTTGCCGAGGATGTCGCGCGCCAGCTGGGCGATCGGGGTATTGGCGGCGTTGACGCTGAGCAGGTACGCCGGCAACGGTTCGTTGGCCAGCGCGGCCACCGCGGCCGGCGTGCTGTTGTTGTTCTCGGTCAGCAGCTCGCCGAACAGACCGGTGTTCAAGGCATAGCGACGCAGGCGTTCGCGCGTGGCGGCGGTATTGCCCTGGGTGGCGAGCAGTTGATACACCGAGGAATTGACCAGCGTATCGATGGGGCTGCGATCGGCGGCCAGCGCATCGTTGACCGCCGTCTGCGGGCCGGTGCCGAAGCGGCTGGCGGTGGCGTAATCGGTGGTCACGGTGCCGGCATCCACCACGGTCGGCGTCAGCGTCACGCCGAGCTTGCCTTCGCCGACCGCGAACTCGGCCTGCACCGGCATCTCGATGTCGTCCAGGCGGCCCAGGCCGTCCTCGCCATCGCGCGAGCGATACAGTGCGCCACCGGCGAGGTGATCGCTGTTTTCCGACTGCACCGCGCGCAGTTCGTCGAGCACGCTGTTGCCGCTGCTGGCCGCGGGCAGCGCCTGTGCCGCGACGCCGCGCGGACGCAGGTCGTCGGCCGCTGCCAGCGTTGGCGCGCTGCGCGTGGGCAGACGCGTACGGCTGGTCGGTGCGGGCAGCACCGACGGCGCTGCGCTGGCGCTCACCGGAGGCGGCAGGAGATCGGCACTACTGCCGGCATAGGCATCCGCACCGGCGGTGACAGGCGCGGTGACGGGCGCAGCGAAGCGGGCAGCGGCCGGTTGCGCGGGCAGCGGCACCAGCGCGGTCTGCGCGTAGGCACTGCCGGCATCCATGCGCTCGGACAGCACCGCCGGCGAACGCGGCGTGCCGCCGGTCATGCCGGAGAACGGATTGAGCGGGCGGCCGGACGAGGCCACGGCGACGGGGCCGCGGGCGGCAGGCAGGCCGTTGTCGAGCTGGCCGGCCTGGCGTTGCTGGGCGGCCAGCGCGGCGCGGAAATACTGCTCGGCCTTGCGGTTCTTGCCGGCGCTGCGATACACCCGGCCGGCCGCGGCGAGCACGTCCGGCGACTCCGGCGCCTGCGCCAGCGCGCGCTGCAGAAAGCTTTCGGCATTGCGCAGGTCCGACTGCGCGGCGGCGCTGTTGGCGGCGGCGGTGAGCGTGTCCAGATCGTTGGGATGGCGTTGCAGGATCTGCTGATAGAGCGCCAGCGCCTGCGGCTGGTCGCCGGCCGCGGCATACAGCCGGGCCAGCGCCGCCTGCGCGTCGCGGTTGTCCGGTTGCTGCGCCAGGATCGGCGACAGCGCGTCGTAGGCAGCTTCCAGATTGCCCAGCTCGCGCAAGGCATCCACCTGCCGCAAGGTGTAGGCGCTGCGCAGGCTCTGGTAGCGACGCAGCTGCTCCGGGGTCAGGGTGGTGGCCTGCAACTGGCGCAGCACCGCAGAGAGTTCGGCGTCCTGATGCGCGCGCAGCAACACGCCGGCATATTGCAGGCGGTCTTCGGTGCGCGGGTTGGCACCGGTGACCAGGCGCTGGGCCAGCACGAGGGCGCGCTGGGTGTTGCCGGCATCAGCGTGCGCGCCAGCCAGCGCGGCCAGCAGTTGCGGGTCGTCGAGCTGGTTGCCGAGCGCGGTTTCGGTACGCGCCAGCAGTTGCTGCGCCTCGCCGACCCGGCCTTGCTGCACCAGCCCGCGCGCCTGGCGTGCCTGCAGTTCGATCCAGGCGGTGGTGCGCAGCTGGGTCATCTCCGGCGTGCGCGCAGCAGCGGGAATGCGATCGAGGCTGTTGTAGGCCCCCTGCCAATCGCCGCTTTCCTGGGCGAACACCGCATTGGCATGCAGCGCTTCGGGTTGGTCGGCATGCACGGCAAGCAGGCCGTCCATGACGCTGCGGGCCTGGTCGGGGCGGCCGGCCTGTTGGTACAGGCGCGCCAGATCCAGGCGGATCCAGCCATCGCCAGGACGTTCGACCATGGCCGCTTCCAGCTCGGCCTGCGCGCTGACCGCATCGCCGGCTTCCAGAAACTGGCGGGCGCGGGCGCGCTGTACGTTGGAACGCAGCAAGGCCTGTCCACCGGACTTGGCGCGTTCGGCGGCCGGCAGGCGGTTGAACAACTCGGTGGCCTCTTGCATGCGGCCCTGGCGGCTGTACAGCCCGACCAGGCCCTGCAGGGCGCCGGCATTGTCGGCGTCGCGTGCCAGGGCCTTGCGATAGCTGGCCTCGGCCGCGACCGGATCGCTGGCGGCCTGCAATCCGCCCAGTGCCACGTGGCCGGCCGGCTCGTTGGGCAGCAACTGCACCGACTGCTCCACCAACTGGCGTGCCTGCGCCAGATCGCCGCGCGCGCGCGCGGCCTCCGCCTGCTGCAGCTGCTGCCAGTAGCGCGCGCTGTCCAGCGCGGTCTTCCACTTGCCGTTGCTGGCCGCGGCCGGGCGCAGCAACTCCTGCGCTTCGGAGAAGCGCTGCTGACGCAGGCGCACCGAGCCCAGCCCGCCCAGCGCTTCGGGATCGCGTGCCCGCGCGCGCAACACCTGGGTGAAGCGTTGTTCGGCCACGCCCAGATTGCCGGCGTTGAGCGCGCGGAAGCCTTCACCGAGTGCGATGCCGTTGGGATCGGCGGGCGCGCTCTCGGCAGTGCGGCGCTCGCTCAGCTGGCCGAGCTTGGCCGTGATGTCCGCATCGTTCGGGGTGCCGGCCAGGAACGCCTGGTACAGCGGCGCATCGGCGGTGCTGGCGTTGAGCCACAGCAAGGCCTGGCGCCAGCTGGTCCGCGCCGGGCCGCCCACATCGGCGCGCTGGGCCAGCGTGCGCAGCTGCGCGATGCCCTCGCGGCGGGTGGGTTCGCGGTAGCTCAGCACCTGGGCCAGCGCCAGTTGCACCGACGGGTTGGCCGGCTCGCTGGACTGCAGCTTGCGCAGACCGTCGCGGGCGCGCTCCCAGCCGGTAGGCGTGCCGGCCAGCGACTGGTAGTACTCCAGCGCCAGGTTCGGCGGCGGCGGCTTGCCGGCAAACGCGGCTTCGTAATTGCGCGCGGCTTCCACATACCGCCCGGCCGAGGCGGCGCGGCGCGCGTTGCGCAGGTTGGGATCCTCGCCGGCGCCGCCACTGCCGCGCGCGCCGATCGCCACGCGCAGGCGCTGGGCTTGCGGCGACTGCGGGTGGGCGGCTTCGAGCTGCTGCAGGCGCTTGCGCGCTTCGGACTGGCGGCCTTGTGCCAGATCGATCTGGGCCAGACCGAGCAGGGCGTCGGGCTGGTCCGGATCGATGCCGAGCAGCTTCTTCCAGGTATCGGCGGCCAGATCGTCGCGGCCCTGGTCGTGCCAGTAATTGCCCTGTCCGACCAGCTGCTGGGTGGCGCTGGTCTGCGCCTGCGCCGGGCCGGCGAGCAGGCACAGGTCGATCATGCCGGCGAGGTAGAGCGGGGTCAGTTTGTTGCGGAGCATGCAGGCGTTCTCCAGGCGGGCAGCAGGCGCCCGTCTGCGGCAAAGCGGTAGCGGTTCTCGAGCCAGCCCTGTCCGAACAGGGCCAGCGTGCGTTCGTAATACGGCAGGGCGGCGGCCGCAGGCTGGGCGGCGGCGGGAATGCGCTGCGCCTGCGCCTTGAGCAATGCGGGCTGGCGCAGGGCGCTCAGGTAGGGCAGCAGCGCGGCGGAAAACCCCACCGGCACCGCGCCGGTGCCCACGCCGCGCGCGGTATCGATCTTCTCGGCGAAGCCGGTGCCCGCCGCCAGCAGGTCGGCCGGGCCGGACAGGTCCTGCAGCAACTTGCTGCGCAACGGTTCGCCGGCATCGAGCATGCCGGCCCACAGATACACGCGGATGGCGTCGTAACTGCCCAGGTTGCCGCGTTTGGGATCGGCCGCGAAGGTCTTGCCATCCCACACCGTCCAGTCGGGGGCGAAGCCCACCGGCGCACTGTCGCGCAGCACGCGCGCGCTGTTGGCGGCGATGGCGGCCCAGGGGCCCTTGGGATCGGCGCCGGCGCAGCGGCGCAGCACCTGGATCGGCAGGTAGCTGGGGTTGAGCGTCCAACGGCCCTGTTCGAGGAAACCGCTGCGGCCGGGCAACAGCATCGGGCCCAGCCCCGGCAGCGTAGCCACTTCCTGCGCACGTATCAGTTGCAGGATCTGCTGGCCGGCCTTGACGTAGCCGGGGCGATTCCACAGCCGGCCGGCTTCCAGCAGCGCGTAGGCGATCCACAGCTCGCCGTCGCTGGCGGTGTTGGGGTCGAGCACACGCCAGGTGCCGGCTTCGTCGCGGCCCCACAGCCAGGCCGGCAGGTTCAGGTCCGGGCGACCGCCGCACAGGTTGTGCCGGGTCCAGCCCAGCACCTTGTCGAACAGCACCTGGTCGTTGGCCACCAGCGCGAAGAACAGCGCATACGACTGGCCCTCGGAGGTGGAGCGCTGATCGGCGTTGAGGAAATCCACCACCCGCCCGTCGGGCTGGATGTGCCTGGACACGAACGCGTTCCACAACGGCCAGCTGCCGCATTGCGCGGGCGCCGGCTTGGCGCCGGCAGGCAACACCGCGGCCAGGCCAGCCAGCGCACCGGCGCCCAGCAGGCGGCGGCGGGTCAAGACACGGCCGTTGTCGTGTGCGTTCATGTGCCCTGCCCCTCGTTGAGACGTTCTGCGGTGTGCCGGCGCAGCACCACGCGGGCGGCCAGGGCCAGCAACAGCGCCAGCAGCACCACGGTCAACGCCAGCCACACCGGGTGGTGCGAGAAGTACCAGCGCAACCAGGTCGGCAGCGGCAGGTGCCCGACATAATAGGTCTGGTTGCCGACCAGGCTGGTGACCTTCTTCTGCTGCAGCAGCACCACGCTGCCCTGGAAGTCCTTGAGCAGGGCCGGGTCGAACCAGGCATCGAACAGGCGGCTCATGTTGGCCGGGTCTTCGGTCTGGAACGCCACCACGCTGCGACCGGATTTCAACGGCGATTCGAAACCCATCAACAGCACGTCGTCCGGCTGCGGCTGCAGCGCGATCTCGGCGGTGGTCGGCAGGTCGGTGCGGCGCGCGTCGAAGGACAGGAAGCCAGGCAGCTTGTCCAACAGCCAGTCGGTCAGGCCCATGCGGCGGCTTTGCCCGTCCTGGCTCAGCGGCAGTTGCGCCTGCCATTGCTTGAACAGGGGCTGCGAGGTGGCGCTGCCGAGCAGCAGCAGGTCGCGATCGGCGTGTTGCTGGATCGCGCTGGCGCCGATGATCTGCGCATGCAGCGCCGGGTAGCCGGTGGAGGCGCCAAAACGGCCAAGCAGGGTCAGCACATTGCCCAGATCCTGGTCGCCGGGATTGTTGGGCAGCACGATGGTCGACTCGGACAGGTCGGCCAACCGGGTGAACGGATAACCGGCATTGGCGAAGGCGGCCAGGTTCGGCATCGCCATGTAGTGGTGGAAGCCACTCAGGTCGATGGTGGAATCGGCATCGATGGCGCCGGAGACGTCCGGGAAGGTGTTCTTGCATTCCTCGCCCTGCGGGCGATCGAAGAAGAAGTGGAAGCGCAGCTGGCTATTGGCCGAGAACGCGCCCACCGGCAAGGTCAGATCCTGATGCACCGGCATGCTGCCGCGCGCGCCCAGGCTGTTCCACCAGCGCACCGGGGTGGATTCGGCATACGGGCGCCCGGTCAGCGGCAGCGTGGTCACGAACGACTCGTTGATGCTGACGTTGAGCGCGGACTTGTTGTCCACCTCCGGCACCGTGTAGCGGTACTTCAGCGCCACCGGAATGCCGTCGCGTTCCCACACGAACAGGTCCGGCGGCAGCTGCAGGCCCACCCGGATCAGGTCCGGGTGATAGCCGGTGACGTTGAGCGCGCCGGGCTGGCTGACCAGATCGCCGAAGCGCACCGGATGCTCGCTGGACACCCACTTGGGCGCGTCGTAGGGCTGGCGCGGCGCCGGTGCGGACATCTCGCCGATCCGGGCCACCGCACCGGTCAACGGCGCACGCAGCGCCAGTGCGGCGGCGGCGCGCTGCAATTCCTCGGTCGTGCGGCCGAGTATCAGCAGCAGCTTGCCGTTGGGATCGGTCGGGTTGACCACCACCGCCACGGTCGGGCCGCGGATATCGGCCACGCCGCTGTCGGCGGTGGCGAATTGCGCCGGCAAGGTGGCGGGCGTGGCCAACACCACCGCGTTGCCACTGGCCGGCAGGGCCGTGGTCGAGGCCGGGAACACCGCGCCGCGATATCCGGCCAGGGTGCCGAACCACGAGGCCACCGTGCCGGCCGCCTGCAGCGTGGCCAGATCCGGCTGCTGCGGGAAATAGAACGGCAGTTCCAGCCGGCGCGTGTCGCGCACATCGAAGAACGGCACCGGCAGCAGCGCCAGGTTGTTGGCCAGCGCCAGCGGCGTGGTGGTCAGCGACAGGCTGGTGGCCGCGTCCACGTTCGCCCACAGGCTGCTGTGATCGGGGTCTTCGCACTCGCGCGTGTAGTGGCCGATCAGCTGCAGGTTGAGCTGGTTGTAGTCGGTGATCAGGCGCGGATCGACCGGCAGATCGGCCGAGAGCAGCTTGCCGGCATTGGCCTTGTCGGTCGGCAAGGTGGCCACGGTGACGCCGTTGATGGTGACCTTGACGTGCGACAGGTCCGGCAACAGCGACGGCGAATAGCTGTACTTGAGGTTGAGCGTGGCGGCGGTGACGATCTCGTCGCTGCGCACGCTGAAGGGCACGCCGGCGCTGCCCTGCACGCCGCGCAAGGTGATCTCGTAATCGATGCCCAGATCGCGCAGCGTGGCCGCGCGCGTGCTGCCGGCCGGCAGCGGCGCCCCCGGCGCCTCTGGTGCGGCGGACGCGATCGTGGCCTGCGGATCGGCGCCGGCCGGCGCTGCGGATGGCACGGCCTGCTGCGCCTGCGCCAGTCCGGTCAGCAGGGTGAGCGCGCAGGTCAACAAGGCGGGGGACATTCGCATCAATCGGTTCTTGGCAAGGGAAAGGGACACAGCACGCATCGAACTCACGACTCCAGATCCAGCGGACGCGCCGGGCGGAAACCCTGCCGTGCGCTGTCCACCATGTGCCGGCCCAGCCGCCCGAATCCGCGCGCGCTGGCTTCCAGCACCTGGCCCATCGAGCGCCAGAACGAATCGCGGTCGTGCTGGCCCCACTGCGACAGCCAGATATCGGCGCGCGCGAAGGTGGACGCCACCAGCCAGCGTTCCTGTTCCATCGACATCTGGGTGAACTGGATGCTGACCTGGCCGTCGCGATCCTGCCGCACCACCGCCGGCAAGGTCTGTTCGATGCCACGATGGCTCAGGCCGATCTGGACCGGCAGGCCGGGTTCGATCGGCTGCGGCTGATCAAGCTTGATTGCCATGCCGCCGGTGGAAAAATTCAGCGAGCGGCTGGCCAGCACGTTGCCATCGGGCAGGTACAGGTTGACCGGGATATCCAGCGGCACGCGGTGTGCGCTGCGCACCTGGCGGGTTTCGCTGGCAGTGGCGATCGTGGCGCCCAGCAGCACCATGTTGTACAGCGTCCAGGCCAGGTTGAACCAGATCGTCTGCTGCTCGCCGCTGCCGCCCACATAGATCAGCCGCAGCACGCCGGCCACCACGCCCACCACGTTGAGCAGCAGCAGGAACAGATAGGGCTTGGCGATCTGCGCGTCGAAATAGCTGCGCGCCACCAGGCCACCCTTCGGGGTCACGTTGAACTTGCCCAGCTTGGGATTGATCAGCGCCACCAGCGTCGGGCGGAAGATGTACCAGGCCAGCGTGGTCTCGTAGACCTCGTTCCATAGCAGATGCCGGAACCGGCTTTGCACGCGCAGATTGGTCAGGTTCGCCTGCAGGATGTGCGGCAAGGCGTACGCCAGGATCATCAGGGCCGAGGCCTGGATCACGTGCGCACCGAAGAACAGGTAGGCCAGCGGCGCGGTGAGGTAGATGATGCGCGGCAACCCGTAGAAGAAGTGCAGCATTGCATTGAGATAGCACAACCGCTGCGAGAGCCTGAGCCCGCGGCCGAGCAAGGGATTGTCGATACGGGCGATCTGCGCCATGCCGCGCGCCCAGCGGATGCGCTGCGCCACGTGGCCGGACAGGCTTTCGGTGGCCAGGCCCGCGGCCTGCGGGATGGCCAGATACGCGGTGCGATAGCCGCGGCGCTGCAACTTGAGCGCGGTGTGCGCGTCCTCGGTGACGGTTTCCACCGCCACCCCGCCCACCTCTTCCAGCGCGGTGCGCTTGATCACCGCGCACGACCCGCAGAAGAAGGTGGCATTCCACTGATCGTTGCCATCCTGCAGCAGGCCATAGAACAGCTCGCCCTCGTTGGGCACCTTGCCGTGGGTGTCCAGGTTGCGTTCGAACGGATCCGGCGAGAAGAAATAGTGCGGCATCTGCACCAGCGCCAGCTTGGTGTCGCGCAGGAACCAGCCCATCGCCACCTGCAGGAACGAGCGGGTGGGAATATGGTCGCAATCGAAGATCGCCACGTACTCGCCGCTGCACTTCTTCAAGGCGGCGTTGATGTTGCCGGCCTTGGCGTGCGCATTGTTGGTGCGGGTGACGTAGTTGATGCCGACCTCGGCGCAGAAGTCGCGGAACTCGTCGCGGCGGCCGTCGTCGAGCAGGTGGATGGTGATCTTGCCGGCCGGCCAATCGATCACGCTGGCGGCCAGCACGGTGGTGCGCACCACCGACAGCGGCTCGTTGTAGGTGGGAATGAACACGTCCACGCTCGGCCACAGGCTCTGGTCGGACGGCAGCGGCACCGGCTTGCGGTTGAGCGGCCACAGCACCTGGAAATAGCCCAGCACCAGGATCACGAAGGCATACAGCTCGGCACCCAGCAGGCCCAGGCCGAGGATGAAATCCACCGCACTGCCCACGCCCATGGTCTGGGTCATGCGCCACCAGATGTAGCGGCACGACACTGCCAGCGACATGCCCATCATCATCAGGATGACCAGGCGTCCGCCGCGGTTGCGCACCGCCAGCGCCACGGCGAACAGCACGCCGGAGAACACCAGCTGCTGGTTCACGTCCATCGGCACGGCCACCACGAACACCAGCAGCAACGCACCCAGCAACCACAGCGCCCAGGTCGCCAGCCTGGGCAACGGTGATGCGGAACGGGCACGGGTCTCGGTCATCGGGCGGATCCTTTCTGGCGTGGCGGCAAACGGAACGGGCAAGCGCAGCGGCGCTTGCGGCAAGTGACTCAATCGAGCGCGATCACCGCGAGCGCAGCCGCTTGAGCGGGCTGTGCGCCGAGCCGCGCGCATCGGCCTGCAACAGCCGCTGGAACAGGCGCTCCAGGGGTGTCTGCGCCGGCCGCTCGGGCGGGGTCAGCCCGCGCGGGCCGGGCTCGTCGAGTTGGCGCAGCTTGCGCAATGGCGCCAGTGCATCGGCCGGTAGGCTGGCCGCCTGCTCGGCGGACGCAGCGGCGTGCGGCGCAAGCCAGGTCGGCACTCCCGGCGCCGCTGCCGGTACGGGCGGCGGCACAGGCGCAGGCG